>JBKOVG010000023.1:0-46835 GCA_046723845.1 Candidatus Methylomirabilota bacterium | reverse complement strand
CTCTTCCGAGGGCCACGGGTTGAGCCGGGTGGGGGGAGGGGGGCATCCCCGTAGACCCGTATCTTCTGGGTGTAGTCGAAGCCAGAGACGTGAATCTCGTGGTCCGCCAGAGACTTCGCAAACGAATGCGACTCAGCGTGGTCTGGGGAGGGAGCCCCCGCCCCCCAGCCCCGCCCGTGGCTTAACGCAACGCTTGTCTCCCTGTCCGCGTGACTACGCGAATGCTCAGCGGCCTTTGAAGTCGGGGAGACGCTTCTCCGCCCAGGCCTTCACGCCTTCCTTGAAGTCCTCGGTCTTGCGCGTCCACTCCTGCTCGGTGAGCTCGCGCTCCGTCGCCCGCTCCGCCGCGTCGGCGAAGCCACGCCGCATCGTCTCGCGCGTGGACTGCACCGCGATTGGCCCGGACTGGGCGATCTCCGTGGCCAGCGCCACCGCCGCCGATCGCACCTCGGCGAGCGGGACCAGCACGTCCGCCATGCCCATGGCCACTGCCTCGTCACCGGGCACGCGGCGGCCCGTATAGAAGAGGAGGTTCGCCTTCTGCTGCCCGACGAGGCGAGGCAGCGTGCAGGTGAGGCTGAAGCCCGGGTGGAAGCCCAGACGATTGAAGTTGGCGCTGAAACGGGCCTCGACGCAGGTGACCCGGAAGTCCGCCGCCAGGGCGAGGCCGAGCCCGCCGCCGATGGCCGCGCCCTGGACGGCGGCCACCCACGGCTTGCGCGTGCGGAAGATGCGCGTCGCCTCCTTGTAGAGATGCTTGCCCGTCTCGTTGCTCGCCCCCGTGGCCGGACGATTCGCGAAGTCCGCTCCCGCGCAGAACGACTTGCCCTGCGCGCAGAGGACCACGGAGCGGCAGCCCGCGTCGCGGTCGAACTCCTCGAGGGCGTCCGCGATCTGGTTGATCAGCGCGTTGTCGAAGTAGTTGTGCGGCGGCCGCTGGATCTCGATCTGGCCCACGTGATTGGCCGCCATGGTGACGCCGATGTCCTTGTTGGTGCTCACGGGCTCCTCCTGCGCGGTAGGTTGGTGCCGCGGGCAGAGTCTAGCGCGTCTTGCGCGGCCTCGATAGGCTCCCCTGCCCGGGGCCCTGCGGAAGGCGTCGGAGCCCCAGACGCCGGGCGGTGAGCCGCGCCATGCGTGGATCGCGCTCGACGCCGATCCACTCGCGCCCCAGGGCGAGGGCGACTCGCCCCACCGTCCCCGCGCCGCAGAAGGGATCGAGGACGGCGCCGCGGCGACGGCTCATCGTGATGAGCTGCCGCAGCACCGGCTCGGGGGTGGCGTCCCAGATGCTCTCCGGATGGGTGCGCGGCAGCGGCAGGGTCCACAGGAGAGTGGCGGGAGACGGGCGTAGCCTGCGGCCGGTCTTGCGAAAGCGCAGGAGATAGTTGATGCGGTTGTCCCAGCGCTCTCGCGGCCGCGTCTGCACCCAGATGCCCTTGGCCTGGAGCCGCCAGCCCGCGCGGCGCAGCCACTCCGTGATGAGGCCGTCGAACCCCACCCACTCGCGGCCGTTGTGGCGGTCCCCCAGCACGAGCCAGAGATCGCCGTCCGGGGCCAGCACGCGGCGCCACTCCGGTCCGAACCCGCGGGCGAAGCGTCGCGCGTAGCGATCCGCGGCCGCGCGGCTCTCGTCGGTGATCCAGTAGGGCGGCGAGGTGAGGATGATCCCGACGCTGCCTGTGGCGATGGGAGCGAGCGAGCGGCTGTCGCCCTGGTAGAGCCGCCCCGCGCCGTCGCGGCCCGCGAAGGCGATCACAGCGGGTAGGGCACGAGCTCCCGCGCGACCTCGACCTCACCGGCGAAGTGGGCGCGCGCCTCGTCGCGGTGCGCATCGAGCTCGCCGTGGTGCCCCACGTCGATGTGGGCGAGGATCAGACGCCTCACCTCCGCCCGCGCGGCGATGGCCCCGGCCTCGGCCGCGGTGGAATGCACGCCGAAGCGCGTGATCCTCCGCGCGGAGAAGGTCGCCTCGTGGATGAGGGTGTGGGCGCCGCGAGCCAGCGCTGCCACGGCGTCGCACGGCTCGGTGTCCGAGGAGTAGACGACGGCGGGGCGCCCCGGCGCCTCGAGCCGCACCGCGATGTTCGGCATGCTCCCGTGGGCATTGGGCGAGGCGGACACCGCGAAGCTCCCGAGGGCGGGCAGGGCGAAGCGCTCGCGCGCGGGCACGAGCTCCCAGACGATCGGGAAGAGATCCGGGCGCTCCAGCTGGCGGAAGACGCCCAGCAGGGTGCGGATGGGCTGCTCGTGCTCTTGCCGGCACGCGAGATGGAGCGGCGCCTTCCGCTCCAGCAGATACAGCGTCTCCACGAGCGAAGGCAGCCCGTAGACGTGATCGGTGTGCATGTGGGTGATGATCACGCGACGGAGAGCATCGCGCGTCACCCCGGCCAGGAGCAGCTTCTGCATCGGGCTGCCCCCACAGTCGACGAGCACGGCGTCGCCGTCGCCCACGAAGACGATGGAGGTGGTGTCCCGGTCGCGGGCGGGGACGGCTCCCGCGGTGCCGAGAAAGGTGAAGTGCACGGCCTCAGACGGAGACGCGGGTCCGGCGCAGGAGGAGGGGCACCCCGACCAGGGCGAGGGTGACCCCGAGCACGCTCGCGAGCTGCGCGACACGGATGGGACCGAGCATGAGGGCGTCGGTGCGCAGCGCCTCCGTGAGAAAGCGGCCGATGGAGTAGAGACCCAGGTAGGTCAGGAAGAGCGCGCCGGGCGCCCGCTCGAACCGCTTGCGGAAGACCACGATGAGCAGGAGGAAGACGGCGAAGTCCCACAGCGACTCGTAGAGGAACGTGGGATGGAAGTACTCGTCCTGCGCGTACTGGATGGGCCGGTGCGGCGGCGAGATGAAGAGCCGCCACGGCAGGTTCGTCGGCGTGCCGAACGCCTCCTCGTTGAAGAAGTTGCCCCAACGGCCGATGGCCTGCCCGAGAGCGAGGCTCGGCGCCGCAATGTCGAGATACGTGATGGCGGGCAGCCCGCGAACGAGCGCGTAGCCGCCGCCCACGAGGAGACCGCCGATGACGCCGCCGTGAATGGCGAGACCGCCCTCCCATACCGCGAAGATTTTTCCCGGGTAGCGGAGGTAGTAGTCGAGATTGAAGGCGACGTAATACAGCCGCGCGCCGATGAGCCCGCCGAGAAGACCTAACTCGGAAGCTTTGAGCATGTCATCGGGATTGAGACCGCGTCGACCCGCCTCGCGATAGGCGAGCCAGAGCCCGAGCCCCATCGCGCTCGCCATGAGGATGCCGTACCAGCGGAAGCTCAAGGGACCCAGCTGGAGAGCGATCGCGCCCGGCGAGTGAAACATACGGGTCACTTATACGGCCCGGCCTCCGCGCTGTCAAACAAATCGCACATTTCTGGCCAAATTCGTTGACACTTGTTGCAACGCTTCGGTATCATCAAGCGTGCCCCTGCGTACCTCTCTCAGCCGAGACAAAGGAGCCCCGTTTGCCACCACCTAGCGCGATGCCGTCGGTGCTCGACCCGATCCTCCAGGCAGGCCCCACGGCCCGATTCGTCCTGGGGGTTCTTCTGTTCTTCTCGGTGATCTGCTGGGCGCTCATCGTGGAGAAGTGGTGGGAGTTCCGCGCCATCAAGCGGGACTCGAAGGGCTTCACGCGCGCCTTTCGTCAGGGCGGCCGCTTTTCGATGATCTACGGCGCCGCGAAGAAATTCCGCGCGAGCCCGCTCGCCCAGCTCTATTCGGCGGCGGGGCTTGAGCTCTCGACGGTGTACGGCGGCGCGGAGCAGGTCGACGCCGTCCTCGAGGAAGGCGAGGGGCTGCCGCGCGAAGCCATCGATTCCGCCCAGCGCGCCATGCAGCGTGCCACGGAGATCGAGGTGACGCGGATGGAGCGCTACCTGCCCTTCCTCGCCACCACGGCGAGCGCGGCGCCGTTCATCGGGCTCTTCGGCACCATCGTGGGCATCATGGGCGCCTTCCACGGCATCGGGCAGCAGGGCTCGGCCAGCCTCGCCGTCGTCGCGCCGGGCATCTCCGAGGCGCTCATCGCCACCGCGGCGGGCCTGGGGGCGGCCATCCCCGCCGTCATGGGCTACAACTTCTTCGTCAACCGCACCAAGCGGTGGGCGACCGAGATGGACGGCTTCGCCCTCGAACTCCTGAATACCTTCGCCCGCCCCGCTCCCGCCAAGGTGGCGAGCCGGTAGCCGTGGCCTTCAGCGGGGGCGGTGGCAGCAATGGCGGCGGGCGCCGGAGCGTCAGCACCCTGGCGGAGATCAACATCATTCCGCTCGTCGACGTCGTCCTCGTGCTCCTCCTCATCTTCATGCTCACGGCGCCCCTCATGTACCGGGGCATCGACGTGAATCTTCCCAAGACCGCGGGCAAGCCCACGGTGACGGAAGAGCGCATGGAGCTGACCTTGACCAAGGAGCAGCAGATCTATCTGAACGGCAAGCCGCTCGCGCTCGCCTCGCTCGAGCAGACGCTTCGCGACACGTTCAAGAACCGCAACGACAAGACGCTCTACCTCAAGGCCGACCAGGCGCTCCAGTACGGCTTCGTGGTCGAGACCATGGACAAGGTCCGCAAGTCCGGGATCGAGAAACTGGGTATGGTCACCGAGCCCGTGCGGGGCTCATGAGCGCTCTCAGCATGGCGGATCGGCTCCCCATGCGCTCGCCACGGTCGACGCCGCGCTGGCGGATCAACCCCACCCCTCCGCCCGCGCCCATGCCCGTCAAGGCGCTCGTCGTGTCGATCCTCGGCCATGCGGCGGTGGTGGCAGTGCTCATCGCGGTGGCGCTCTCCGGTGTGCTCGCGCGGCCCACGGTGCACATGGTGAATCTCTTCCCGTCGGTGGCCGCCATCGGCGCGCCGACGGGGAGCCCGGCGGCGCTGCCCACTCGGACGCCGCCGCCCCTCCCCGCACGGGAGCCCACGCCGCCGCCCGAGCCGAAGCCGCAGCTTCCCAAGGAGACGCCAAAGCCCGCGGAGGCGTCGTTGCCCGCGCGGAGCGTGATCGCCCGCCCCGGCGAGCGGGAGCTGCCCCCGATGCGGAGCTCATCGGAGGAGAAGGGCAAGACCGCCGTGGAGCCGACGGCAAAGCCCGCCGCCAAGGCCCTCGGCCTCTCGACGGGCTCCGTGGTCGGCCAGGGCACCATGACCCTCGACGTGACCGATTTCCCGCACGCCTGGTACCTGCGCCAGGTGCTGCAGAAGGTCGAGGAGCGCTGGCAGACGCAGAATCGGCCGAACGAGCCCGGCCAGAAGCCCCGCATCTACGTCGAGATCCAGCGCGACGGCTCCATCGCTCCGCCGCGTATCGAGCAGAGCTCGGGCAGCACCTTCTATGACCGCGCCGCCCTGCGGGCCATCTCGGAGGCGAGCCCCTTCCCGCCCCTGCCCGCGGACTGGAGCAAGCCCGCCCTCCGCGTGCTGTTCAACTTCGAGATGAAGCACGGATGATGCGCGCGTCCACTCTCGTCCGCTGGACGGCCCTTGGCGCCGCCGCCCTCCTGCTCGTGGCCGGCGGTCTCTCGCTGCTCCACCCCACCCCCGCCCGCTCCCAGAGCCCCGACGTGGAGCTCAACGTCCGGCCCGGGCAGATGAAGAGGATCAACATCGCCATCCCCGACTTCGCCCTCGTGGGGGGGACGGACCCGCAGAACTGGGCCAAGCGCCTGCCCGGCATCACGGGAGTGGACCTGAACTTCAGCGCGCTCTTCAGCGTGGTGTCGGGCATGCCTCCCCTGCCCAATGGTGGCGCCGAGGTGATGCGGCCGCGCCTGGCCGAGCTCGCCGCCGCGGGCGCCATGCAGGCGCTCCAGGGCTTCCTCACCGTGCGCCCAGATCGCTTCGAGGTGGAGATGCGGCTGTACGATCTCACCTCGCCGGACTTCCGGATCATCGGGACGAAGAAAGTCATCTCCCACGTGTCGGAGCCGCGGCGGGCCGCGCATCGCGTGGCCGACGAGGCGGTGCTCCTGGTCAGCGGCGAGGCAGGAGTGGCCGACACCAAGATCGCGTTCGCGAGCACGCGCTCCGGGGTCAAGGAACTCTACCTGATGGACTACGACGGGGCGGGGGTGGCCCCCGTCACCGCCAACAAGTCCATCAACTTGTCGCCGAGCTGGAGCCCCGATTCCCGCTCCCTCGCCTTCACCTCGTACATGAACGGCTACCCCTTCCTGTACCGGGTGTTCCCCTTCGAGCGCCGGCCCGTCCAGCTCCTCGCCGGTTACGCGGGCATCAACTCCTCGCCCGCCTGGAGCCCCGACGGCCGCACGGTGGCCATGACGCTGTCCAAGGACGGTAACCCGGAGATCTATCTCCTCAGCGTGGCCACGGGCGCCTTCCGCCGGCTGACCACGAACGTGGCCATCGACACCGAGCCCACGTGGTCGCCCACCGGGCGCGATCTCGCCTTTGTCTCGGACCGCTCCGGCTCCGCGCACGTCTATGTGATGGACATCGACGGGGTCAACGTGCGGCGGCTGACCAACGGTGGGTTCAACACGCAGCCGCGCTGGTCTCCCAAGGGCGACACCATCGTCTTCACCTCTCGCTTCGCCACTCACGACCTGTGGGCCATCAACCCTGATGGCTCCAATCTTCGCCGGCTCACCGCCGGGCCCGGCGACAACGAGAGCGCCTCCTGGGCTCCCAACGGTCGCCACCTCATCTTCCAGTCGTCTCGCCAGGGGGGGACACAGCTTTACACCATGCTCGCGGACGGGTCGGAACAGCAGGTCCTCACCGCGGGGCCGGGACAGGCTTCAAGTCCAGCTTGGTCACCACGACTTCCGTGATAGGATTGGCCAGCTTGTGTGCTTGTTCACCAAAGCTCGACTAAGGAGGATGCGACGCTATGAAGCAGCCACGGGCTCACGCGTTCCTAGTGGTGCCTCTTCTCGCTCTCACTCTTTTCCTCGTGGGGTGCCCGAAGCGGCCCGCTACTACTGCCGCCGTAGCCCCGGCACCGAGCGCGCCACAGGCCGCCCCGGCGCCTCCGCCCGCGCCTGCGCCCGCGCCCGCCACGCCAGCTCCTCCCGCGCCCGCTCCTGCTCCCGCTCCGATGGCGAAGCCCAGCGAGTTCGCGCCGAACCCGAACCTCAAGACGATCTACTTCGACTTCGACAAGTACGACGTCCGTCCGGGCGACGCCAAGATCCTCGACGGGAACGCGGCGTGGCTCAAGACGAACGCCGACAACCTCCTGCTGGTCGAGGGCAACTGTGACGAGCGGGGCACCGCCGAGTACAACCTCGCCCTCGGTGAGAAGCGCGCCAAGGCGGCCATGAACTACCTCGTCGCGCAGGGCATCCAGGCCAACCGCGTCACCATCATCTCGTACGGCAAGGAGCGCCCGGTGTGCACGGAGAAGACCGAAGCCTGCTGGGCTCAGAATCGACGCGACAATTTCCTGACCAAGACCCGCTAGTCGCGGGGAGTTGGCCGGGATGCAGGCCGTAGTGACCAAGGGGAGCCTCTGGCTCCCCTTGGTCCTTTGTATCGTCCTCTCAGGCTGCGCGAGCGCTACCGACGACAGCGTGCAGCAGGAGCTGGCCCAGCTCCGCAAGGACGTCGACGCGCTCAACCTCGCCGCGCACCGCACCCGCGGGGAATCGCAGACGGTGCTGGGCCAGATGGACCGACGCTCCCGTGAGCAGGCCGCGGAGAGCACGCGTCAGACAGCGGCGATGAACTCGCGCATCGAGGCCCTGTCCGCCGAGCTCACCCGTCTCTCCGCACGGGTGGACGAGCTCAACCAGCGGCTCGACAACCTGAGCCGCTCTGGCGGGTCGAGCCCGAGCGGGAGCTCGAGCGGCAGCGGATCGAGCGGCCGGTCCAGCCCCGTCCCCACGCCCACCCCGGGCGCGCCACGATCCTCCAACGAGCCCGGAGCGGAGGAGAGCTACAAGGCCGCGTATTCCGACTTCACCAAGGGTAACTACACGCTGGCCGTCGCCGAGTTCCGGGAGTTCGTGCGCCGCTACCCGGATTCGCCCAAGGCCGACAGCGCCCAGTACTGGATCGGCGAGTGCTACTTCAACATGGGGCGGGCGGCGGCGTCCTCGGGGCAGTCCGAGCGATCGCGCGAGGCCCTGGAGCGGTCGGTGCAGGAGTTCCGGAAGGTCTTCGTGAACTATCCGAACGGAAGCCAGGTGCCGACGGCGCTCTACAAGGAGGCGCTGGCCCTGGTGGAGCTGAAGCAGCCGAAGGTGGCGCAGGCGAGGCTGCAATACATCGTCGACAACTTCCCGCAGTCGGAGGAGGCACCCCTGGCCCGCGAGCGCCTGAAGAGCCTGGGCGACTAGCCCCTAGGGGCCGTCGCTTTCCTGATCGTCCCCTTCCCCTTCGTGCGTCTCGGTCGAGTTGAAGACCCAGATGACCGTGACGCCCGGGTCGCGACTCGTGTAGACCATCACGCTGCGGCCCGGATCGTCCGCTGAGACGTCCTGCACGTTGACCTGGGAGGCGAAGGCCGCGTCGTCGGCAGGCCAGAAGGAGAAGGCGACCACGAAAATGGCGAGGAGGGCGGCACCGAAGGCCAGGCGCGGATGCCCCCAGACAGGCTTCCAGAAGGGCACCCACCACGACTCGCGAACCGGTCGAGGTTCCTCCGTCACGATGCGCGTCCGCACGGGCGGCCAGAAGCCCGTCCAGTCCGGCTCGGCCACCACGGAGACGGCCTCACGGACCAGCGCGCGCAGGCGAACCAGCTTTTCGGAGGCGCTACGGCAGGTGGGGCAATCGGGAAGATGGGAGGCGACGAAGCGGGTCGCACGAGGGCTGAGAGCGCCGTCGGCGTGTCGCTCGAGGCGGCGTCGAACCACGGTGCAACTCACGCTCCACATATGCGGCAGTATACCTCCACGTACTTGGACGTCGGCCGTCCCTTGATTATTTGCCTCGGGAACCTTAAGGTCGTGTCGTGGAAACGCCTGTAACGCTTGACGTTCGTGACGGCTGCCGGCTCGAGGCTCGCCTCGCGGTCCCCGACGCCGCCCGGACCGGCCTCGTCGTGTGTCACCCCCACCCCCTCTACGGCGGGGACATGGACAACCCCGTGGTCGTCCGCGCGGCCGAGGTCGCCCAAGGGCTCGGCGTGGCGACCCTCCGTTTCAACTTCCGGGGCGTGGGCGGGTCGACGGGCAAGCACGGGGGCGGCGAGGCAGAGCAGGAGGACATCCGGACAGCCATGGCCGCCCTGGCCGAGCGGCTGTCTCCGAGGAGTCCCGTCGGGCTCGCCGGCTATTCCTTCGGCGCCTGGGTCTCTGCCGGCGTGATCGCCGCCGGCGCGGCCGTTCCCGCCCTGGCGCTGGTGGCGCCGCCGCTCGGCATGCGCGATCTCGACTTCTTGAGCTGCGTGCCCGACCCGACCCTGCTCGTAGCGGGCACGCGGGATCAGTACTGCCCGGTGGAGGCCCTGCGGGAGCTCGGCCGTCGGCTCGGCACGGAGCCCGAGATCATCGCGGGCGCGGAGCACTTCTTTTTTGGCAAGCTCTATCCGCTGAGCGAGGCAGTGGAGCGCTGGCTGCAAAAGTGGGCCCTATAGCATCGGGCCCATAAGGCTAACCTCTAGGCCGTCGTTAAGGGCCCAGATGCGAGGCGCCGCCCGATGGCCGCACGCGAGGCGTACTTCCTGTACGTAGAGCGTGCGGCCGAGGGCGCCGCCTTTCGAGTTGAGCGGCGGCTAAGCCGACGCGAGACGAGAGCTGAGTTGAAGCAGGTGGGCCCTTCTCGGCGGCCTAGAGGCGTTCGCGCGGGAGGCGGGCCGGAGTGGCCGTGCCCGCGGAGAGGATCACCCGGATCCCCTCCTCCACCGTGAGACCGGTAGTGATCACGTCCTTCCGCGGCAGCATGATCACGTCCCCCAGGTAGAGATTGTTGGTGGGCACGAAGACGGTAACCATTTCGCGCTTGCCCGCCGGCGTCTCCACCACGACCTCGGAGGTGACGAACCCGAAGACGTACTCGCCCTCGCGCGGATGCTCGGCGAGGACCACCGCCTTGAAGGACTGCCGCTTCTCCGGGGAAAAGGATTCGATGAGCTGCTTGATCGACGGATAGATGCTGCGGAAGATGGGCACCCGCGTGAAGAGCAGCTCGATGCGAACGAGGATCCGCCGCCCCAGCACGTTGGTGGCGATGGTGCCCATGACGAGGACGAGCATCACCGCGGTGAGGAAGCCCAGCCCGGGAATGCGGCGGCCGAAGAGGCGCTCGTATCCCGGCGAGAAGAACTTGTCGATGGCGTCCCAGAAGACGTAGAGGAGCCACGAGCTGGCGATGGCGGGAACGGTGACGAAGAAACCTGTGATGAAACGGACCTTGATCCAGTTCCTGAACGAGCCCGACATGGTCTGATCATGACACCACACGGGTCAGGGCAAGTCAACAAACCGGAGCGCGCGGGCCCCGCGCCGGCGGAGGTTCCCTCCGACTAGTGCGCCTCCAACGAGTATTGGCTACACGCCACGTGACCCCGCAGAGTGCCGGGCCAAATTGCGAGCCAGCCGAGGCCCGAGGGGGGCCGCAGCCCGAGGCGTACGGCGTACGTGGCTGTTCGAGCCGAGAGGCCTTGCCACGAGGCGAGGACCGAGTGGATCGTACGTTGAGGGCTGCGGCCGACCGAGAACGTGGCATTTCGAGCTGAGCCGCTCTGCGGCGAGGCGAGAGCTGAGTCGATCTGGCGAAGTCAAGTTGGACCGGCACTAGCCTCGCCCCATGGCGCGGAGGAAGTCCGACATGGTGGGGAAGCGCATCATGGGATTTCTGCGCTTCTCGTCGCCGATGGTCGTGGCGATCCCACCGTAGTTGTGGCCGGGGAACACCACCGTCTCGTCGGGGAGGGCGCCCAGGCGCGTGGTCAAGGAGGTGTACATCTCCTTCGGATCGCTCCCCGGGAGATCCGTCCGCCCGCAGGAGCGGATGAACAGCGTGTCGCCGGAGATGAGCCGGCCGTCCACGAGGAAGCACTGCGAGCCGGGGGTGTGGCCCGGGGTGTGGACGAAGGTGATCGTCCGCGTCCCCACCGGGAGGGTGTCGCCCCCGCTCACCTTCACGAGGTCGGAGCCGTAGCCGCGCAGGAACTCCCGCTCCGCAGTGTGCACGTAGACCTTGGCCGGCGTGCGTTCGAGGAGCGCCTCGATGCCAGGGATGTCGTGGCCGAAGAGATTTCCACCCACGTGATCCTGATGCGTGTGGGTGACGAGCACGCCACCCAGGTGCATGTCGTCGGCTGCGACCTGATCGAGGATGGCGTCGATCTCCCACGCCGGATCCACCACGATGCAGTCGCGCGTGTCAGGGTCGCCGATGAGGTAGACGAAGTTCTGCATCGGCCCCAGCTCCATCTGCCTCAGGTAGAGCGTGTCCGTCGGCATCGAATCCTCCCTCTCCGCCGTCCCCCCTCGGCGGCCGGCGCGCCGCGCTACCCTGGAATGTCGGCGGGGGCCTTGCGGATGTCGTCGAGGCTCTTGGCCTCCACGGCGTAGATGGCGGGCGACGACTTGCTGCGCACGTAGGCGATCTTATCGTCCGTGCGTCCCACGGTGAGGCTGGCCACCTCGCGGCCGTCCGCCTTGAGCACGGCCACCTCGATCTCCGGCTTGTCGAGCCCGTAGCGCGCGGGATCGGCGCCGTCGAGGGAAGTGATGTCCTTCCACTTGAGCGCGCGCAGGGCGAGGAGGAGACCCGTCACCTTGAATTCCTTGGCCGGGGCCTTGGTGGGCTCAAGCACCTGCCAGTCGTCCTGCCCCTTGCGCTCGACGAGGAGCCGCTTGCCCCCGACGGTCACGCGGACGCGCTTGACCTCCTTCATGTCGAAGTCACCCACCACCGTCTTGTCGCGGAGGTCCGTGGCCGTCTTGGCCATCTCGCGCACGTCCCTGGCGTCGACCATCACCACGGGCCCCGTCCCTGCCGGGGCGGCCACGCCCGTGACCTCTCCCACGCGCACGGCGTTGGAGAGGCCGAGGAGGAGGACCTTCGCCTCCTTGACGCCCTCCTCCCAGATCCGGACCGTCACGTCGGGCTTGGGGAGATAGCTCGCGATGCCCGCTGCCGTCTCGTCGAGGAAGCCGGAGGCACGGAGGTCGCGGATCTTCCACAGGAGCCCGTTGACGGCGCCTGCGTCGGCCTTGAGCGCTTCGGGCGCGGTAATCTTCCAGCCGGCCCCGTCGCGCTCGAGGGTGACCTTGCCGCCCGCGCTGTCAATCTCCACGCGATTCACCTTGTCGTAGGCGTACGGGAAGACCGTCTTGTCGCGGGCCATGGCCACGGTCTTCGGCACCCTGTCCCAGACCTCGGACGGCACCAGGAGCACCTCGCCGTCGCCTTCGCGCTGGACGTAGACGACCTTCTTGTCCGCGTCCACCTTCCCCACGAGGATGGTCTTCGCGGTGCGGTCCTTGTCCTTGCCAAGCCACAAAGTGATCTTCGAGGGCTTGTCGAGCCCGTAGGTCGCGGGCGACTTCGGGGTGGTCTCGAATTCCTTGATGCGGGCGGCGGCCAGCCGCTCGAGCATGTCGCTCACGAGGTCACTGTCCGCGCGATAGGGCCCGGGGCGGGCCACCTTCCACTTGCCGCCCTCCTCGGGCTCGAGGGTCATGCGTGAGCCGTCGCCCAGATCCAGATCGATCGCCGTCACGTTCTTGCGGTCGAAAGCCACGAGTGTCTTGTCGCGGAAGTCGGCCACGGGGCGCGCAGTGTCGCGGGCCACGGACTCGCCGAGGGCGACCACCGCGGGCTTGCTCCCCTCGCGCGCGTACACCCACACCCCCGTGGGGTTCTTGCCGCCCACGGTGAGGGTGAGGGGCTTGGCCTGTCCCTTCACGTCGAGGGTGACGGTGGCCGCGGGCGGCTCCAGCCCGAAGTCGGCGAGCTTGGTCGGGTTGGCCTCGATCTCGCGATCCACCCGCGCGGTGGTGAGGTCGGTCAGCACCTCGCTGGCCACGCCCCCGTCGGCCCGCGTCTTCACGGGCTCCACCATCTCCCAGCCGTCGCCCGCGCGCTTGAGCTTGATGGTGTCGTCCTTGCGGGCGATGGTGAAGCTCTCCACGTCCTTGGAATCGACGGTCCACAACCGGCCCTTGGCGCTCTCCGCCTTCTCGCGCTTGGGGGCGAGCCACTGGTTGTCGACGAGGAGGAAACCGCCCAGACCGGCCACGAGCACGACGAGCACGACCAGCGTCTTCCAGCTCATGACTGGTTGTCCACGCGGAGGAAGCCGCCCAGACCCGCCACGAGCACGACGAGCGTCTTCCAGCTCATGACTGGTTGTCCACGCGGAGGAAGCCGCCCAGACCGGCCACGAGCACGACGAGCGTCTTCCAGCTCATGACGGAGCGGCTACTTGGAGCGGCGGCGACGCACCACGAGCACGATGCCGCACACCATCACCGCACCCGGAATCACCACCATGGACAGCCAGAGGATGGCGTTCTTCTGCGCTTCCGTGGCGAAGATAGGGTTTTGGCGCGGATCCTTCGGGCGCACCGCGATCTCGTCTTCCTGCCCGGCAAGCCACGCCACGATGTTGAGGAAGAGGTCACGATTGCCCTGGAAGCCGAGCGCCTGGTTCGACGCAAAGGTCGAGGTGCCGAGCACAACGAGCCGCCCCTTGGGCTTCTTGCTCTCGTCCGCCTCCGCCTGCCCCGCGGCCTTGGGCCCCGGCGTCGGCTCAATGGTGACGGCGAGGAGCACGGGCACGGGGCCGGGCGTGTCGGTGGCATCGCGGCTGGCCGGCTCGCCTTTGCGCAGGCCCGCGAGGTTGGTTTCGCCCCACGACTCGGGGCTCGTCTTGGCCAGCGTGGTCACCGTCATGCCCTTGGCCGGAGTCTTGGCCGGCGAGACCGAGCGCGTGAGGGGGAAGCCCGTCATCACCTTGGCCATGTCCTTGGTGATGGGATGCTGCTCGTACTGCATGACCAGCGGGACCTCGGGCCCCACACCGAGGAGACGGCCGATGGGGCTCGGCTCCACCACGAGGTCCTGTCCCAGCGTCACGCCGTACTTGGCCAGGTACTTGGCGAGCCCGTCGGCCTGGAGGGGATCGGCCATGATCAGCACGTGGCCGCCCTGGGCGAGGTATTCGTCGATGGCGCCCAGCTCGGGGGGGAGGAGATCGGTCTTGGGCCCGGGGACGACGACCACCGAGGCGTCCGCGGGGATCTTGCCCGTGCGCGCCAGCTCGAGGTCCTTCACCGTGTAGTTGGCCTTCTCGAGCTGCTCCTTGGCCTGGCTCATCCCCGTGCGCTCGGCGCTCGAGATGTCGCGTTCCCCGTGTCCCTTGACGAAGTAGACGATGGGATTGCCGGCGCGGGTCACCTTGACGAGGGCGTTGGTGAGCCGCTCCTCCTCGGCGTCCAGCACCTTCTCGGACTTCTCCCCGCTCTGCATCACGAGAGTGCCGTAGCTCTCCACCCCGTAGCGACGCGCGAGCCCCGGCGAGCGGTCCGGATCCTCCATGCGGTAGGTGAACTTGCCGTCGGAGGGCTGGGCGTACTGCTTCAGCAGGTCCTCGGCGGTGCGCTTGCCCGGCGTGTCCGAGCGGAAGAAGCCGATCACCTCCACGGGCGCTTTGAGGGCCTTGAGGAGCTTCACCGTCTGCGGCGAGAGGCTGTGGCGCTTGTTCTCCGTCAGGTCCCAGCGCGCGTTGTAGCGCAGCGACACCGCGTTGGCGAGGACGGCCACCCCCAGGGCCAGCACGATGAGCAGGGCGGCGCTGGCCCCGTAGCGCGTGCCGCGTCGGCCGAGGATCGAGGCGCCCTCCTGCCAGTTCAGCGCGAGGGTGATCACGAGGAGGAGGGCGGCCAGGATGAGGAGCGCCACACGCAGCTTGATGAGCCACGGCACGAAGAGGACGAGAGCCGCCGCGGCAAGGAGGCAGATCACCACGCCCCACAGGCCCCAGCGCTTGATGAACGTCATCGGCCTAGCCTCGCCACCGCTTGGACTCGAGGGAGCGGAGGGTGAGGAAGAGGGCGAAGGCGATCACCGTGAGGTAGTACACGAGGTCCTTGGTGTCGATGACCCCCTTGGCGAACCCGTCCATGTGCTCGATGATCGCCGTCTGCTGCACCACGGTGCGAAGGGAGCCCTGCGCGGAGTCCGCGAACCAACCGAGGAGCCACAGGGCGAGGAGCACCCCGAAGGTGCCGAACCCCGCCACGATCTGGTTCTCCGTGGTCGAGGAGACGAAGAGCCCGATGGCGAGGAAGGAGCCCCCGATGAGGAGGAGGCCCAGGTAGCCGGTGAGCACCGCCCCCCACTCGATCTTCGTGAACCAGGCCACGGTCGTCGGGTAGAACAAGGTGACGATAAGGATGACGGCGTAGAGGACGAGCGCGGCGAGGAACTTGCCCGCCAGCACCTCGCCGTCGCGGAGTGGATAGGTCAGCAGGAGCTCCATGGTGCCCGCGCGCTTCTCCTCGGCGAAGAGGCGCATGGTCAGCATGGGAATGAAGAAGAGCAGCACCACCGCCATGTTGTAGGTGAGCGGCCGCAGGATGTTCTCGGTAGCGTTGAGCCCCTGCCCCATCATCTGGGGCTGCATGGCCGCCCGCATGGAGAACTCCGCGTACTGGATGAAGGAAGGCGCGAAGAAGAAGGCCGCGATGAACAGGAAGAAGGTGGCTACGGCGTAGGCCACGGGAGAGCCGAAGTACAGCCGCATTTCCTTCTTGAAGATGGGCACCCACCCCATCACGTTGTCTCCTGCACGTTCTCGACGATCTGCGGGCTGTGCTCCTCGCCCGCGACCACGCGGATGAACACTTCCTCCAGCGAGAGGCCCAGGGTGTGCAGCTCGAGGAGCTCCCAGCCCCGCGCCGCTGCCAGCCGCGTGAGATCGCCACGCACGTCGCGGCCGCGGGGGGACTCGACCACGAAGCGGGCCGCGCCGTCCCCGGACACCGCGGCCCCCACGGAGGTGACGCCGGGCAAGGCCTTGAGGGCGGCGGCCACCGCCTCGGACGGCCCGCCAATCTCGACCTCCACCCGGGCGGCGGGGAAGACCTGCTGCACGAGCTCCGACTGCGTCCCCTGGGCCACGATGTGGCCGCGGTTGATGATGATGACGCTGTCGCAGACCATCGAGACTTCCGGGAGGATGTGCGTGGAGAGGATGACCGTGTGCTGCCCACCCAGCGACTTGATGAGGGCGCGGATCTCCGTGATCTGGCGCGGGTCGAGACCGATGGTCGGCTCGTCGAGGATCAGCACCTCGGGATCACCCAGGAGGGCCTGGGCGAGACCCACGCGCTGCCGGTAGCCCTTGGAGAGCTTGCCGATGAGGCGGTGCTGCATGTCCGCGATGGCGCAGCGGTCCATCACGTCGGCGACCTTGGAACGCCGGAGCCCGCGCGACACGCCCTTGGCCTCGGCCACGAAGTCGAGATACGCGGCCACGGGCAGGTCGGCGTAGAGGGGCGCGTTCTCCGGCAAGTAGCCGATGCGCCGGCGCACCTCCAGGGACTGGCTGAACACGTCGAAGCCCGCCACGGTGGCGCTCCCGCCCGTGGCCGCCATGAAGCACGCGAGGATCTTCATGGTGGTGGACTTGCCCGCGCCGTTGGGGCCGAGGAATCCGACGATCTGACCCTTGTCGACGCTGAAGGACACGTCGTGGATGGCCGTCACCGGCCCATAGCTCTTCGTGAGGTGGTCAGCCTGGATCATGGAATTGGTCCCGTAGCCGTCCGGACCATCGCGCAGTATATCACACGGCTCAGAACAGGCCCGTGATCGCCCCCTCCGGCGTCACGTCCACGCCTTCCGCGTTCGGCTTGCGCGGCAGTCCCGGCATGGTGATGATGTCGCCCGCCTGCGCCACGAGGAAGCCCGCACCCGCGGAGATCCGCACGTCGTTCACGGTGACCCGGAAGCCGCGCGGACGGTTGAGCAGCGTGGGATTGTCGGAGAGCGAGCGCTGCGTCTTGGCCACGCAC
This sequence comes from Candidatus Methylomirabilota bacterium, assembly GCA_046723845.1. GTDB lineage: Bacteria > Methylomirabilota > Methylomirabilia > Rokubacteriales > CSP1-6 > AR37. Next base: position 29,900 of record JBKOVG010000023.1, on the reverse strand, counting down.
ACGGGGAGCCGGCCGTAGCCGAGGCTCTCCGCCTGGGCGATCTGACGCTCCACCCTCTTGGGATAGTCGACGCCGTCGGCCCCGTACACCCGCGTGGCGATGGTCTCGAGCTTGCTCTTGATGGGCGTGATCGAGGACACCACCACGAGCTTGCCGTCGGGCTGGCCGCGGCGGGCCGCCAGCGCGGGCAGCAGCACCTTGGCCTTGTCACGCCCGTAGGGCAGCCACTCCTCCGCGCCAAGTCCCAGCTCGCGGGCGATGTCAGCGATCGGTCGGGTCGAGGTCGGCATCCGGCATGATCTCCTTGAGCCATTCGGGCACTGCGATCATCTTGGAGGTGGCGGGATCCCAGCAGGCATGGCGCGTGAAGCCGGTGGCCACCAGCTCGCCGGCCTCGTTCCTGATCTCGTACGAGAAGGTGAAGCTCGCACGCTTGCGCTCGCTCACCCGTGAGGACACCTCGAGGAGATCGTCGAGCCGCGCGGGCTTGACGTACTTCACGAAGGCCTCGACCACCGGCATGTGGATGCGCCGGTTCACCTCGGACATGGGCAGGTGCTTCTCGCGCAGGTACTCGACGCGGCCGACTTCGAAGTACGTCAGGTAGTTGCCGTAATAGACGACCGACATGGTGTCGGTGTCCTTGTACCGGACACGGATCCGGGTGAGCGAGGGCATCGAGCGGAGATCCTACCATCCCCGCTGCGGATCTGGCGACAACGGCGGGACGTCAGGCGTCGATGCGCTCGTCCGAGATGGGCTTGCGCACCGTCATGTTGAAGCGCCCGTCGTAGATGGGGCGGCCCTGGGTGGTCGGCCCCTGGTACTGGCAGAAGAGCATGAGCCCGCCCGTCTCCGTGCGCAGAGGCGGCTCCGAGTGCGGGTCGGGATAGAAGAGCATGGTGCCGGGGCCGTAGGTCGTCTCGCCGATCTCGAACTGGCCCTCCAGGATGTACCAGACCTGGGCAAAGTCGTGCTGATGGAACGGATGGTGCGAGCCCGGATCGTAGCGCACGAGGCCGGCGTTGGGCTCGGTCGGCCGCTCGGGACGCGGATGGAAGAGCATCTTGCTCCATTGCCCGGGCCAGCGCAGCGTCTCCCACGGCCGGTCGTCGGCGTGCACGGCCTCCATGCTCTGGTGTTGCTTCTCGACGGCCTCGTTCATCTCGTCCTCCTCGAGGTCAGAGATACTGTCCGTAGCGGATCTTCTCGACCATCTCGCGGATGCGCCGGTATCCGTCGATCTGATGCAGGAGATCCTGCGCGGTGACGAGGCCGGCCTCCCGGCCCTGCCCGGCCGCGTGCACCTTCTGCTCCAGGGCGCGGCCGAGAATCTCCGAGATCTCCGCGCCGCTCATGCCGCCCATGGGAGGCAGCACCGAGCGGTAGTCGATATCGGCGAAAAGGGTGCGGCCCGCCGCCGTCTCCGCGCGCTTGCGGGCCAGCTCGAGGATCTCCTGCTGGCCCGCCCCGTCGGGCAGCGGCACCTCCACCAGCCGATCGAGACGGCGCGGGGCCACGAGCGAGGAGTCGACGGAGTCGGGGCGGCTCGTGGAGCCGACGAGAAGGAGCCGCGAGAAATCCTCGAGCCCGTCGAGCTTCTCGCAGAGAGCTGCTCCCAGCCGCGCCGCCGCCTCGCGCGCCTGCCCGGGCGGGAGGAGGTGCTCGAGGGAGAGCGCGTTGGCCTCGTCGAGGTAGACCACGCCGCGGCCCTGGTCCTTGGCCACGGAGAGGATCTCCTGGAGCAGCTCGCCCGTGTTCGGCCCGAACTTCGAGGTGAGGTTCATGAGCTTCAGGTGATAGAAGACGGCCGCCGTCTCCGTGGCGAGGGCTCGGGCGAGCATGGTCTTGCCCGTGCCGGGCGGACCGTAGAGGAGCACGCCCTTGGGCGGTCGGATGCCCCACTTGCGATAGAGCTCGGGATCAGTCAGGGCGGTGGCGAAGCTCCGCACGATGGCCTTGGCCTCGCGGAGGCCGCCGATCTGCGCGAAGGTGGTCTCGGGCTTCATCTGCACCACCACCCGGCCCGTCAGGTTGCCGTATTTCTCCCCGAGCTTGGTGAGGACGTCGTCGATGCGGCGCTGGATCGCCCATTGCTGGCTATCCTCGCCCACGGGCGGGAGCGATCGAGCGGGCGCGGTCTCGTCGTCGGCCATGAGCCTAGATGCGTGGAGCCTCGGGCGCGGGAAGGACCTCCGACTTGTCGAAGACGCGGTCCTCCACCAGCACGGGAGCCTTGGCGCGGATGGCCAGCGCGATGGCGTCCGAGGGCCGCGAGTCGAGCTGGATCTCGCGTCCGCTTGCGTCGAGGACCACGGTGGCGTAGTAGATACCGTCGCGGAGGTCGGTGACGATCACGCGCGTCACCGTCACCTTGAGGCGGCCGAAGAGGGTGAGGAACAGGTCGTGGGTGAGCGGGCGCGGCGGCACGCGATTCTCGAGAGGGAAGGCGATGCCCGTGGCCTCCGCGGCGCCGATACCCATGGCGAAGGTCCGCTTGTCACGCTTGCCTTGGAGGACGACGGCGGGGTGCTGTCCGCTCGGATCCACGAACAGACCTACTACCCGCGCCTCCTGCGGGCCCGCGGCGGGCGGTGTCTGGGCGGGCAGGTGCGCGGGCGACGTCGCCAGCATCGCCGCCGCGAGCAGCGGCAGCGCGATTCTCGTAGCGTGTGAGAGTGTCGCCATCATCGTCCTCCTCGCGAGGATGACACGACTCGTGGCGTCAGCAGTATCCGGCCCGGGTGAGGGCAAGTCAACTCACGGGGACGAGCTCGCCGCTCTCGGTCGCGCGCAGGCGGAAGGACAGGGCGAAGCCCGCGACCATGAACAGGGTGAGCGCGCTCCACATGACGCGGTAGCCGAGCCAGTGCGCGATCTGACCGAACACCACCGCGCCTACCGCATTGCCCACGAGGAACACCGCGCTGAAGACGCCTACCGCGCCGCCCCGCCTCGACTCCGGCGTCACGTCCATGAGGAGGGCGGCCAGGGCGGGATAGAGGAAGCCGTGGGCGCCGCCGGCCAGAAGCCCGGTGAGGAAGAGGAAGGGCACCACGGGGAAGTTGAAGCGCGGCCCCGGGAAGAAGGCGAGGGCGACGAGCAGGCCCGCCGAGCACGCCATGATGAAGAGGCACGGCACGATCACCTCGCGGCGCCCGCGCGTGTCGATCAGGTTGCCGCCGACCACCCGCACCCCCACCGCCGCGATGGCGTAGGCGGTATAGAAGAGGCTGATGCTGTGCACGCCCAGGCTGTCTCCGAACGTCGGCAGAAAGGTGAACATCACTCCGGTGGCGAGGCCGAAGAAGAAGGCCAAGGCCATGTGCATCTGCATGATGTCGGCGATGCCCTCGCGGAGCGAATCGAGGCCCGGTCCCGGGCCCATGTGGGGCGGCCGGATGCCCAGGGTGCGCACGACGAGGAAGGCCGCCGCGGCGGCGAGGAGCGTGGACAGGGTGAAGAGCCAGCTGAACCCCAGGCGGCGCACCACGAGCTCGCCGAGGAGCGGGGCCAGGGCCGTGCCGAGGAAGCCCGACACGCCGTAGATACCGAGGGCCCAGCCGCGCCGCTCCACGGGGACGAGCTCCACCACGTGCATGTAGTTCGCCACGAAGAAAGCGGAGAAGCCGAGCCCCTGCACGGCGCGCAGGACGCCGAGCAGGGGGATGGAGAAGATCAGGAGGAAGCCGATGGAGGCGAGGAGGAGGAGGGCGACGCCCAGGAGCATGAAGAAGCGGCGGCCCACCCGGTCGAGCCAGAGACCGATGAGCGGCTGACACACGATGCCCGCCGCGCTGTACATCCCCTGCACGAAGCCGATCTCCGCCTCCGTGCCGCCGAGCCGCTGGATGTAGAGGGGCAGGAGGATGACGCAGCTCAGGCTCGACATGAACACGAAATTGGTGAAGGTCGCCCGCGCGAACGGCCCGCCGGCGACGAGCTCGAGCCCACGGATCACAGACGTTGCGGCCCGCTTTCTCCGAGACGTAAGATAGCCGGGATCATGACGAGGGCCGCCATCGCTCGCGCTCACTCTAGCATGCAGGCAGAGCCGGAACGCCGCTGGACACCATCGCGCAGGCCTTCGACCGCGCGCTGAGCGTCTCCTCCAACGGCCAGGGTCGGCTCGACGCCCCCGCCGTCCTGCAATCCTGGCCAGGCATCGTGCACGGCGGCTGTCTGGTCGCCCTCGTGGACGCGGCGGCGGAGCGGCTGGGGCGGGCGCCGGGTCCGCGGCGGATCGAAGGCCGTCTCAACTCGTCGGTGCCCATCGAGACCGCGCTCGATCTCGTCAGCGAGCGCAGCGCGGAGGCGATCAGCCTCAGCATTCGTCAGGAAGGGCACACCCTCACGAGCGGCGGCGTCCTCGCGCTCGTGGAGTCACCGCCGGCCCCTTCATGGACGGGAGGCGACACCGGCCGGTCCCTGCCCATGTCGGATCAGTGCCTCGCCTGCGGCGCCCTGAACCCCCTCGGGCTCCAGGTCGCCCTCAGCTTCGACGAGACCGGCGTGTGGACGCGCCTCGCGCCCCGCGATCCGTGGCGAGCGGGCGATCGGCTGCACCCTGCCCTGGCTCCCGTGCTGCTCGACGAGATCTCGTGGTGGCTCGGCGCCCTCGTCATGAAGGAAGGCGGACTGACCAATCGTCTGACGGTGAGCTTGCACGAGGCCGAGATGCCGCTCGGGGTGCCCCTCATCGCCGGCGGCCGCTTCGCCGAGGTCACGTCCATCGACAAGCGGCGCACCTTCTGGCGCACGGAAAGCTCGCTCCACACCGCCTCCGGCCGCCTCCTCGCCACGGGCTCCATCGTCTTCCGCGGCGGCCGTGAGTACTCCGAGCGGCAGATCCCCTACTTCAGATCGCGCACGACGCCCGAGATCTTCCGCGAGATCTTCCCCGCCTACGCCTGAGGATCAGGCGATCTTGTCGTAGACGCCGGGCGGGATGATCCGGTAGACGCGCAGCGGCTGGGAGACGTTCTTGAAGGTCCGCTCCCCGAGGTTCTCCAGCACGAAGAAGCCCACGATGCGCTCGGCGGTGGCGGGGCCAACCACGATCTCGTCGCCCTGGGCCGAGCCGGCAAAGCGCGCGGCGAGGTTGGTGGTGGGTCCGGTGGCCGTGAATGTCCAGCGCTGCGAGCCCGCGCCGCCGATCTTGGTCGCGCCCACCCACGCCTCGCCCGTGTTGATGCCCATGTGAAGGGCCACGGAGGGGAACACGTCGCGGTGCTCCTCGTTCAGCTCCACCGTGCGCTGACGGATGGCCAGCGCGGCCCGCGCCGCATTCAGCGCGTGGTCCACGGGCCCCCGCCCGGGCTCGCGGCTCTTCGACTGGAAGATCACCATGAGCCCATCGCCCGCCGTCTCGTTCACGTCGCCCTGGTGCCGGCGGATGATCTCGAGGAAGGCGGAGAAGTAGGTCTGCACGAGCTGGTTCAGCTTCTTCGCCTCTACCTGCTCCGAGAGCCGCGTGTAACCGGCGATGTCCAGGAAGAGCACGGAGACTTCTTCCTGACGCTTCTCGAGCTGGGTCGCCGACGGATCGCGCTCGAGCAGCTCCTTCACGGCGTCGGGGACGAACTTGGAGAGCTCGCCCTTGAGCTGCTCGAGGACTTCCAGGCGCTGGCGCGAAGCCTGAAGCTCCTCCAGGGTGGTGGCGAGCTCGCGATTGCGCGACTCCAGATGCTCCTGCGCGGTGGCCAGGCGCTCCGTCATGTCGTTGAAGGCCGAGCCGAGGCGCGCCAGCTCGTCCCCCGAGCTAGTGCGGGCGCGCGCCTGGAAATCTCCCTCCCCGATGCGATGGGCGACCTGGGCGAGATCCTGGATGGGGCGGACGACCACCCGCCGCATGGCGAGGCCGAGGACGGCGGCGGCGGCCACGATGGTGAGCAGGGCCACGAAGAGCTGGCGGTTGCGCTGCGCCCGCACCGCGATCATCACCGGCTCCATCGACGTGGCCACGCGCACCACCGCCCGCACCTTGTGATCGGTGCCGTGGCAGCCCTGGCAGCGCTCCTGGTTGGCGATGGGCTGCTCGAGCACGAAGAGAGTCTGCCCATTGGCGCTCTCGATGCTCTCCTGCGTCCGGAGCGTCGCCACCGCCTGCTCGAAGAGCGGCCCCGTCATGGGCGGCCCCGCCGGGCGCGCCATCTTCTTGATGCTCTCCATCACGCCCGGTTGCAGCTCCGCTTCCTTCATCACCTGCATCAGGGTGGAGGTGTCGGTGAAGGCCTCGACACCGTTGCGCCGGTAGACGGTGAGGCCCTCCACGGGCGTGTTCTTCTGCATCTCGAGGATCTGCATGCGCGCGATGTCGGGCCGCTCCTGGAGCATGGCCGCCTCGATGCTCGCGGTGAGGGTGGCCGTGAGCTTGCGCGCCGCCTGCTTGCTCTGCTCGACGAGGAGCTCCGCCTCGCGCTGGATGGTCAGGATGGTCGAGACGCCGAAGCCCACGATGAGCACGACCACGATGAGGACGGTGATCTTGAGGGCGAGCGGCGCGCGCACCTTCAGATCCGCCTCGCCCGTCCCGCCCAGTACGGCTCGCGCAGCAACCGCTTGATGAGCTTGCCTGCCGCGTCCCGCGGGAACTCCTCGTGGAAGGTCACCTCGCGCGGCACCTTGTAGCCGGCGAGATGCTGGCGCGCGAAGGCGACCACGTCCCCGGCGGCGAGCCGGCTTCCCGCGCGCGGCTGGACAGCGGCGTGCACGCGCTCGCCCCAGTCGTCGTCGGGCACTCCAAATACCGCCACGTCCTGGATGTCGGGGTGGCGGTGCAGTGCGTCCTCGATTTCCGCGGGATAGATGTTGACGCCCGCTGAGATGATCATGTCGCGCTTGCGATCGCAGATGTAGTAGAAGCCGTCCGCGTCCCGGTACGCCACGTCGCCCACCGAGTACCAGTCGCCCCGCTGCATCCCCGCAGTGGCCGCGGGGTCCTTGTAGTACTCGTCGAGGATGCCCGAGAAGCGCTTGACGTAGAGCTCGCCGGGCTCCCCTACCGCGACCGGGTTGCCGTCGTCATCCAAGAGCGCGAGCTCGCGCCCCGGCGCGGCCTGGCCGCACGAGCCAGGCTTCCGGAGCACGTCTGCCGGCTTCAAGATCGTGTTCACCCCCAGCTCCGTCGAGCCATAGAACTCGTAGAGCACCGGGCCGAAATGGCCCACCACCGCCTCCTTCACGCTCATGGGACAGGGAGCGGCGGCCATGACGATGGCTCTCATGGACGATACGTCGTAGCGGGCCCGGACGGATTCGGGCAGGTCCATGATCCGCTTGAGCAGGGTGGGCGCCATGAAGGTGCTGGAACAGTGGCGGCGCTGGATCTCGGCGAGGGCGCGCTCGGCGTCGAACTTGGGCATGATCACCACGGTGGCGCCCACGATGTGCGCGTAGGTGGCGAATCCGCTCGGCGCCGAATGGTACATGGGCCCGGCCACCAGGTGCACGTGGTTCGGGTCCAGCACGTCCATGGCGCGGAGGGTCTCCATGAGGCTCTGCGGGTCGATGCTCCGGCGGAGCGCGCCCTTGGGCTTGCCCGTGGTCCCCCCCGTGTAGATGATCGAGGCGCCGAAGGCGGCGCCGTCAAGCTCTACTGGTTCGGGCCGCCCGCGCGCGAGGAGGTCGTCGAGATGCGTCGCCCAGTCCCGTCGCGCCTCTCCCAGGAGGACAAAGTGGCGCACCTTGCGCGCCTCCGCGCGGATCGCCTCGACCACGGGCAGGAACTGGTCGCTCACGAATACCGCCACCGCGTCGGAGTGATCGAGGATGTAGGCCACCTCCTCGGCCACCAGACGATGGTTCATGGGCGCGGGGACGAGGCCCGCCGCGCGAGCCCCGGAGCCCGCCAGCAGGTGCTCGATGGAGTTGGCGGCGTAGACGATGACGTGCTCGCTGGGGCGAAGCCCGAGCTCGACCAGGGCGTGGCCGAGGCGATTCCGCCGCTCGACGAACTCGGCCCAGGACCAGACGCGGTCGCCCTCGATCAGCGCGGGCTTGTCCGGCTGGCGGGCGGCGTGGGCACCGAGGACGTCCATCGCGCCCGCTATGTAGCATGCCGCCACTGCGAAAGCCATCCCGAAACATGACGCGCCGTCCACTGCGCGCGCCCACCACGCCGCGCGCCGGCCGCTCCTGGCGATGATCGTCGTCGACCATACGAGCGCGCTCATCGATCAGCCGGTCGCCCTCGAGCTGCGCGGCTACGTCGCGGGTCAGCCCGTCACTCTCACCGCGAGCATCATCCTCGGATCTGGCCGACATCGCACTCCGGCGCCTCGAGGCTCACCGCCATCCATTCCCATATCGCCACCTCAAGTACGAGGGCGCCGGCCACCTCATTTACGTGCCGTACGCGCCCACCTCGGTGCGCGACATCGGTCTGCCCGTCGAGGGGTTGGCCGGCTATCTCTATCACCAGGGAGGGAGCACGAAGGCCGACGAGGAGGCGGGCATCGACGCCTGGCGGCGCACCCTCGAGTTCCTCGAGGAGGCGGTGGCGGAGCACGAGCGGACGCGGCCTACTCGTCCCGGCGCGCCGGGATTCGGAAGGTGAAGGTCGAGCCCTTGCCCACCTGGCTCTCGACCCAGATCCTCCCGCCGTGGAGCTTCACGAACTTCCGGGAGAGCGCGAGCCCCAGTCCAGTGCCCTCGTGCCTCGCCGCGCTCTCCCCTACCTGCCTGAACTCCTCGAACACCGCGGCCTGATCCTCGGGGGCGATGCCCACCCCGGTGTCGGTCACCGACACCTCGACCTCGCCGTCGGCGCGCGCGGTGCGCACGTCGATGCGCCCGCCTTCGGGCGTGAACTTGATCGCGTTGGAGAGAAGGTTCAGCACCACCTGCCGTACCTTCCGCTCGTCCGCGCGGACGGAGGCCACGCCCTCCTCCACCGTTGACCGCAGAACGACGTCCCGCCGGGCTGCCCGCTCCCGCACGAGCGTCACCGCGCTGTCGACGGCCGCGGGCAGGTCGAAGTCCGTCAGCTCCAGCTCCATGCGCCCCGCCTCGATCTTCGAGAGATCGAGGATGTCGTTGATCAGGGACAGGAGGTGCCGGCCCGAGGTGTGGATGTCCTTCACGTACTCGTCCTGCTTGGGGTTGAGCTCGCCGAACATGCGCTCGCCCAGCACCTCGGAGAAGCCGATGATGGCGTTGAGCGGCGTGCGCAGCTCGTGCGACATGTTGGCGAGGAACTCCGACTTGGCCTGACTCGCCCGCGCCAGCTCGTCGTTGAGCACCTGGAGCTGGTGGGCGGCGCGCCGCTGCTCGTCAGACGGCGTGGGACGCAGGCACCGCGGGCTACAAGGCCTTCCAAAAGTTCTGCGCGAACATCAAGGAGATCTCGGAAGGCAAGCTCCAGTTCCAGGCCTTCCCCGCCGGCTCCATCGTCGCCACCTTCGAGATGTTCAACGCGGTGAAGAGCGGCGGGCTGGATGCCATGCACACCTTCACCACCTACTGGGCGGGCACGATGCCGGTGGCCGCCTTCCTCTCTTCGTACCCCTTGGGCCTGGACCGGCCCGACCAGTGGGAGACCTGGTTCTACGAGCTCGGCGGTCTGCAGATCGCTCGGAAGGCCTTCCGGGCCCACAACATCTTCTACGTGGGGCCGATCCAGCACGACCTGAACCTGATCCATTCCAAGATGCCCATCCGCTCTTTCGAGGAGTTCAAGGGCAGAAAGATCCGCTTCCCTGGCGGCATGATCGCCGAGGTCTTCTCCTACGCCGGTGTGTCCACCGTGATCCTTCCCGGTGCCGAGGTCTATCAGGCTTTGGAGAAGGGGCTGATTGACGGCGCCGACTTCGTCGGCCCCGCCGTCAACTACAACCTGGGCTTCGCCGAGGTCGCCAAGTACATCATCATCGGGCCGCCCTCCACCCCCTGCCTCCACCAGCCGGTGGACCTCATGGATCTCACCGTGAACATGGCGAAGTGGACGGCGCTGTCCAGGCACATGCAGGAGCTCGTCATCTCGGCCACTCGCCAGCACTCGTGGGACCAGTACGCGTACATCCAGAAGGAGAATCTCGCGGCCTGGGACAAGTACAAGGCTAAGGGTGTCCAGGTCATCCGTCTTTCCGACGAGGATGTGCAGAAGTTCCGCCGCTACGCCATTCCCATGTGGTTCAAGTGGGCGAAGAAAGATGCGCTGGCCAAGGAAGCCTTCGCCTCCCAGCTCGCCTTCATGCGCACCATCAGCGTGGGCTACGTCCCGGACTCGATGCTGGTGGACGTCGACGGGAGGACGAAGCTCACCCTCGACTAGCAGCGTCTCTTCCAGGAAGGTTCGGCCTCAGCCGCCGACGCCCAGATACGTAGCGGTGATCTGCTCGTTGGCGCGGAGGACCGCCGGGGTGCCCTCGAACACGATGGTGCCGTGGTCGATGACATAGACGCGGTCCGCCAGCCCCAGCGCCATCTCGGCGTTCTGCTCGACCAGCAGCATGCTGACGCGTTCGCGCTTGAGCTCACGGACGGTGCCCATGACCGTCTCCACCACCAGGGGCGCCAGCCCCTGGGACGGCTCGTCCAGGAGGAGCAGCTCCGGTCCCGTCAGGAGAGCCCGCGCGATGGCGAGCATCTGCTGCTCGCCCCCGGAGAGCAGGCGCCCCTTGCGGTCCAAAACCTCGCGAAGCTTCGGGAAGCGCTCGAGCATGCTCTCCAGCGGCCAGCGGGAGCCCGGGCGGCGGGCAATGTCTAGGTTCTCGCGCGCCGTGAGGTAGGAGAAGATGCCGCGCGTCTCGGGCACGAGCGCGATGCCAAGCTGGGAGATCCGGTGAGCGGGCAGGCCGGCGATGTTGGCGCCCCTGTAGGTGATCTCGCCCCTACGGGGCGGCGTGAGCCCCGTAATCGAGCGGAGCGTCGTGGTCTTGCCCGCACCGTTCCGCCCCAGGAGAGCTACCACCTCGCCGTCGCCGACGCCGAGGGAGAGCCCGTGCAGGATATGGCCGAGTCCGTAGTAGGTGTCGATGCTCCGGATCTCGAGGATCATGAGCTGGCCCGGATCATGATGGGGCAACACCCCCGAGGTAGGCACGACGCACCTCGGCGTTTCGCTGGATCTCCAGCGGCGTACCTTCCGCGATCACGCTCCCGAAGTGCATGACGGAGATTCGATCCGACATGGTCATCACCACGTCGATCTTGTGCTCGATCAGAATGATGGTGTAGCGCCCCTTGAGCTTCCGCACCAGTGCCACCATCTTCTGCGTTTCGTCGGGGGACAGCCCCGCCGCGGGCTCGTCCAGGAGGAGGAGGCGCGGGGCCGCGGCCAGGGCGACGGCGAGCTCCAGTTGTCTCTGCTCGCCATGGGAGATCTCCCGTGCTGGCTGCTCTGCCTTCTCGCGCAGCCCCACCTCGCCAAGCACGATCAGGGCGCGCCGAGTGAGCTCAGGGTAGCGGTCGGCCCGCTGCCAGGCCAATCCCCGCCACGACTCCTGGCGGGCGAAGGCAGCGAGCCAGACGTTGTCCAGGATGGACAGGGCCGGGAAAATGCTCGTGCGCTGGAAGGAGCGCGCGATGCCGAGATGGGCGACGCCGTGCGGCGGCGTGCCCGCGATGTCACGCCCGTCGAAGATGATCCGTCCCGAGGTCGGCGTGTGCTGGCCGGTGAGCAGGTTGAAGAACGTGGTCTTTCCCGCTCCGTTGGGGCCGATCACCGAGTGCAGCGAGCCCTCCTCGACCTCGATGGTCACCCCGCTGACCGCGGTCAGCGCGCCGAAGGACTTGGTCAGGCGCTCGGTCCTAATCAGGGGCATCGGTCCGTACCGTGGCGGGCGCCCGGCGGGAGGCGCGCCACGCCCAGAGGCGCGACCACGCCTCGACCACTCCCCCCCGGAAGAAGAGCACGACGACGACGAAGGCGACCCCGAGCAGGAGCGGCCAGCGCGCCCACATCGAGCTAACCGACTCCGACAGCCAGATGAAGACGAAGGAGCCGATGACCGGACCGTAGAGGGAGCCCGAGCCTCCGATGAGGGTGGCGAAGACGACATTACCCGAGAACACGAAGCCGATGGACTCGAGCGGCACGATGCCGAAGAGCATGGCATAGAGCACTCCCGCCAGTCCCGAGAAGGCGCCCCCCACCACGAAGGCGGCGAGCTTCATATGCGTGACGTTGTAGCCGAGAGCTTCCGCGCGCAGCTCGTTCTCGCGAATGGCCTGGAGGATCTTGCCCAGAGGCGACTCCACCACGCGCTGCATGACCCAGAAGGAGAACAGGAAGAGCACGGCGACCGCCGCGTAGTAGGCGAGCGGCGGGTGGATGTCGAGGCCGAGGACGTCGGGGCGTGGAATGCCGGGCATGCCGTCCTCACCTCCTGTCACCGTCGTCCACTGATAGGCAGTGAAGTAGAACATCTGGTTGAGGGCGAAGGTCAGCATGATGAAGTAGAGCCCGGAGCGCTGGACGCAGAGATAGCCCACGGCCGCCGCGCAGGCGGCACCCACCACGACCCCGACGCCCAGGGCCAGGAACACGTTGATCCCGTAGTACTTCAGCAGATAGCCGGCCACGTAGGCGGCCGCGCCGAAGAAGGTGGCCTGGCCGAAAGACAGGAGGCCCGTGTAGCCCATGAGCAGGTTCAGGCCGAGCCCGAAGATGGCGAAGATCCAGATCTCGGTGGCGATGGCGTGTCTGACGAGAATCGGAAGGAGCACCACCGCGACCAGGATGGCCAGCCACGCCCTGCTCATCTGATCCCGAACAATCCCTGCGGTCGGACGAGGAGGACAACGGCCATGACCGCGAAGATAACGGCCACGGACGCCTCGGGCCATACGAGGGCCACGAGGCTCTGGGCCAGGCCGACGAGCAGGCCCGCCGCGATGGAGCCCAGCAGATTGCCGAGCCCGGCCAGGGCGACCACGACGAAGGCGATGCCGAGCATGTCCACCCCCATCCACGGATTCAACCCGCGGATGGGTGCGGTCAGGGCACCCGCGATTCCCGCCAGGACACAGCCCAGGGCGAAGGCGGCCGTGAAGAGGCGGTGGATATCGATGCCGAGGAGGGAAACCATCTCCTTGTCCTCGATACCGGCGCGCATGATCGCTCCATAGCGCGTCTTCTCGAGGAAGAGCCAGGCCCCGAGCACGAGGAGGGCGGCCGCCACCATGACGAAGAGTCGATACTTCGGGTAGAAGGTGATGCCGAGGTCGACGCCGCCTCGCAAGAGCGGCGGCGGGAGCTGGCTCATGCCGACCGGACTCCAGACGATGATGATGCCCTCGGTCACGATGAGGGAGAGGCCGAAGGTGAGCAGGAGTTGGTAGTCGTGGCCGGCCTTGTAGAGCGGCCGGATCCCGCCATACTCGATCAGGACGCCGAGCAGCCCCACTCCGAGCGGCGCCAGCAGCAGGGCCAGCCAGAAGTTGCCGACGAGCTGGATGAGCGTGTAGAGGAGATAGGCGCCGAGGGCGAAGAGGGCGCCGTGGGCGAAGTTCGGGATATTGAGCACCCCCGTGATGATCGACAGGCCGATGCCCATGAGCGCGTAGAGCATGCCTGTAGCGAGCCCGTTGAGAATCTGGCTGACGAGGAGGGGAACCTTCACGCTTCGAACGCCGGCTCCGCCGGCGCCACCCGCTTCGGGGGGAGGTTCGGAAGGGGGGCGGAGCCCCCCTTCGAGCTCATAGGGACCCGATATCCTTGCAGGCGGCGTACTCCGCCGGCAGCGGCGTGGAGCCCGTCGCGATGATGTCGGCGAAGTCCATGGGATTCTTCATCGCGTCCTTCTTCTTGCACCGCATGAAGAAGTACGGCCGCAGTGTCTGGTGGGTCTTCGGATCCACTCTCATCCGACCCACGAGGTCGTCCACCTCGAGGCCTTCGAGGGCCTTGATCACGTCCGGGACCTCGGTGGACTTGGCCTTGTCCATGGCGTGCAGGGTCATCCGGGTCATGCCGTAGGCCGCGGCCGGCGCGTAGCCCGGCGGACCGCCGAACTTGGCCTGGTAGCTCTTTACGAACTCGCGCGCCACCGGCGTGTCGGCCGTGTAGTAGAAGTTCGAGCCGACCCACATGTTCTCGCGGATCTCGGGATTGAGCTGCACCAGCTCCTCCACCCCCGAGGACCAGGTGAGGATGAGGGGGACCTTGGGAGTGAGACCGAAGTTGAAGATCTCGCGCGCCCCCGTGACGGCGTCGAGGCCGAAGTTGATCATGGCCACCACGTCGGGCCGGTTACCGGCCGCCTTCGTCACGTAGTTGGAAAACTCCCGCTCCCCGAGCGGATGGCGGTCGGCGCCCACGAACTCGATCCCATGCCCCTTGCCTATTTCCTTGATGTACTTCTCCACCGACCAGCCGAAAGCGTAGTCGGCGACCAGGAGGTGCCAGCGCTTGGCCTTGGGGTTGGCCTGCATGAAGTTGTCCACGACCGTCTTGGCGGCCGTGTAGGGGCTCGCGGCCCACTGGAAGGAGTAGCGGTGGCAGCGCGCCCCCGAGATGTCCTCGGTGCCGCCGCTGAAGTAGTGGAAGATCTTCTTGCGCTTGGCGACCTCCGACACCGCCAGGGCGACGCCCGAGGACCAGGGCCCGATGATGTATTTCACACCGTCGGCGTCGATGGCCTCTTCGGCACGCCGCGTGGCGCTGCCCGCCTTGGTCTCGTCGTCGCGGGTGATGTACTTGATGGTCTTGCCCTGGATCTTCATGCCACGCTCTTCGAGTGCCAGCTTCATGCCGCGATCGAGGACGGGGCCCACGTCCGAGAAGGCACCCGTGAAGGACCACAAGCCCAGCATGGGGATCTCCTTCTGCTGGGCCCGGAGCACGGCGGGCAAGCCGAGCCCGCTCACCGCGGCGGCGCCGCCCAGTCTCAATACGTCGCGTCGAGTGAGTGTGCTCATCGTGGCCCCCCGCGATGCTGTAAGTTCGGTGCGACCGATCTGCTCGCTCGGGGGGAGAATCGGGCGAAGCGGAGACTGTGTCAAGTAGGTGCCGCTGGCGCGTGTTTCACACGGTGACGCTGCCCCTGGCCGTGCCCGGCTTCGCCAACGCCTTTCTCCTCCTCTTCGCCGCTTCCCTCGCGGACTTTGCCACGCCCCTGATCCTGGCCGGCAACAGCTTCCCCGTGCTGCCCACCCAAGCGTATCTGCAGATCACCGGCCTCTTCGACTTCAAGGGCGGCGCCGTGCTGTCCTTCGCCCTCCTCGTCCCCGCCCTCGCCGTGTACCTGCTCCAGCGCTACTGGGTCGGGCGCGGCGCCTACGTCACCATCACGGGCAAGGTCGGGCCCGCCACCGCCATCAAGAGCGTGGCGCCCTGGGCGCGGGCCGCGCTCCTCGCCGGCTGCGTCGCCGTCGCCGCGGTGGTCGCCTATTTCTACGTGCTCCTCTTCTACGCCTCCGTCGTGATGGCCTTCGGCGCCAACCACGCTTTGACCTGGCGCCACTACCACGTCATCTTCAGCGAGGGGCTCAAGGCCATCCGCGACACGCTCGTGGTGGCGGGAGTGGGCATGCCGCTTGGCGGTCTCTTCGGCCCGCTCGTTGGCTACCTGGTGACGCGCCAGCGCTTCGCCGGGCGGCGCGCCATGGAGCTAGTGTCGATGATCAACTACGCCCTGCCCGGCACCATCGCAGGCATCGCCTATCTCGTGGCCTTCAACGATCCGCCTCTGGTGCTGACGGGCACCGCCCTCATCATCGTGGCCTGCTACGTCTTCCGCTACGCCCCACGGGCATCCGCGCCACCGTGGCCCTCCTCCAGCAGATCGATCCGAGCATCGAGGAGGCCTCGCAGGGCCTGGGCGCGCGGAGCGGCACGACCTTTCGCCGGGTCACCCTGCCCCTCATCGTGCCCGCCTTCTTCGCGGGGCTCGGGGTGGTCTTCATCCGCTCCATGACGGCGATCAGCGCGACGATCTTCCTCGTCTCCATCAGCTGGACGCTCATCACCGTGCGCATCCTCGAGAACATGACGGAGCTGGCCCTCGGCCCCGCCGCCGCCTTCTCCGTGCTGGTGGTGGCTATCGTGTTCGTGGTCATGGCGGGCATTGGCTGGACCCTCCGCCGCCTCCAGGCCGCGGGCAGCCTCCAGGTCACGAGCATCCTCGCTGGCTGACGCGCCCCGCACAACTCGAAGCCCCGTGGCCATCCGGCTGGAGGGCGTGTCCAAGCGCTTCGACCATCGCGTGCAGGGCGAGGTGTACGCCGTCCGTGAAGTGAGCCTCGAGGTGCGCCCCGCCGAGCTCCTCACTCTCCTCGGCCCGTCCGGCTGCGGCAAAACCACCACCCTGCACATGATCGCAGGCTTCCAGGAGCCCGATGCCGGGCGCATCCTGATCGGCGGCGAGGACGTGACGCGCCTCTTGGCCAGCGAGCGGAACATCGGCTTTGTCTTTCAGAGCTACGCTCTCTTCCCCCACCTGAGCGTGTTCGAGAACGTGGCCTACGGCCTCCGCGTGCAGCGCCAGGGCGAGGCGGCCATCGCCGCCGCAGTGGGCGAGGTGCTGGCCCTGGTGGGGCTCAGCGGCTACGGCCGCGCATCTGCTCGGCGCGCTGGCGCTGCCGCTCCTCGCCCAGGCCGCCGGCCTGCACGGCGCCGATTCTGTCTTCGCGGGACCCGACGTGGGGATCGTGTGGGGCGTGCTCAAGGGCGAGGCAGAGGAGAAGACCTTAGTGGTGATCCGGGTAAGCAACCCTGCCCGACGTTACGCCTGGATCAGGGTCGAGGGCGTGGACCCCTTCACCCAGCGCCGCCTCGATGTGGTGGCGGGGATGCCACTCGGCGCGCACGCGGACATCCGCAGCCCGCGGGCAACCTTCGCCGACTGGCCGCGCCGGGAGATCCACCTGTATGCGACGGAGGGTGATTGGCGTACGGGACGACCCGTCCTCACGGTGTACTATCTTGGCGTGCCGGACACGACGCCGGAGTTCACGACGGAGGCGGCCCTCGAGCGATACCTGGCGAGCCCGCCGTCTCCGCGACGCTGAGGCCGAGGAACGAGATGGCCGTCCGCATCGAGAGGGATGGCGCCGTGGCCACCGTGGTCATCGACCGCCCGGAGCGGCGCAACGCCGTGGACGCGCAGACTGCGCGCGAGCTGGCCGACGCCTTTCGCGCCGTGGAAGCCGACCCGGCCATCCGCGCTGCCGTGCTGTGGGGTGCCGGCGGCACCTTCTGCGCGGGCGCAGATCTGAAGGCGCTCGGCAGCGAGGGCAGCCGCGTCCGGCCCACGGGCGACGGGCCCATGGGCCCCACGCGCATGCTGCTGTCCAAGCCGGTGATCGCCGCGGTGGCAGGCTACGCGGTGGCGGGCGGCATCGAGCTGGCGCTGTGGTGCGACCTGCGCGTGATGGAGGACACGGCCACCTTCGGCGTCTTCTGCCGCCGCTGGGGCGTGCCCCTCGTGGACGGCGGGACCATCCGGCTCGCCCGGCTGATCGGCATGAGCCGCGCCCTCGACCTGATCCTCACGGGCCGGCCCGTGGGCGCGGCGGAGGCGGAGCGCATCGGCCTCGCCAACCGGGTGGTGCCGGCGGGGCAGGCGCGCGCGGCCGCCGAGGCGCTGGCGCGCGAGATCGCAGCCTTCCCTCCGCGCTGCGTGGCGAGCGATCGGCGCTCAGTGTACGAGACGTGGGAGATGGAGCTGCCCGCCGCCCTCAGCCGCGAGTACGAGCTGGGCAGGGCCACCATCGACTCGGGCGAGAGCTTCGAAGGGGCGCAGCGCTTCGCCGGAGGCGCCGGCCGTCACGGCGCGCCGGCCTCGTGAGAGGACACTCACGCATGCCCGAACGGCTGCTGCGCTACCGCACGACGTCGTTCATCGGCTTCGTGGGGATCTTCCTCTTCGCGATCATCGGCCTCGCCCGCCTGCCCAGCCTGGGCGCGGTGGAGTCGGTAGCCCATGGTCTTGCCTGGATCGGCGTGGTCCTGGCCGCCATCATCATGGGCCGCGCGTGGTGGAACCTGGCCCCCGAGATCTTCGGCGGACGCATGCCGCTCTTGGGCTTCGTACTCCTGGTCTTGTTCGTCACCTGGGTATGGGTGTGGTTCGCCATCGTGCTCGTGAAGTGCGAGGGCAACTTGCGCAGCTGCGGGCAGTGGCGCCTCGCTCTCGACGTGGGCGGCCTCGTCATGTGGGCCGCGCTGGCCTGGGTGGTCTGGTGGCGCACGCGCGCCTGGGCCATCTCCCTGCTCCTCATCGTGGGCGCCATCGGCACCCGCCTGCCCATCTACGTGCCTACCCTGCCCCTGGGCTCGCGCGCCCTCGGCATCATCATCCTGTCCCTGGGGCTGATCCTCGCCCTGATCGTGCTGTTCCGGTCGGCGGAGCGCCGGCCGCACGTGGAGCTGGGCACCCACACCCTCTTCGCCGCGGGCTGGTTCCGGCTGATGCTCGTCCTGGCGGGGATCGGCACGCTCCTGGTGGTGAGCGTGCCCTACCTGCTGAGCTGGCTCGCTCCGTAGCCGGCTAGGGGCGACGCCTCCAGAGACGAGCATGCGTGGTGCTGGCGTTTCTCCGGCACCGACTGATAGACACACGAAAGATGACTCTGTCGTAAGAGTTTTCTACCTCGGCGGCAACGCGTCGGTCACGGTGCAGACGACCCAATGCCCATAGACGAAGAGACTCGAGAAGAGCCACCCTACGACGCTGCTTCCCCAAGCAGAGGAGGCGTAACCCGATGAGCGATTCGAGCCACCGCGATCTGATCCTCGACCAGTTCACCCGTCAGGCCACGCCGTTCTCCACGGCCAAGACCATCGCCAGCGAAGAGGCGCTACGCCTGCTCGTCGACGCCTGCGGCGCTGGCCCCAATGACACCGTGCTGGATGTGGCGTGTGGCGGTGGGCTCGTGGTGTGCGCGTTCGCCCAGGTCGTCCGCCGCGCCGAGGGCATCGACATCACGCCGGCCATGCTCGACCGCGCCCGCGCCTTGGCGGCCGAGAAGGGCCTGACCAACGTCTCCTTCCGGCAGGGCGAGGCCATGCCCCTGCCCTATCCCGATGCGTCCTTCTCCATTGTGGTCTCGCGTTTCACCTTCCATCACTTCCAGGCTCCGCTCGGCGTGTTGCGCGAGATGCGGCGCGTGTGCGCGCCCGGTGGCCGCATCGCTGTCGTCGACACCGATGCCTCGGCCGACCCGGTCAAGGCCGCCGCGTTCAACCAGATGGAGATCCTGCGCGACCCGTCCCACGTGCGGGCCATGCCGGGCGCTGAGTTGATCGGCCTGTTCAAGTCGGCCGGGCTGCCCCAGCCGCGTCGCAGCTCCTACGAGCTGCGCGACGAGCTCGAAAATCTCCTGAAGCGCTCGTTCCCCAACCCCGGTGACGACGACAAGATCCGCGCCCTGTTCCGCGCCTCGGCCACCGACGATCGCCTGGGCATCCCCATTCGCCTGGAGGGCGAGACGATCCACTACGCCTACCCCGTTGCCGTCCTGGTGGCCGACCGGGCTTGACCCCTCCAGTGCCCGTGATGTCCAGATGCGACCAGGCGCGACCGCCCGCGAAGTCGTGCGCCCCGGTCGATCGCGGTCACGTCTCGACTGTTGCCGAATGCGTGAGCAAAGAGCAAGCCCGCGCTCCGGGCGCCCGGCCTTCAAGGCGGCGAGGTACAAAGCCGGGATCGTTACTTCGGCGCTGGAAGATTGACAAGGGCCCCAGTTCCACCAAGCTGGTATTGCGGTAGCTGCCCGTTCCACTTCTGGAGATACTGCTGCTGGATCAGCACTGGGGAGAGCGACTGCGCGACCCGGGCGTTGTACTCCGCTTCCGCCGCGCCACGGATCCGCAAGGCTTGCGCCTGGCCTTCGGCGTTAGCCTTCTCCGCTTCACCCTTGCCGCGCTCCCGGGCAACCATGGCGGCGGCGTCCTGCTGCGCCTGCTCCACTTCGTACTTCTTCTGCTGGGCGAGCTGCTGCGCTATCTGCTTCCGCTCCACGGCCTTCTCAAAGTCCTGGTCGAATCGGATGTCCTTGATCGAGACCTCTCGCACGACGATCCCGTACTTCGAGAGCCAGTGGGTGATGCCGTCCTGCACATCGGCCTTGATCTTTGCCCGCTGCTGAAGGATGTCGTTCGCCGGATGCACGGCCGTGGTCGCCTTCAGGACCTCGGAGGCGGCCGGGCTGATGATCCCGGTCTCGTAACCCATGCCGATGGTGCGGTAGATCTCCGGCGCCTTCGCGGGGTCGATGGCGTAGTTGATCGCCATCACGGTATGAACAGCCTGAATGTCGATGCTCACCGCATCGTACTTGCTCTCGTGCTTCACGATCTGCGTCGTCATCTGCTGGACGTCCTTCCACGGCATCACGAGATGCAGTCCCTCGTACAGGGGTGCCGGCTCCACCCTTCCGAACGCCCGGACCACCCCGACGTGTCCGGCATCGATGGACACGAACGTCCAGAACGCCAGCACGACGAAGCAGGCTACCGGCGCTCCGTATTGCAAGATGCGTGACGAAGTACTGACGAGCTTGCGCTCTCGAGGATCCGCGATGGACAGGGCGAGCCTCGCCAGGTACTTCCCGGCCACGACACCGGCCGCCGCCAGCGCCACCAGCACGATCAGCTTGCTCATGGGGACCTCCACGAAAGGGTGTTCGCGTTAGATCGTCAGCCGCGGCAGGGCAGCCAGCATTGGCACTCTCCGGCGGCGGGCGCTCCGCCGATAGCCCGATTCTCGTGACACCATCGAGCACGCCAACTTCGTGAGCCAGGAGACCGTGGCCATGATGGCCGAGCACCGGGTCTACTTCGACCCGACGTTCATCTCGCTCGTCCAGCGCATCGAGAGCGCGGGCGACACGCATCTGCCCGATCGCATCGTCAGCAACCTCAGGCAGACCGTCGCGCGGGGCCAGGACGTCTACGCGTGGGCGAAGCTGCACGACGTGCCGATCGCCTTCGGCACCGACCTGTGGGGGCCGGAGGCCCAGAAATCACAGCTCCGGGAGTTCGAGATGCGGGCGGGCTGGACTCCCCCGCGCGCATCATCCGCTCGGCCACCGCGACCAACGCCGAGCTGCTCATGCAGGAGGGCAAGCTCGACGTCATTGCGCCTGGCGCCTACGCGGACCTGCTGGTGGTGGACGGCGATCCTCTCACCGATTTGCGGGTCCTGACCGACCCGCAGCGGAACCTCACGGTCATCATGAAGGACGGGGTGCTCTACAAGAACGAGCTGGCCTGAGCGCCGGCGAGACTACTTGTCGCCCTGGACGTTCTCGTGCTCCCGCTCCTCCTGCAGCGCCATGGCCTCGTCCTGCTGCTGGACGAGCGTCTTGTACGTCGCGTACGCGCTCTCGCTGCCCACGTACATGCACTGGCAGTAGTTGGGATCGGCGTAGACGTAGTACGCCTTGCCGTCGCCGCTCTTTCGCCGGATGAGCTTGTGGGCGGCCACCGTCTGGATGTGCTCGGCCTTCTGCGGCGTGTCGCCGGGCAGCTTCCGGAACCCCGCCTGGGAGAGCAGGTACTCGGTGTTGCTCACCTTGAGTCCGCACGCCCCGAGCCCGAGGGCGAGGCCGATCAGTGCGCCGGTCGCTCTCCACCGCATGCACTGGATGTTACACATTCTCATAGCGAAGAGCGAGAAGCCGCGGCCTTGGCGCGCAGCTCCTCGACCGTGGACAGGGGCACGGAGGGCGACCCGAGGGTGGCCGCGCGCACCTTGGGCCCGTGGAAATCGGAGCCGCCGGTGGCGACCAGGTCGTGGTCGCGGCAGAGCTGCACGTAGGTGGCGCGCTGGGCCGCGGAGTGCTCCGTGTAGTAGCACTCGATGCCCATCAGCCCCGCCGCGATGAGCCCGGGGATGAACGCGTCGCGATCAGCGAGGCCAGGATGGGCGAACACGGGCACGCCGGCCGCCTTCCGGAGCAGGCGTACCGCATCCTCCGGCGTGAGCTTCTTCCGCGGCACGTTGGCAGGCTTGCTCGCGCCCAGGTACTTGTCGAAGGCCTCGCGCACCGTCTTGACGTAACCGCGCGCCACCATGGCCTGCGCCACGTGTGGCCGCCCCGCCGAGCCCTCCTTGACGAGGGCGAAGACCTCCTCGGCGTCGAGGGGCATGCCGAGGGCGGCCAGCCGCTCGACGATCCGGTGCACGCGCGCCCGTCGCTCGCGCCGCTGCTCGCGGCAGAAGTCCTGGAACCAGGGCGCCTGCCAGTCGATGAAGTAGCCGAGGATGTGGATCTCCGCCCCTTCGACGTCGCAGTTGATCTCGATGCCGGGCAGGATCTCGAGCGGCCGGTGCGACTCGGCCGCGGCCATGGCCTCGGGCAGCCCCTCCGTGGAGTCGTGATCGGTGATGGCGAGAAATCGCACGCCACGCCGCGCCGCCTCCTCCACCAGCTCCGTGGGCGAGTAGGTGCCGTCGGAGGCGGTGGTATGGGTGTGGAGGTCGACGGCGCCCGGCATCTACCGCCTGCCGGCCAGCCCGTGCAGATAGGCGAGCAGCGTGCGCACGCCCACGCCGGTGGCGCCCTTGGGGCCCAGGGGCAGCTCGCGCTCGCTGAAGGCGGTGCCCGCGATGTCCAGGTGCGCCCAGGGGCGGCCGCCCGCGAAGTCGCGCATGAAGAGCGCGGCCACGATGGCCCCGCCCCCGCGCTGGCTCGAGATGTTGTTGAGGTCGGCCACGTCGCTCTTGATGCCGTCCTTGTATTCCTCGTGGAAGGGCATGCGCCACATCTTCTCGCCCGCCGCCTCCGCCGCGCCCAACACGCGATTGGCCAGGCCCTCGTCGGTGACGAAAGCGCCCGTGAGCCCCAGGCCCAGCGCGATCACAATGGCCCCGGTGAGCGTGGCCAGGTCCACCATCTCGTCGGGCTCGATCTCCTTGTCCGCGTACACGAGGGCATCGGCCAGGGTGAGGCGTCCCTCGGCGTCGGTGTTGCCGATCTCGATGGTGAGACCGTTCATGGCGTGCACGATGTCGCCCGGCCGCTGCGCGGTGCCCGAGGGCATGTTCTCCGTGGCCGCGATGAGGCCGTGCACCTCCACGGGCAGCTTCAGCTTGGGCAGGGCGGAGAAGAGGCCGAGCACGGCGGCGGCGCCCGACATGTCGTCCTTCATGCGGTACATACCGTCCGCCGGCTTCAAGTCGAGGCCGCCCGAGTCGAAGGTGATGCCCTTGCCGATCACCACCACGCGCTTGCGCGCCCGCTGCCGCGGCTTGTAGGTGAGGTGGATGAACTTGGGCGGCTCCAGGCTGCCCTGGGCCACGCCCACGTAGGCGCCCATGCCGAGCTTCTCGCAGTCGTCGCGATCGAGCACCTTGAGGCCGAGCCGGCCCGCTTGCGCGATCTCCTCCGCGCGGCTTGCCAGATAGCCGGGATTGACCACGTTGGCCGGCTCGTTGACGAGATCGCGCGCCAGGCAGGTGGCGGCGGCCCAGATCTCGCCCGTGCGCACACCTTCCTGCGCGGGCGCCTGGCCGCGCCGCTCCGGCTCCACCACCGCGAAGGCCTCCAGCATCTTGCCGTTCTTTTCCTTCAGGTACTTGTCGAAGCGGTAGGTGCCGAGCACCGCGCCTTCCACCGCGGCCTGCGCGCGGGCGCGCGGCGAGAGGCCGTCGGCGAGGAAGTAGGCCGCCGCGCTCTTCGCGCCCAGGTCGCGCGCGCGCCGCGCCCCCAGCGAGGCCGCGCGGCGCACCGCCTCTGCGTCGCCCTTGCTGTTGCCCAGGCCCACCACGAACACGCGCGCGGAGGGCAGCTTGCCGTCAGTGTGCAGCTGGGTGAGCTGGCCTGGCTTGCCCTCGAACTTCTCCGCCGTCATCACCTTGGCGAGGAGGCCGCCCAGCTTGCCGTCGAGGGCGGCCAGGGCCGGCGAGAGCCTTGACTCCCCCTGGTAACGACCCACGATTAGGGCGTCGGTGCGGACCTCGGTGAGGCCACGGCGATCGAGGGAAAGCTTCATCGGTGTGCACCTCCTGGCTGGGAGCTCATGGCTCGGTGGATGGCGAGGGCGCGATGGATCATGTCGACGAGACCGTCGGTGCAATCGTACTGGTCGAGCTCGCTCACGGACACCCAGCGCACCTCGGCAGCGTCGCTGCCCGCCGCGAGCTGGCCGCCCACGCGCTCGGCCACGTAGTCGATGATGACGTAGTGATAGCGAACGGTGTCCTGCTCGCGGATCACGCGGTCGATCACGCCGCACAGGCCGAGCAGGCGCACCTGGAGGCCGGACTCCTCCTCCACCTCGCGAACCACGGCGTCCTCCAGCCGCTCGCCCAGGTCCACGAGGCCGCCGGGAATGCTCCACCGCCCCACGCTCGGGGCCTGGCCGCGGCGGGCCAGGAGCACGCGCTCGCCATCGAGCACGATGGCGCCCACGCCCACGCGCGGGGCATCGGGATACTCGCGGGCCGCCGGCATCAGACGATGGTGAGCGCGCGCGGCGCGCGGCCGGATCGCGTCCACTCGTCGGTGGCGTACTTCTCGCGCTCCAGCATGGCGCTGAGCGCCATCTCGTCTTCGCTGAGCCCGCCCGGCGTAAGGGCGAGGCCGTGCGCGCTCCGGAAGCCCTCGGCGAGCGCCCCCGCCGCCTCGTCGAAGGAGGGACGGCGGCCGAGCACAGCCTCCAGCGTGGTCATGCCGGCCAGCGGATCGCGCTCCACGGGGAACACGCGCCGGAGCCGCGTGGGCTCCGTGCCCAGCATGATCGCCCCGTGCTGCAGGAAGGCCGAGCCCTGCCGGCGCTGCGCGCTACCCACGAGCTTCTTGCCGTCCACCTCGAGCTCGAAGGAGCCGGTGCGCGCGAAGCAGAAGGCGGGCATGGCCGCGGGATCCGACGGCTGGACGGGCACCATGTCGACGGGGGCGCCGAGGGCGCGCAGGCCGGCGAGCAGCCCCGCGCCGATCCATCGATACGTCTCGAGGAGATCGCCCGCGCCCTCGAAGTCCCCCGCCCCGGCCGCCACGCTGTACGTGATCTCGAGATCGGGGCCCTCGTGGAGGATGGCGCTGCCGCCCGTGGCGCGCCTGACCAGGCCGAGCCCCAGTGTCTCCGCGGCCTGCTCGTCGATGCGCCCGTCGAGGCGCTGACCGTAGCCGAGCGAGATCGTCGGCGGCGCCCACGCGAAGAAGCGCAGCGTCGGAGGCGAGCCGTGGCGCAGCCGTCCCAGCAGCAGCGCCTCGTCCAGCGCCATGTTCGCGGCGCCGTCGAGCGGCTCCGTCACCAGCAGCCGGAACTGGGTCACGTCGGTCTCCCTCGCCCCCGGAGGGGGAGAGGGCCGGGGGTGAGGGGGCGTCGCGACGGCGTCACGTCCTGTCCGGCGGCGTCCACTTGAGGCGCGGCTGCCGCGCCGCGCCCGTCTGATCGAGCCGGCGCACCGGCGTCGTCACCGGCGCCTCGTGGATCAGGTGCGGATTTTCCTGCGCCTCGCGCGCGATCTGGATCATCGCGTCGCAGAACTCGTCGAGCGTCTCCTTCGACTCCGTCTCCGTGGGCTCGATCATGAGCGCTTCCTCGACGATGAGCGGGAAATAGGTCGAGGGCGCGTAGAAGCCCAGGTCGAGGAGCCGCTTGGCGATGTCCGTGGCGCTCACGCCCAGCTTCTTCTGCCGCCGCGCCGAGAGCACGCACTCGTGCATGCAGGGCCCGGGCGCCGAGCGGTCGTAGTGATCCTCGAGCCGCTTCAGGATGTAGTTGGCGTTGAGCACGGCGTTGTCCGACACCGCGCGCAGCCCATCGGGGCCCATGGTCCGGATGTACGTCCACGCGCGCACGAGCATGCCGAAGTTGCCCCAGAAGGCCTGGAGCTTCCCGATGGACTGCGGCCGGCTCCAGTCGAGCGCGTACTCCTCGCCGTCCTTGATCACCACCGGCGTGGGCAGGAAGGGGGCGAGGTGCGCCTTGATCCCCACCGGCCCCGCGCCCGGGCCCCCGCCGCCGTGTGGCGTGGTGAAGGTCTTGTGCAGGTTGAAGTGGCAGACGTCGAAGCCGAGGTCGCCGGGACGCGTGATGCCGAGGATGGCGTTGAAGTTGGCGCCGTCCATGTAGACCTGCACGCCCTTGGTGTGACACATCTCGGTGATCTGGTGGATCTTCGACTCGAAGAGCCCGAGCGTGTTGGGCTGGGTGATCATGAAGGCGGCCACGTCGTCACCCAGGTGCTGCTCCAGGTCTTGCAGATCGACGTCGCCGTTGAGCTCGCTCTTGAGCTCCGCCACCGAGAAGCCCGCGAGCGCGGTGGACGCGGGATTCGTCCCGTGCGCGGAGTCGGGAATGAGCACCTTGGTGCGCCGCTCTCCGCGCGAGAGATGATAGGCGCGGATCATCAGCACGCCGGCCAGCTCGCCCTGCGCCCCTGCCGCGGGCTGCAGCGAGACGTGGTCCATGCCGGAGATCTCCGCGAGGTCCTGGGCCAGCTCGTACATGAGCTGGAGGGCGCCCTGCGCCGAGGCTTCCGGCGCCAGCGGGTGCAGCCGCGCGAAGCCGGGGAGGCGCGCCATATCCTCGTTGATCTTCGGGTTGTACTTCATGGTGCAGGAGCCGAGCGGATAGAAGTGCGTGTCGACGCCGTAGTTCATCTGGCTGAGCCGCGAGTAGTGGCGGATCACGTCGACCTCGGACACCTCGGGCAGCTCCGCCGGCCTCTCGCGCAGGTGCTCCTTCGGCAGGAGCTGCGCGGGATCGGCCACGGGCACGTCGCAGTCGGGGAGCGAGTAGGCGTGACGGCCGGGACGCGAGAGCTCGAAGATCAGCTTGTCGTAGGCGGGCTTGGCGGTGTGCATGGGGGCCTCAGGCCACCGCGGCGGCCAGGGCGGCCGCGTAGGCGTCGATCTCCTCGCGCGTGCGCTTCTCCGTCACCGCCACGAGGAGGCAGTCTTTGTACGCACGCTCGAAGGTCTTCAGCGGCACCCCGGCCAGGATCCGGTCCTTGAGCAGGCGCTTCACCACCCGTTCGGGCGACTTGGGCAGCTGGAGCGCGAACTCCTTGAAGAACGGCGCGCTGAACTTGAGCTTCACCCCGGGGATCTTGGCGAATGCCTCCGCCGCGTAGTGCGCCTTGGCCGTCGAGAGCTCCCCCACCTTGCGCAGGCCGACCTTGCCCATGATGGCCACGTGGATGGTCGCCATGAGCGCGCAGAGGGCCACGTTGGTGCAGATGTTCGAGGTGGCCTTCTCGCGGCGGATGTGCTGCTCGCGCGTCTGCAGGGTGAGGACGAAACCGCGCTGCCCGTCGAGATCCACGGTGGCCCCGACCAGACGCCCGGGCATCCGGCGCACCAGCTCGTGCTTAACGGCGAAGACACCCAGGTTGGGGCCGCCGAAGGTCATGGGGACGCCGAGGCCCTGCCCCTCGCCCACCACGATGTCGGCGCCGAGGGCGCCGGGCGGCGTGAGGAGGGCCAGGTTCACGGGATCGGCGGCGACCACGAGAAGCGCGCTCGCGGCGTGGGCGATCTCGCCCACGGCCTTCACGTCCTCCAGGCAGCCGAAGAAGTTCGGATACTGGATCACCACGGCCGCCGTCTGCGCGTTCACCACCTTGCGGAGCGCGTCGAGATCGGTGGCGCCGTCGCCCAGCGCGGCGGAGCGGAGGCGGAGGCCGGGGCCCTCGACGTAGGTCTCGACCACCTGGCGGTAGAGCGGGTTGACACCCTTGGAGAGCACGGTGGTGTTGCGCTCCGTCACCGCGTGCGCCATCAGCACCGCCTCGGCGAGGGAGGAGGCGCCGTCGTACAGCGAGGCGTTGGCCACGTCCATGCCCGCGAGCTCGGCCATCATGGTCTGGTACTCGAAGATGGAGCGCAGCGTGCCCTGGCTCGCCTCGGGCTGATAGGGCGTGTAGGCGGTGAAGAACTCCCCGCGGGAGATCAGGTGGTTGATCGGGCTCGGCACGGTGTGGTCGTAGGAGCCTCCGCCGAGGAAGCAGGCGAAATCGTCGGCGTTGGCGTTCTTCGCCGAAAGCCGGCGCAGATGCCGGACGAGGTCGCCCTCCGCCATGGCCGCGGGTACGTTGAGCGGATGCGACAGCCGCGCCTTGGGCGGGATGCGCGAGAGGAGATCCTCGATGGAGCCCGCCCCGATGGCGGCGAGCATCTCGCGCTGCTGGGCCGCGGTGTTCGAGATGTATCGCATGCTAGTGCCCGGCCTCGGCCACGAGCTTGTCGTAGTCGGCCGCCGGCATGAGGCTGTCCCACTCCTTGGCGTTGGCGAGCTTGACCACGATCATCCAGCCCTGTCCGTAGGGATCGGCGTTGACCAGCTCGGGCTTCTTGGGCAGCTCGGCGTTGATTTCCACCACTTCACCGGAGAGCGGGGCGTAGAGATCGGAGACGGCCTTGACCGACTCGACCACGCCGAAGGTCTTCATGGCCGTGACCTTCGCGCCCACCTTGGGCAGCTCGACGAAGACCACGTCGCCCAGCTGCTCCTGAGCGAAGGCGGTGATGCCGATGCGCGCCTTGTCTCCCTCGAGCTTGGCCCACTCGTGCTCCTTGGTGTAGCGGAGGTCTGCGGGAACGTTCGCCATCGTGCTCTCCTAGCAGGCCGCGAGAGCGGTCTGCGGGTTCTTGGCCATCGGCTACGCCTTCCTGGCGTGTGAGGGAACGAACGGCGTCTTGGCGACGCGTGCGGGCTGGGCCTTGCCGCGGATGTCCACCTCCACCTCGGTCCCCACCGCGGCGAGGTCGGCGGCCACGTAGGCGATGCCGATGCAGCGCTCGAGGCTCGGCGAGAAGGTGCCGGAGGTGACCACGCCCACCGGGCGGCTGCCCTTGACCACGTCGTAGCCGTGGCGCGCCACCGCGCGCTCCGCCATCTCGAAGCCCACGAGCTTGCGCGTGATGCCTGCGGCGCGCGCGGCCTCGATGGCGGCGCGGCCGATGAAGTCACCCTTGGCGGGCTTGACCACCCAGCCGAGGCCCGCCTCGAGCGGATTGGTGGTCTCGTCGATGTCGTTGCCGTAGAGCGCGAACTTCATTTCGAGGCGCAGCGTGTCGCGGGCGCCGAGCCCGATGGGCTGGATCCCGTCGCGCCGTCCCTCGTCCATGAGCGCGTGCCACAGGGCCACGCTCCGCTCCGCGGGCAGGTAGAGCTCGAAGCCGTCCTCGCCCGTGTAGCCCGTGCGCGAGATCAGGCAGGGAATGCCCGCCACGCTGCCCTTGGCGAAGTGGTAATAGAGCACCTTCGTGACGTCGCGGTCGGCGAGGCGCTGCACGAGACCTTCGGCCTTGGGCCCCTGCACGGCGAGGAGGGCCGTGGCCTCGCTCACGTTCGTCCACGTCGCGCCGCGACCGCCGTCGGTGACCCACGCCCAGTCCTTGTCGATGTTGGAGGCGTTGACGGTGAGCATGTAGTGGTCGTCGGCCAGGCGGTAGAGGGTCAGGTCGTCCACGATGCCGCCGTTCGGATAGCAGAGGACGGAATACTGGACCTGGTCGACGGCCAGCGTGGACGCGTCGTTGGTGGTGAGCCCCTGCACGGCGGCGAGGGCGCCCGCCCCGCTCACCTCGAACTCGCCCATGTGGCTGATGTCGAACAGCCCCACCGCGGAGCGCACGCAGCGGTGCTCCTCGATGATGCCGGTGTACTGCACGGGCATGTCCCAGCCACCGAAGGGGACCATCTTGGCCCCGGCCGAGACGTGGACCGCGTGCAGGGGCGTGCGCTTGAGCGAACTCGGAGTGTCCGTCATGGGAGCGCCATCATCCTAATAGATGGCTCCCCACGCTGCAACGGGAAGGTGCGACGGAGTGGAGGAGACGACGCGGCCGGCGCGCGAGTCCGACCGCGCGCCGGCCGCGAAGATGACGCCACTACTTGCCGGTGGTATAGCCCTTGCCGCTCATGCAGGCGCTGTAGGCCTGATCGTAGCCCGCCTGCCCCTTGCCGTGCTGGCTCACGCCGCCATAGGTCGCGCCGCCCACGCCGCCCGCCGCCGCGCCCATGGCGGCGCCGGTGCCGGGAGCTGTCTCTTATA
>JBKOVG010000354.1:0-16348 GCA_046723845.1 Candidatus Methylomirabilota bacterium | reverse complement strand
TAGCCCCTCCCTGCGTCCGATATGGGTGTTCTGGGTCGCGCT
This sequence comes from Candidatus Methylomirabilota bacterium, assembly GCA_046723845.1. Lineage (GTDB taxonomy): Bacteria > Methylomirabilota > Methylomirabilia > Rokubacteriales > CSP1-6 > AR37. The sequence continues at coordinate 16,306 of JBKOVG010000354.1, read as the reverse complement.
CGGGCGCAATCCTACCTTAGGCGCGGTACGTGTGTCGGAGAAAGATACAGCCGAACGTTACGAGGAGGGAGGCTGCTTCCTACGTCTTTTGGCGTAGTTAGAGAGCCCCTTCCGAGGGTCAGCGGAGGTGATAGGGAACGTCGGTGACCACGACGTTCTTGCGGAAGAGGAGGGTGCCCTTGATCAGGAAGGCCGTCTGGTTGTGGAGGAGGTGCTGCCACCAGTGCCGGGTGACGAACTCAGGAATGACGATGGTGACCATGTGGTTCTCGCCCAGGGCGAGCAGATGGTCGAGGTATTCGAGAAAGGGCTGGAGGAGCGACCGATAGGGCGAGCTCAGCACCACCAGGGGCACCCCCATGCTCCACTTCATCCACTTCTCCTCGAGCCGCCGGGTCTTCTCGGGATCGAGCTCCACGTACACACCCTTCACGGCGGGTGACAGGGTGCGCGCGTACTGGAGGGCGTGGATGACCCCCTTGTGAAGGTCGCCGGCCAGCACGAGCACGGTGTGCTCCATGGGCGGCGGGCCGCCGTAACCATCGAGGGAGAGCTGACCGGCGACATCCGCGTAGTGCCGCCGGATGGCCATGAACAACATGATGAGGAGGGGGATGAGGATGACCACGACCCAGGCCCCATGCGTGAACTTGGTCGCGGTAATGACCGCCACCACGAGGCCGGTAGTGGCCGCGCCCACCGCGTTGAGCCACCAGCGCCAGCGCCATCCAGCTTCGCGGCGCACCAGCCAGCGGCGCACCATGCTCGCCTGGGACAGGGTGAAGGACAGGAACACGCCCACTGCGTAGAGCGGAATCAGGGCGTGCGTGCTGCCTCCGAAGAGCACGAGGAGCACGGCGGCAGTACCGCCCAGGATCAGGATGCCGTTCGAGAAGACCAGCCGGTCGCCGCGCGAGCCGAACTGCCGGGGCAGAAAGCCGTCGCGCGCCAGGAAGTAGGACAGCCGCGGGAAATCCGCGAAGGCAGTGTTGGCGGCCAGCACGAGGATAAGCATGGTCGAGGCCTGCAGGGCATAGTAGAGGACACCGTCACCGAAGATCTGGCGGGCGAGCTGCGAGAGGATCGTCTGCTCGGGCAGCGGGGTGAGGTGGTAGTGCCGGGTGAGGAAGGTGATGCCCACGAAGAGCGAGATGAGGATGACGCCGAGCCAGGCAAGCACGATGCGCGCATTCTTCGCTTCGGGCGGCTTGAAGGCGGGCACGCCGTCCGATACCGCTTCCACGCCCGTGAGGGCGGCGCATCCCGAGGCGAAGGCCCGCAGCACGAGGAACACGCTCAGGTCCTGCACGGCCACGATGCGCGGGTCCGCCGCCGGAGCGGCGGGGTCCCACGCGAAGGTCCAGCGGATGAGGCCGTAGCCGATGAGGACGGCGAGAAAGCCCACGAAGAGATAGGTCGGCACTGCGAACAGTTTGCCGGACTCGCGCAAGCCCCGGAGATTGGCCAGGGTGATGGCGGCCACGAAGGCCACCCCGATGACCACGCGATAGTCGAAGAGTATGGGCACGGCCGAGGTGAGCGCGGCCACTCCGGCCGCCACGCTCACGGCCACCGTGAGCACGTAGTCGATGAGCAGCGCCGCGCCCGAGACGAGGCCGGGGAGCGTACCCAGGTTGTCCTTGGTGACGATGTAGGATCCGCCGCCCTGCGGATAGGCGTGGATGGTCTGCCGGTACGAGCTCACCACCACCGCGATGAGGACGGCGATGGCGAATCCAATGGGGATCGAGAAGTGGAGCGCGGTGGTGCCCGCGAGGACGAGGATGAGGAGGATTTCCTCGGTGGCATAGGCCACGGAGGACAGCGCGTCCGACGAAAAGACCGCGAGGGCGGCGGTCTTGGAGAGCCGCTCGTGGCGGGCCTGGGCCGTGGCCAGCGGGCTGCCGACCAGTACCTTCTTGAGAGAGTTGATCTTCAACGCCGATTCCCCGAAGGCCTTACCGTAGCCGTGCCGTCCGCCCAGGTCAAGGTTCCGGGCGGCGCCGTCAGGACTTGAGGTGGAAAGGAACGTCCACCACCACGATTCCCTGCCGGAAGAGCAGCGCGCCCTTCACGAGGAGCGCGGTCTGGTTGTGCAGCACGTGCTGCCACCAGTGCCGCGGCACGAATTCCGGGATCACGATGGTGATCATGCCGTGCGGGTCCCGGGCCTTGATCCGTCCGAGGTACTCGAAGAGGGGGCCGAGCACGGAGCGATAGGGCGAGGACAGGACGACCAGGGGCACGCCGGAGCCGCCCTTGGCCCATCGCTCCTCGAGCTTGAGGGTGCGCGCGGGATCGATCTCCACGTAGACGGCCTTGGGATTGGGGGTGAGCGACTGCGCGAAGCGGAGGGCGCGCACCACGCCCATGTGGAGATCGCCCACGAGCACCAGCACGGCGTTGCTCACGGGCGGCTCGTCGGCCAGATGCTCCAGGGACAGCTCGGCGGCCAGCGCTTCGTAGTGACGGTTGACCACGCGAAAGGCCGTGACCATGATGGGAATGAGGAGCACCACGATCCACGCGCCATGGGTGAACTTGGTCGCGGCGATCACCATGGTCACCACCGCCGTCACCGCCGCCCCCGCCCCGTTGATGGCGAGCCGCCATCGCCAGCCCGGACCACGCTCGACCAGCCAGTGCCGCACCATGCCCGCCTGGGAAAAGGTGAAGGAGATGAACACGCCCACCGCATAGAGCGGGATGAGGGCGTGCGTCTTGCCGCGGAAGAGCACGATGAGCAGGGCGGCCAGGCCGCCCAGCATGAGGATGCCGTTGGAGAAGACGAGCCGATCCCCCTGCGTGGTGAGCTGGCGGGGCGCGTAGCGATCCCTCGAAAGCAGGCTGGCCAGCCGGGGAAAGTCCGCGAAGGAGGTGTTCGCAGCGAGGACCAGGATGAGCATAGTCACGCCCTGGACGAGGTAGTAGAAGACGTCGCGTCCGAAGAGGGCGCGGGCGATCTGCGAGACGACCGTCTCCTCCTCGCTCGGCGTCACTTGGAGCGCCCACGCGAGGACGGTGATGCCGAGGAAGAGCACGCCGAGGATGCCCGCCATCCAGCCCATGGTGATGGCAGCGTTCCGCGACTCGTTGGGCTTGAAGGCGGGCACGCCGTTCGAGATGGCCTCCACTCCCGTGAGCGCCGTGCATCCCGACGAGAAGGCGCGCAGGACGAGGAACCACGTGAGGGGCACAGTCTCCGCCACCGCACGCGAGGGAACCGGGACGAGGTCGCCCTGGAGCCAGCGCCAGAGCCCCGTGGCCACCATGAAGGCGAATGTGCCCACGAAGAGATAGGTCGGGACGGCGAACACTCGCCCCGACTCGCGGACGCCGCGGAGATTCGCGAAGGCGATGAGGGCGATGAAGGTCACCCCGAAGGCGACGCGGTGCTCGTGGAGAGCGGGGAAGGCCGAGGTGAGGGCGGCCACGCCGGCCGCCACGCTCACCGACACGGTGAGGACGTAGTCGATCAACAGCGCGGCGGCGGCGATCAGCCCCGGAGTGGCTCCAAGATTGGCCCGGGCCACGATGTAGGAGCCGCCGCCCGAGGGGTAGGCGTGGATCGTCTGCTGATACGACACCACCACGATGAGGAGGAGGCTGGTGATCGCGAGGGCGAGGGGCACGGAGAGATGGGCGGCGGCGGCGCCGGCCAGCACGAGGACGAGGAGGATTTCCTCCGTGGCATAGGCCACCGAGGACAGCGCGTCCGAGGAGAACACGGCGAGCGCAATCGTCTTCGAGAGGCGCTCGTGGCGCGCCTGAGCGAGCGGCATGGGTCGGCCGACGATCCACCGCTTCAGCAGACCAGCGTCCATGCGCTCCTCTCGTGCCCGAATCGCGCGCAGCTCACCGCGCGAGACCGGATGCTACGCCGGGTCGGTAGCGCGGGCAAGTCCGTCTCCCCTGCTCACTTTCTTGGCAGGGGCGCTCGGAGTTGCTACGCTGGCAGGGGCCAACCGACTCTGATCTTCTCGCGCCCACCCAAAGGGAGGCACATGACCATCCTGATACCCGACATCGCGATCATGGAAAAGATCCTGCGATCCGTTGTCGTCTATCTGTTCCTCCTGGTGTCCTTCCGCCTCGCCGGCAAGCGTCTCCTCGGCCAGCTCACCGCCTTCGATTTGGTGGTCCTCCTCATCATCAGCAACGTGCTGCAGAACGCCGCCATCGGAGACGACACTTCGCTGGGAGGAGGACTCTTGGGCGCGTTCGTCATCATCATGATGAACTGCGTGGTGGCGTGGCTCTCGTACCGGCACAAGCGGCTGCAGCGGCTGGTGGAGAACGTGCCCACCGTCCTCATCCGTCACGGTCACGTCCTACAGGCGAACCTCGACCGCGAGCACATGAGCATGGCCGAGCTGCGGGCCGCCCTGCGCAGGGAGGGTGTGGCGAGCGTGAGCGAGGTGCGCTGGGCGATCTTGGAGGAGGATGGCCGCGTCAGCGTGGTTCATCGAGGCGCCCAGCCCGCGTGAAGGCGTTCTTCGGCTGGTTCAGCGCCCACGGGGGCGCCCTCAATCCGGAAGCGGCCGTCGCACACTGGGGCTATCTCGCCGTCTTCGTCCTCGTCATCCTGGGCAACGCCGGCGTCCCCGTGCCCGAGGAGTCCGTGCTCCTCGTGGCGGGTTTCCTCGTGTGGACCGGCCAGCTCCGCCTCGACATCGTCCTGATCGTGGGCGTGGTCAGCGCGGTGATCGGCGACAACATCGGATACTGGCTCGGCCGTCGCTTCGGCCGGGTTTGGCTGGAGCGCCACGCCCACTGGATCCTCGGGCACCCCGAGCGACTGGGCGCGATGCAACGATTCATGGGCCGCCGGGGCGCCACCGCCGTCATCATCGCCCGCTTCCTCCCCGGGCTCCGATTCATGGCGGGCCCCCTCGCGGGCGCCCTCGGCTTCCCTGCCTGGCGGTTCTTCGTGGCCAACGTGACCGGTGCGGTGATCTACGTGCCCATCGTGGTGGGAGCGGGATGGGCGGTGGGTTACGGCCTCGGCGACTACCTCGGCCCCCTCCGGCGCGGCGTGGTGAATGCTGAGCACATCGGGCTCTACCTCGTCATCGCGATGGCGGCCGCGCTCCTGCTCTGGCGCGTGATCAGAGCTGCGCGCAGCCGCCGCCCCGACGATCCGCGGAGCTAGTGCCCCTTCGCCTCCCCGAAGCCGGCTGATCCCGCCAGGCGATCGTCGGTACCCGGGATGTACATCCGCTCCAGCTCCTGGAAGTGCGCGACCCGGGCCATGACGTGATGGCTCTCCGTGGGATGTCCGGCCTTCGTGCGCTCCAGCGCCCACTGGGCCTGCTCCTCGTTCTTGGCCAGCTCGTGCATGGCGTTCCACACCGAGTACATGGCGGCGTGGGCGCCGAAGAGGGTGATGAAGATGAACTTGTACCCGAGCTCGCCCAGCTCGCGGAAGGTCAGGGGCTGGGGATCCTGGTGCCAGCGGAACGATGAAGAGTAGTTGAAGGCGAGAGGAAGTCGCGGATGCGTCTGCTTCATGGCCCGGGCGAACTCGATGGCCGGGCCGCGATCCGAGCTGGAGAGCTCACACCACACGAGGTCGACGCCGGCGTCGGCGTAGGCGCGTCCCCGCCAGATCGCCTCCTCCATGCTGCCCCCCACCGCGCCGTAGGCATCCGTGCGCGCGATGACCACGAAGTCGCGGTCGAGTCGGTCGCGCTCGGCGAGGGCGGCGCGGTACTTGCCGAGAGCTTCCTCCCGGGAGACCACGGTCTTCCCCGCGATGTGGCCGCAGCGCTTGGGGAAGCGCTGGTCCTCGAGGTGGATGCCCGCCACCCCGGTCTTCACGAATTCCTGCACCGTGCGCATGGTCGAGAGGGCATTGCCGTAGCCGTCGTCGGCGTCGGCGATGATCGGCGCCTCCACCGCGCTCGCCACCATGGATGCCGTCTTGGCCACTTCGGTCATGGTGAGGAGACCCATGTCCGGCCACCCGTTCAGCATGGCCACGGAATACCCGCTCAGATAGATGGATTTCATACCGGCGCGCTCGGCAATCTGGGCATCGAGCGGGGAGTAGATGCCGCCGGTGAAAAGGTAGGGCGCGTCACGAAGGAGCTGCCGAAAGGCCTTGCCCTTGCTGTCCATGCTCGCCGCCTTCGCTACGGCCGCGCGGAGATGGGAGCCCAGGGCAGCTCCAGCAGTCTCTCGGCGCAGCCTCCGCAGTAGTGAGTCGATTCGACCTGATAGGAGCAGAACGGGCAGCATGAGGCCCCGCACTCGATGCAGCCCAGCCGCTCGAAGCTGAAGCGCACCGTGGTTCCGCACCCGCAACGGTCACCCATGTGAACCTCCTTTGGTTCGCATGAGGTGGCTGCAAGAACCGTTCTGATTTGTAAGCCAGCGATTTCATTTCAGAGGGGAAAGAATGGACCAGGTGCTAATGAGACATATGTGTCACACCAGATGTCGATTTTTAGCGAATATACTGACGGCTTAGAGGTACAACTTGGTGAATATATTGTATATGAGTCTATGAGACTCAAGTGACTCAGTAATGAGACCTTGAGGTCTCATCTCGAAACCTTTGCGTATTCACCCCATACTTCACGATCAGGCGATGGAAGTTCCGCCGGGTAATGCCGGCACGCTTGGCGGCGGCCGAGACATTGCCCCGCGCCTCGCCCAGAAAGCGCGTGATGGCGTCTTGCTCGAATCGGGCGACGGCGCGCTCCTTGGCCTCCTGGAAGCGCTCCCCACTTTGCATGGTGGCGGGGGCATTCTCCTGGAGATGCAGCGGCAGCAGCGACACCTCGACTGCCCGGCTCGTCGCGAGCACCACCGCGCGCTCGATGATGTTCTCGAGCTCCCGGAGATTGCCGGGCCACGGATAACGCTTCAGCAAATCGACCGCCTCGGGAGTGAACCGGTCTACCTTCTTGTTCACCTTCGCCTCCGCCTTCCGCAGGAAGTGATACGCGAGCACCGGGATGTCCTCGACGCGCTCCCGGAGCGGCGGCAGGGTGATGGTGAAGGCGTTGAAGCGATAGAAGAGATCCTCACGGAACTCCCCGGTGGCCAGGGCCTTCTCGAGGTGTCGATTGGTCGCCGCGATGACGCGCACGCGAACCTTACGGGTGACCACGTCGCCCACCGGCTTGCTCTCGCCCGTCTGGAGCACGCGCAGGAGCCGGCTCTGCATCTCCGGGGACATGTCCCCGACCTCGTCGAGGAAGATCGTCCCGCCGTCGGCCTTCTCGAAGAGCCCGGGCTTGTCGGCCACCGCACCCGTGAAGGCGCCGCGCTTGTGGCCGAAGAGCTCCGACTCCAGGAGCGTGGGAGCGAGCGCCGTGCAGTTCACGGTGATGAGCGGCTTGTCGCGGAGATTCGAGTAGCGATGGATGGCGCGCGCCACCAGCTCCTTCCCCGTGCCGGACTCGCCGCGGATGAGCACGGTGGTCGGCGTGGCCGCCACCTTCACGATCAGCTCGGCCAGCTCCTTCATCTTCGGGTTCTGGCCGATGATGAAATCCCCCTCCGCCTGGGCCTGGAGCTCGCGGAGCATGAGACCGTAGCGATCCTCGAGCTCCTCTGAGCGTTTCCGCTCCGCGAGCAGGTCCCACACGAAGCGGGCGCTCGCCCCTCCCATGACCTCGGTCGTCGCGGGCTTGAGCTCGAGGATGGTGCGCTGGACCTCGGGGCTGCCCGTCACGTCGATGATGAGATCCAGGCGCGGATCCGAGATCAACCCCCGCAGGTCCGTCACCACGGGAATGTCCAGGCGCCGGGCTAGCTCCAAGCCGGGGGCCCAAGGATTGACGTCGCCCACTCCGAGGATGGTGACGGTGGGATCGCCCGCGAACATCTCCAGCAGGGCGCGCCCGCCTTTGCCCGCTCCCACGATGGCGACCTTGGTCATGCGCGGCTACCCAGACGATCAGAAGGGCTGGGGCACTCGGTCGGGCTCGGCGCGATTCTCGAAGGACGCGTACTCCGGGATGAAGGTGAGCTTGACCACGCCGGTGGGGCCATTGCGCTGCTTGCCGATGATGACGTCGGCCATGCGCTCGTCCTCCTCCCGCTGCAGGCCATAGCGGTCGGGCCGGTACAGGAAGAGGATGAGGTCGGCGTCCTGCTCGAGGGCGCCCGACTCGCGCAGGTCGGAGAGCTGCGGCTCCTTGCTCTGGCGGCTCTCCACTGCGCGCGAGAGCTGGGAGAGCGCGACCACCGGCACGTTGAGCTCCTTGGCGAGGGCCTTGAGGGAGCGCGAGATCTCGGAGATTTCCTGCTGGCGGTTCTCCGGGCTGCGGCCCCGCATGAGCTGGAGATAGTCGATCACAATCATGTCGAGGCCGTGTTCGGCCTTCATGCGCCGCGCCTTCGCGCGCGCCTCCAGCACGGAGAGCGCGGGAGAGTCGTCGATGAAGATGGGGGCCTCGGCGAGCCGCCCCGCGGCGTTGGTCAGGCTGGTCCAGTCCCGCGTGTCGAGATAGCCCGTGCGGACCTTGTGGGAGTCCACCCGGCCTTCCGCGCAGAGCAGGCGCTGCACGAGCTGCTCCTTGGACATCTCGAGGCTCAGCACGAGCACGCGCTTGTGGTTCCGCACCCCCGCGTACTTCGCGATGTTCATGGCAAAGGCCGTCTTGCCCATGGAGGGCCGGCCCGCGATGATGATGAAGTCGCTCGGCTGGAAGCCCGAGGTCATCTCGTCGAGCTTGCTGAAGCCGGTGGCGAGCCCGGTGATGTGCTCCTTCTGGTCGTAGAGCTTCTCGATCTGCTCGAAGGTGCCCTTGAGGATGGAGCGCACGGCGAAGGCCGTGCCCTGCATCCGCCGCTCGGAGATCTGGAAGATGAGCCGCTCGGCGTCGTCCAGCACCTTCTCGACGTCGTCGCGGCCCTCGTAGCTCTTGCCGATGATCTCGGTGGCGATGCGGATGAGGTCCCGCAGGACGGCCTTCTCGCGGACGATGCCGCCGTAAGAGAGGAGATGGGCGGCGGTGGCCGCCTCCTCCACGAGGGCACCGAGGGTGGCCGGCCCTCCCACCTCCTCGAGCTCGCTGCGCCGCCGGAGCTCCTCGGAAATGGTCAGGAGATCCACCGGCTCGTTGCGCTCGAAGAGCGCGAGCATGGAATCGAAGATCTTGCGGTGGCCTTCCTTGTAGAAATCGGCAGGCTTGAGGAGCTCCACCGCCCGCGGGAGGCTCTCTCGGTCGAGGAGCATGCCTCCGAGGACGGCCCGCTCCGCCTCCAGGCTGTGCGGCGGAATCTTGGAGGTGAGCAGGTCGGCGAGGGTCGCCACGGCTACTCGCGGGTGACGGAGACCTTGAACTGCGCGATGACGTCGGCGTGAAGCCGCACGGGCACGGTGAAGTCGCCGAGCGTCTTGATCGGCTCGTCCAGCGCGATCCGACGCCGCTCCACCTCGATACCATGCTGGGAGAGGAAGGCCGCCAGATCGGCCTTGCCCACCGACCCGAAGAGGCGCCCCTCGTCCGAAGCCTGTCGCGCCTGTGTGAAGTGGAGAGCCTCGATGGCCCGCGCCTGCTCCTGGGCCTGGGCGGCCAGCTTGGCCGCCGCCGCGTCCTGCCGCGCCTTGATCGCCTCGAGATTCTTCAGGTTGGCCGCGGTCGCGTGGAGGGCGAGCTTGTGGGGCAGGAGATAGTTGCGGGCATAGCCGTCGGACACGTCGCGCACGTCTCCGCGGCGGCCGAGCGACGGCACATCGTCCATCAGGATGATCTTCATTGCCGGTTCAGGCTCCTTCTCACTCGGAGATCTGGGCCAGCAGCGCCACCGTGCGCGCCCGTCGAATGGCGCGGGTGAGCTGGCGCTGATGACGGGCGCAACTGCCGGAGATGCGCCGCGGCGTGATCTTGCCCCGCTCCGACACGAAATTCTTCAGCCGACGCACATCCTTGTAGTCGATGAGCTGGACCTTGTCCATACAGAACTTGCAGACTTTGCGCCGGCCGAACCGGCGCCGCTTCACGGGCTTGCTTGCTGGGGGAATCTCCCTGTCCTCCTGTGATGAAGCCTAGAAGGGAACCTCGTCGTCCCCCTCGCCGGCTGATGCCTCCACGGCTTCGGGCGCTCCCGGCCCCCCCGCCGCGGACTTGCCTCGTCCCATGAACTGCACGCGCTCGGCCACCACTTCCACCACGTTGCGTTTCTGGCCGTCCTTCGTCTCCCAGTCGCGCGTCTGCAGTCGCCCTTCCACCATGATCGGGCTGCCCTTGTCGAGATACTCCCCGCAGCTCTCGGCCTGCTTGCCCCACACCACCACCGTGAGGAAGCACACCTCGTCGCGCTTCTCCCCGCTCTGCGTCGTGTAGTTGCGGTTCACGGCGAGGCGGAGATCCGCCACCGCGGTGCCGCTTGGCGTGTAGCGAAGCTCCGGAGGACGCGTCAGATTTCCCATCAGGAAGACCTTGTTGAGGCTCGCCATCAGGCGTTCTCCTCGACGGTGGCCGGTTGCGGCTTGGGCGTGCCACGCACCCGCTTCTTCGGAGGCACCCGGGTCGTCATGAAGCGCAGCACCTGCTCGTTGAGCCGGAGCTGACGCTCGAACTCCTTGATGGTCGCGGGCTCCGCCGCGCACTCGATGACGGCGTAGGTCCCCTCACGCTGCTTGCGCAGATCGTAGGCCAACCGACGCTTCCCCCAGCTCTCTGCCTTGCCGACCTGGCCACCGAGGTTCTTGAGGTTCTCCACGAGGCGATTCAGGAGCGCGGCGACCTCCTCGTCGGTGGGTCGCGGATCGATGATCACCAGCATTTCGTACGGATACAGACTGTTCACCCCCCTCAACTCCAATCAGACGAATGGAAAAGCACTTGACAATACCAGAGGCCGCCGGGAAAGACAACTCATGGAGCGATCATGGCGCAGCCGTCCGCGCGGCGTCAAGACGTCGACAAAAAGGCACGGCCCCTGCCGGTCGCCCGGCAGGGGCCGCACCCCGCGAAACCGTTCGCGTACGGCCTAGTACATGTCCCCGTGCGGCATGGGCGGAGCCGCCGCCGGCTTCTCTTCGGGCAGATCGCTGACCAGCGCTTCCGTGGTGAGCAGGAGCGAGGCCACGGACGCCGCGTTCTGCAGCGCCACGCGCCCGACCTTCGTCGGATCGATGATACCTGCCTCGATCATGTCCACGTACTCGAGGCTCTCGGCGTCGAAGCCGCGGGTCAAGACCTTCTCCGCCTTGACTTTCTCCACGATGACGCTGCCCTCGAGCCCGGCGTTCTCCACGATCTGCCGGATGGGCTCCTCGAGCGCCCGGCGCACGATGTTGGCGCCCACCTTCTCGTCACCCTCGAGCTTCAGCCCCTCGATCTTGGTGGACGCCCGCAGCAGGGCCACGCCACCGCCCGGCACGATGCCCTCCTCGACCGCGGCGCGGGTGGCGTTGAGCGCGTCCTCCACGCGAGCCTTCTTCTCCTTCATGGCCGTCTCGGTGGCGGCCCCTACCTTGATCACCGCCACGCCGCCCGCCAGCTTGGCCAGCCGCTCCTGGAGCTTCTCGCGGTCGTAGTCCGAGGTCGTCTCCTCGATCTGCGCCCGGATCTGCTTGATGCGGCCCTCGATGCCCGCCGTCTTGCCGGCTCCCTCGACGAGGGTGCTGTTGTCCTTGTCCACCACGACCTTCTTCGCCTTGCCCAGGTCCTCGAGCTTGATGTTCTCGAGCTTGATGCCGAGGTCTTCCGTGATGGCCTTGCCGCCCGTGAGAATCGCGATGTCCTCGAGCATGGCCTTCCGGCGATCACCGAAGCCGGGCGCCTTCACCGCCGCACAGTGGAGCGTGCCGCGGAGCTTGTTCACCACGAGAGTGGCCAGGGCCTCGCCCTCCACGTCCTCGGCGATGATGAGGAAGGGCTTGCCCGCGCGCGCCACCTGCTCGAGGAGGGGGAGCATGTCCTTCATGACGCTGATCTTCTTCTCGTGGATCAGGATGAGGGCGTCCTCGAGGACGCACTCCATGCGCTCGGGATCGGTGACGAAGTACGGCGAGAGATAGCCGCGGTCGAACTGCATGCCCTCAACCACGTCGAGCACCGTTTCCGCCGACTTGGACTCCTCGACGGTGATGACGCCGTCCTTGCCGACCTTCTCCATGGCCTCGGCGATCAGGCTGCCGATGGTTTTGTCGTTATTGGAGGCAATGGTCGCCACCTGGGCGATTTCCTTCTTGTCCTTGGTCGACTTGGACATCTTCTTGAGCTCTTCCACCACGAGGTCCACCGCGCGATCGATGCCGCGCTTGAGCCCCATGGGATTGGCGCCGGCCGTGACGTTCTTGAGGCCTTCGCGGACGATGGCGTGCGCGAGCACGGTGGCGGTGGTGGTCCCGTCACCCGCGATGTCGGAGGTCTTGGAGGCGACCTCCTTGACCATCTGGGCCCCCATGTCCTCGTAGTTGTCCTTGAGCTCGATCTCCTTGGCCACCGTCACCCCATCCTTGGTGATGGTGGGGCTGCCGAACTTCTTGTCGATGACCACGTTGCGGCCCTTGGGGCCCATGGTCGCCTTCACGGCGGCGGCCATGATGTTGACTCCGCGAAGCAGCGCGGCCCGCCCCTCGTCGCTGAAAATCACCTGCTTTGGCATCTGGTTCTCCTCCTCGTTTCGGTCGATGGAATTGGCCGGCGCCTACGGCCCCGGCCGGATCGCTTCACGTCAGACGACGTCCGCCAGCAGTCTCCGAATGCTGCCCGGGACGCTATTCAAGGATGCAGAGCACGTCCTCCTCACGGAGGATCAGATACTCTTCGTTGTCCAGGGTGACCTCGGATCCGGAGTACTTGCCGAAGAGGATGCGATCGCCGGTCTTGACGTCGAGCGTGATCTTCTTGCCGTCGTCAGTGACCTTGCCGTTCCCCACGGCGATCACCTTGCCCTCCTGCGGCTTCTCCTTGGCGCTGTCAGGAATGATGATGCCGCCCTTCTTCATCTCCTTCTCTTCCTGACGCTTGACGAGAATGCGATCGTGCAACGGGCGAATCTTCATAGTCAAATCACCCTCCGATGGATAAGATGTTGACGCTTCCGGGCCGGCTCGTGGCCACTACAGCGGTTGGCACTCACCGCAACCGAGTGCTAATCATAGTCGTCACCCACGATCGAGTCAAGGCTCAAATTTCCCATACAGGACAGTCAGTTAGCCACGGAGACGACATGACGGCCAAGACCTTCCGGCCATCCCTCTTCATCTCCCGATCTCTGCCCCCGGACGCCGTCTCGCGGGCCCGGACCCGGGCCGATGTCGACTTCAACGACGTCGACGCGCCGCTGCCGCGGCCGGAGCTACTCCGGCGACTCCGGGGACGGCAGGGCCTGGTCTGCGTGATCACGGACACCATCGACGACGAGCTCCTGGCCGCCTGTCCGGATCTGAGGGTCGCCGCCAACGTCGCCGTGGGCTTCAACAACATCGACGTCGCGGCGGCGACGAGGCGCGGGGTGGTCATCACCAACACGCCGGACGTGCTCACCGAGACCACCGCGGACTTCGCCTGGACCCTGCTCATGGCCACCGCCCGGCGCCTCATCGAGGCCGACCGCTACGTGCGCGACGGCCGCTTCACGCAGTGGGAGAACATGCTCCTCCACGGCGGCGACATCTACGGCAAGACGCTGGGCATCGTAGGCTTCGGGCGCATCGGCCGGGCCATGGCCCGGCGGGCCTATGGCTTCGGCATGCGCGTGCTCTACCAGGACGCGGTCGCGGCCGATGCGGCGACGGAGCATGAGCTGCGCGCCACGCGCGCCGACATTGCCACCTTGTTGCGCGAGTCGGACTTCGTCACCATCCACACGCCTCTCCTGCCCGAGACCCGGCACCTGTTCAATGCGCAGTCGCTCCGGACCATGAAGAAGACCGCGTATCTGGTCAACGCCGCCCGCGGTCCCGTGGTCGACGAAGCCGCCCTCGTGCAGGCCCTCAAGGAGGGCTGGATCGCGGGCGCGGGACTGGACGTGTTCGAGGACGAGCCCAAGGTGCATCCCGGCCTGATCGGCCTTCCCAACGTGGTGCTCGCTCCCCACATCGGCAGCGCCTCGGCGGACACACGCCTGCGCATGGCCAACCTCGCGGTGGACAATTGCCTCGCCGTGCTCGAGGGCAAGGCACCGCTTACGCCGGTGAATCCCCAGGTGCTGTCCCGGAAGTAGCGCTGCTCTCGATCGGCGGGGGCGTCAGGTCAGCCGGGCGAGACGACGCGTGAGGCGCTCGAGCCGGTGATGAAGGGCGTCGAGGACGAGGGCGGGCGCGCGATGGGCGCGGGCGCGCGCGAGGGCTTCGGCGACCACCGCCTGGGCGGCGACGAAGTCGCGCAGCCGGTGCTCGTGGATCTTGGCCATCTCCTCCCACGGCCGCGCGTCGAAGATGCGCGCGCCCCGAGCCGCGGCTTCCCACAGCTCGCGCGAGGCATCCCACCGCGCGCGCCGCTTTTCCCGCCAGGCGAGACGGCCCAGCACCCGCTCGCGCGCCGGGCTCTGGAGGCCGCGCTCGAGCGCCGAGCGATAGCACGCCTCGCCACGCTCGGGATCCGCCGCTTCCCAGAGGCGCCCGAGCCCCGCCAGTTCGTCGGGCCCGAGGTCGATGGCGGGCGCCAGGACGACGGCCTCGGCCACCCAGCCCGCCAACGCCACGAGCGACAGGATGTCGTGCCGGTTGTGCTCGAACACGCGCGGGAGCTGGCCGGGTGACTGGCGCCGGAGATAGTCGAAGTACACCTGCGGAATGAGGGCGCCCGGCAGATCGTCCTCGCGGACGAAGCCGAGAGCGTGCTGCTCCACCGTGCCGAGACGGCAATCCGGAAGCCGCGCGCTCCAGAGCCGGCGCGCGGCGGGCAGGAGATCGAGGTGAAAGACCGTGTCGGGCCAGCGGCGACGGCCCAGCACGAAGCGTGTCTCAAGCAGCGGCAGGTCGAAGCCCGCGCCGTTGTAGGTGACGATGCCGTCCACGTCGCGCAGGAGCGGATCGAGGGCGGCGAGGAGCGCCGGCTCCTCGTCGAGGTCGCGCATGAAGTACTGCCGCACCTCGAAGGCACCCTCGGCGAAGAAGCCCACGCCCACGAGGAAGGCATAGGTCCCGGTGCCGCCGGCAAGGCCGGTGGTCTCGGTGTCGAGATAGAGGAGGCGCGGGCCCGACGGCGCCTCACCGCGCGCGAGGAGCGCCAGCGGCGCCTCCGTGATGCTCCGCGCTCGCTCGAGCGGCTGGCGGCCGTGATGATGATCCGCGTCGAAGCGGCGGCGCACGCACAGCACGTGTCCTCGATCTGTCTCCTCGACGGCGCCTCCCACCAGATCCTCGAGCGAGCCGCCCCGCCGAAACGCGGGACTCGCGCGACTCTTGGCCTCGAGACGACGAATGACCTGGCGGAGATCGGCGGCGACGTCGCTCACGGGACGTGGGCGATGGTCAGCGGCGACGGACGAGGCGGGTGAGGAGGGCCAGAGCCACCGGCTTGGCGCGACGGCCGACCTCGTTCACCGGCCCCACGCACGAGGGGCAGCCGCTCGGACACGGGCAGGCCTCGAGGGTCTCCAGGCCGCGGGCGAGGAGATCCGGCAGCACCTCGAAGATGCGCTCGGCAAGGCCGATGCCCCCCGGCAGGTTGTCGTAAAGATAGATCGTTGGCGTGAACTCGGCGCCCTGCACGAGCTGGGCGCGCATCACCTCGCGCGTGACGACCTGCCCCTCGGCGGCGGGGCGGCCGTCGCCCAGCCAGGCGCCGATGTCCCGGATGTCGCAGAGGAGGAAGGTCGGAGCGAGCGAGTGCAGCAGCCGCGTGAGGGCCCGCATGCCGTCCACCAGCTCGTCGCGCTGGGTGGAGATCTCAGAGAGCACCTTGGGATCCACGGTGAGCCAGGCGGAGGTGGTCTGCATCTCCTGCTGGGGCAGCTCGACCTCGCCCGAGCCCACGTTTTCCATGGTGCCCATCTTGATCTTCTTGAAGCCCACCACCTTCTCGGCGACGAGCACCTCGCCCTGCTCGCCCACCAGCCCGGGGGTCTCCTGCTTGGTGAAGCGCTGGAGGATCCACACGCCCTTGGCGCTGATGGCATCGGTGAAGTAGTCCACCACCACCTTCTTGACGTAGGCGACTTTCTCCTCGTCCTCGCGGTAGCGGAGCTCCTGCACCTCGAACGGCTCGCCCTCGACCATATAGATGGCCTTGGGATAGATCATGGCGAAAGCGCTCTTCCAGTCCACCTCGGCGATGATCTGGCGCCGCTTCACCTGCTTGTCGTCGCGCGCGGTGGTGTCGATCACCAGGAAGTTGTCGGAGGTGACGGTGCGCAACGAGATGTGGTCCGCGGGGTAGGTCTCCGA
>JBKOVG010000010.1:0-32179 GCA_046723845.1 Candidatus Methylomirabilota bacterium | reverse complement strand
GGAGCGGGGAGA
Organism: Candidatus Methylomirabilota bacterium; assembly: GCA_046723845.1. Classification (GTDB taxonomy): domain Bacteria; phylum Methylomirabilota; class Methylomirabilia; order Rokubacteriales; family CSP1-6; genus AR37. The sequence continues at coordinate 32,167 of JBKOVG010000010.1, read as the reverse complement.
GGAAGTGCGACGGCGGGTCACCTTCGAAGCGCGGCGCGGTCATGGCTCGGCCATTGTCTCACGCGGTACGATGAGATCGTGCGCTACACGGAAGTCCGTGCCCGCCACGCGGGCGGAGGACGGAGCCGTCGGGCGGGCGACTATTACATGTCCTCGGCCAACACGTCCAAGAAGTTCCGCCTCGCTCCCTACCTCGCCTACGTCGAGCGACTGCCTAGGCCGGCCTGACCTCCGCCGTGCAGTGGGCGCAGCGCGTGGCCCCCAGGGGAATGGCGGACAGGCAGAGCGGGCACGGCCGCGTGGTCACGGGCGCGGCGGGGGCCGGGAACAGCCGGTTGACCTGTTTGATCACGAGGAAGACGGCGAAGGCCACGATGAGGAAGTCGATGACAGTTTGGATGAAGATGCCGTAGTTGATCGTGGGGACCCCCGCCGCCTTGGCCGCGGCGATGGTGGGGAACTGCTGCCCCCCGAGCGCGATGAAGAGATTGGAGAAGTCCGTCTTGCCGAGCAAGAGGCCGATGGGGGGCATGAGGACGTCGGCGACGAAGGAGGCGACCACCCGGCCGAAGGCCGCGCCGATCACCACGCCTACCGCGAGCTCCATCACGTTGCCCCGCATGATGAATTCTTTGAACTCTTTCAGCATGGCCCCTCCCCTGGATGAATTTAGTCGGCCTGCCTCCTGAGGAACGCGGGGACGTCCAGATCCTCCTCGGTCGGCTCCGCCTCACCCTCGGCCCGGATATCGGCGGGCACGCGACGTCGCCAGTCCTTGGTGGTGGGCACGCCGGGCCGCGAGGGCCGAGGCAGATCCACCACCTTCCCCGACGGCTGGCTCGATTCCTTGCGCTCGCTGAACCCCGTGGCGATGACCGTGATGCGCACCTCGTCCTGCAGGCTCGGGTCGATCACCGCGCCGAAGATGATGTGCGCCTCCTCGTGCGCCGCCTCCTGCACGATGCGCGCGGCTTCTTCGACCTCGTGGAGGGAGAGGTCCGAGCCGCCCGTGAAGTTTATCAGGATGCCGCGGGCGCCGTCGATGGAGGTCTCGTCGAGGAGCGGGCTCGCCACCGCCTTCTGGGCCGCGTCGAGGGCTCGGTTTTGGCCCTTGCCGATGCCCGCACCCATGAGGGCCATGCCCATGCCCGCCATGATGGTGCGCACGTCGGCGAAGTCGAGGTTGATGAGGCCGGGCACGAGGATCAGGTCGGAGATGCCCTGCACCGCCTGGAGCAGGACAGTGTCGGCGACCTTGAAGGCCTCGACGAGCGGCGTGCCGCGATCGACCACGGCGAGGAGCCGCTGGTTGGGGATGGTGATCAGGGTGTCGACCACGCCGCGGAGCTCGGTGAGCCCCTGCTCCGCCTGCTGCGAGCGTCGCCGTCCCTCGAAGGCGAACGGCTTGGTCACCACAGCCACCGTGAGGATGCCCAGCTCCTTGGCGGTAGCGGCCACGATGGGCGCCGAGCCCGTGCCGGTGCCGCCGCCCAGGCCCGCGGTGACGAAGACCATGTCGGCGCCTTCAAGCATCTTCTTGATCTGCTCGCGATCCTCGAGAGCGGCGTTCTTGCCCACCTCCGGATCCGCGCCCGCTCCCAGGCCCTGGGTCAGCCGCGCGCCGATCTGGATCTTCAGCGGCGCGGGTGAGAAACGGAGCGCCTGGCTGTCCGTGTTCGCCACGATGAACTCGACGCCGGTGAAGCGGGCCTCCATCATGCGGTTGATGGCGTTGGACCCGCCCCCCCCCAGACCGATCACCTTGATCTTGGCGCTGTCCCTTGCCTCTTCGAGCTCGAACACCGGTTTCCCTCGTTCAACCATCGGCTCCTCCTTGAACGTGTCCGTGATTGTCGTCGTCGTTAGAACAGCTCGCTGAACCAGTCGCGCAGCCTGCGCAGGGGGCCGGGGGCCATGGAGACGCCGCCCTCGTCCATGGCCATGCCGCCGCTCCGGCACCCGCGCGCCCCGTAGAGGGCGAGGCCCACCCCTGTGGAGTAGATGGGGCTGCGCACCACGTCGGAGAGCCCGCCCACGCCCGTGGGCATCCCGCGGCGCACGGGCAGATCGAAGACCTGCTCGGCGAGTTCGGGAACGCCGGGCAGGATGGACGTGCCGCCCGTGACCACCACGCCCGCCGCCGCCGCGTCCTCCAGCCCGGCCTTGGTCAGCTCGCGGGCCACGAGGGTGAAGATCTCCTCCACGCGCGGCTGGATGATCTCGGAGAGGATCTGGCGCGACAGCTCCCGCGCCTTGCGCCCCCCCACCGACGGCACGGAGATCACCTCGTCCTCGCGCACGAGAGCGGTCAAGGCGCACCCATGGCGCTTCTTGAGCTCCTCGGCCTCCGCGGTGGGCGTGCGCAGTCCCACCGCCACGTCGTTCGAGATGTGATCGCCGCCCAGCGGCAGCACGCCCGTGTGCCAGACCGCGCCGTCTCGGAAGAGGGCGACATCGGTGGTGCCGCCCCCGAGGTCGATCAGGAGAATGCCCAGCTCCTTCTCTTCGTCGGAGAGCACGGCCTCCGCGGAGGCGAGCGGCTCGAGCACGATGTCCTGCACCTGGAGGCCCGCGCGATTGACGCTGCGGACAACGTTGCGCACCGAGGTCGTCGCCCCCGTGACCAGGTGCACCTCGACCTCCAGGCGCACGCCCGACATGCCCACAGGCTCCTTGATGCCGTCCTGATCGTCCACTACGTACGTCTGGGGCAGCGCGTGGATGATCTCGCGGTCCTGGGGCAGGTTAATGGCGCGGGCGGCGTCGAGGGCGCGGTCCACGTCGGCCTGGCTCACCTCGCGGTGTTTGCCGGAGATGGCGATGACGCCGCGGCTGTTGACGCCGCGGATGTGGCCGCCCGCCACGCCCGCCAGCACGCCCGCGATCTCCACTCCCGCCATCTCCTCGGCGTCGCCCACCGCCTGCTTGATGCTCTCCACGGTGGAGTCGATGTTGACCACCACGCCCTTGCGCAGCCCGCGCGACGGACTGGTCCCCACCCCCACGATGTCGAGGGTCCCGATGGAGGACCACTCGGCGATGACGCAGCAGATCTTGGTCGTCCCCACGTCGAGGCCGGTGATGAGCTGACGCCCCCTCCCTCTGCCCATGTCGCCCCCTACCTCTTCGCGGTTTTGAGCACGACCTGGTCGCGGAAACGCAGGTCGATCGACGTCACGGTCTGCCCGGATGCGCGCAGCTGGGCGAGCACGCCACCCAGCCGGCCCAGACGGCCCTCCCAGTCCTCGCTGCCGATGCGCACTTCAACGCCGTCCAGCATGTAGAGCACCGGGCCTTCCGGGCGGCTTACGTCCACTTCGGAGATCTCGCGGAGGAGCGGGCTCTGCACGCGCATGAGCGTACGCAGGAGCGCCACCCCGGTAGCCACGCGCTCCGAGGGCATGCGCCCCGCCTCTGTCACGTCGTCCACGCCCAGACCGGAGATCACGGGCGCCTCCACGCTCACCGCGCGGCTCTCCGGGCCCAGGGCCACGCCCTGCTCGTCGACCCAATAGAGATGCCCCACGCTCACCAGCGTGAAGGGCTGGCGCTCCTCCACGAAGAGCGTGACGCGATTGGGGAAGGCGCGCACGAGCTCCGCGCGCCGGACGAGCGGAAGCGACTCGACGCCGGCCACCGCGCGCCGCGTGTCCAGGCTCCACAGGCTCTGGCCGGGCACGAGGCCGGAGGCCTTGACCACCTCCTCCGCGGAGAGCCGGCTCTGGCCCGCCACCTCGATGCGATCGACGGCAAAGCGCGAGCTGGCGAGGAGCGGAGCGGCCACGGAGGCGAGCGGGCCGCTGAGGGCGACGAGAGCCACGGGCAGGCCGAGCCAGATGACCGCGCGCCGCAGCCCGCGCAGGAGGCGACGGCGCCGGCGGCGCCGGTCGAGCCGCTGGCCGGCCATCGCCGTGCTCGGGTCGGCGAGGTCGGCCAGCCCGCCGTGGGAGACGCCGCGCGGGGAGAGGACGCCGGTGTGTCCCCTCATGCTTCTCCCATCACCCGGATCTCGGGCTCGAGGGAGATGCCGAACTGGGACTGGACGCGCTCGCGCGTCATGTCCATGAGGGCGGTGATGTCGGTGGCATTCGCGCCGCCCCGGTTGACGATGAAGTTGGCGTGCTTGGCCGAGATCTCCGCGCCGTTGAGCCGTTTGCCCTTGAGCCCCACCTTCTCGATGAGCCGGCCCGCCGTCTCCCCCGCGGGGTTCTTCCACACGCAGCCCGCAGAGGCGAGGGCGAGCGGCTGCGTCGATTTCTTGTGCTTGAGGCGCTGCTTCATCTCCTTCTGGATCTCCGCCTGGGGACGTCGGTGGAGATGCAGGCGCGCGCCCACGAGCACTGCGCCCGCGGGCACCGCGAAGGCGCGGTAGCCGAAGGCGCCGTTGCCGGGCTTGAATTCGCCGAGGGTGCCGTCGGGATGGAGGAAGTAGACGGCGGAGACGAAGTCGCCGATCCATCCGTCGGGGGTGCCGGCGTTCATGGCCAGGGCGCCCCCGATGGTGGCGGGAATGCCCACGAGACTTTCGATGCCGCCCAGGTTGAGGGCGGCCGCCTCGCGGATCAGGGCGGAGAGCCCCACCCCCGCTCCCGCCACCGCTTCCTCGCCGTGAAACTCCGCGCGCCCCAGGCAGCCCTCGATCTTCACCACCACCCCGCGCACCCCGCGATCGCGCACGAGCAGGTTGTTGCCGCCTCCGATGACCTCGACGGGCAGCTGCTCGCGCTCCGCGAAGCTCAGGGCGAGGCGGATGTCCTCGACGTCCTGCGGGACGACGAAGATGTCCGCCGGCCCGCCGATGCGCAAGGAGGTATGGAAGCTCAGGGGCTCCTTGAATCGCACCTCGCCTCGAATCTCTCCGAGCATTTAGTGCCTCCTGTTTGGGGCGTTGAGGCGCGCGAGCAACTCCGCGCCCAGCTGGCCGACGTCTCCGGCGCCCAAGGTGAGCACGAGGTCGCCGGTACGGGTGGATTCGCAGAGGTAGTCGAGGATGCCGGGACGATCGCCGTCCATGTACAGGACCTCGCGGTGACCGTGGGCGGCGATCCCGTCCACGAGATCCCGGGCGTGCACGCCGGGAATGGGCGCCTCGCCCGCGGCATAGACGTCCATGACGATCAGCACGTCGGACTGGTAGAACGCCGTCAGGAACTCCTGGCGGAGATGCTGCGTCCGCGTGTAGCGATGGGGCTGGAAGATCGTGATGACCCGGCGATCGAACCCGGCCTTGGCGGCGGCCAGGGTGGCGCGGATCTCCGCGGGGTGATGACCGTAGTCGTCCACCACGAGGACGCCCGCCGCCTCGCCCTTGACCTGGAAGCGGCGCTGCACGCCGGCGAAGCCGGCGAGGGCCTGCTGGATCTGTCCGAACGGCACCTCGAGGTCGAGGCCGACGACCACCGCGGCCAGCGCGTTGAGCACGTTGTGGCGGCCCGGCACCTGGATGCCGACCTGGCCCAGGACCTTGCCGCGGTTCATCACCCCGAACTGCGACTGCATGCCCGAGAAGGTGAGGCGGCGGGCGGTGACGTCGGCACCGGACTCGATGCCGTAGGTGATCACGCGCTTCTCGATCTGCGGGATCAGCTGCTGAATGTTCGGCTGATCGAGGCAGAGGACGGCGGAGCCGTAGAAGGGCACCTTGTTCACGAAGGTGAGAAAGGCCGCGCGGATGGCGTCGAGGTCCGCGTAGTGGTCGAGGTGCTCGGCGTCGATGGTGGTGACCACCGCGATGGTCGGGGTGAGCTTGAGAAAGGAGCCGTCGGATTCGTCGGCCTCCGCCACCAGGAACTCGCCGCGACCGAGCCGCGCGTTGGCGCCGAGGCCGTGCACGCGCCCCCCCACCACCACCGTGGGATCGAGGCCGGCCGCCCCGAGGACCGCCGCCACCATGGAGGTGGTGGTGGTCTTGCCGTGCGTGCCCGCGATGGCGATGCCGTACTTGAGCCGCATCAGCTCCGCGAGCATCTCCGCGCGGGGGATGACGGGCACGCCGCGCTGGCGCGCCACGTGGACCTCCACGTTGTCGCGGGCCACCGCAGAGGAGTACACGACCACGTGCGCGCCCTCGATGTGCGAGGGCTCGTGGCCGGTGTAGACCTTGGCGCCCAGGCGCTCGAGTCGCTCCACCGTCTCGTTCCGCTTCTGGTCGGAGCCAGTGATGCGGTAGCCGAGAGTGAGCAGGACCTCGGCGATACCGCTCATGCCGACGCCGCCGATGCCCACGAAATGGATCTGCTGATACTTCTTGAACATGACTAGCTGGTCCCGGTGTGCTGCGAGATGTTGAGCAGGACGCCGGTGGAGAAGAGCGTCATGGTGAGCGCGGAGCCGCCAAAGGAGATGAAGGGCAGCGGCAGGCCCTTGGTGGGCAGCGAGCCCGTGACCACGCCCAAGTTCACCAGAGTCTGGGTGGCGAGCATCACGGTGAGCCCGAGAGCCAGATACGATCCGAAGGCCTCGGGCGCGCGCAGGCCGATGCGCAGGCCGCGCCAGATGAGGAGCGCGAAGAGGGCGACCACCACCGCGGCGCCCAGCATGCCGAACTCCTCCCCCACGATGGCGAAGATGAAGTCGGTGTGAGCCTCCGGCAGGTAGAAGAGCTTCTGCTTCGACTCGCCCAGGCCGCGGCCGATCCAGCCTCCCGAGCCGAGGGCGAGGAACGATTGGATGATCTGGAAGCCCGAGCCCTGCGGATCGTTCCACGGATTCATGAAGGCGACCATGCGGCGCAGGCGATAGGGCTTCATGGCGATGGCCACCGCGCAGAGCGGCAGGGCGGCGCCCGCGATCAGGCCCATGTGGGCGACGCGCGCGCCGCCGAGATAGGCGAGGGCCAAGGTGAGGATGATCAGGACCATGGCGTTGCCCATGTCGGGCTGGAGCAGGGTCAGCCCCGCCATCCCGCCCGCCACGAGGAGGAGCGGGAGCAGGCCGCGGCTGAAGCTCGCCATCGCCTCCTCGCGACGCGCGAGGAAGGAGGCGAGATAGAGTAGGAGCGAGAGCTTGGCGAGCTCCACGGGCTGGAAAGACACCAGGCCCAGGCGCAGCCACCGGCGCGTGCCGTTGATCTCCTGGCCGAAGGGCGGCACCAGCACGAGGATGAGGAGCACGAAGGACGCCGCCATGAGCGGGACGACGAGACGTTCCAGGCGCCGGTAGTCGAAGCGCATCCCCGCCCACAGCGCGCCCATGCCGAGGAGCACCCACAGCCCCTGCCGCTTCAGGAAGTGCAGCGGATCGTGGAAACGGTCGGCGGCCATAATGGCGCTCGCCGAGTACACCATCACCACTCCGATGGAGACGAGGCCCACGATGAGGCCGAAGAGCCAGAGGTCGGGGGTGAGCTTCCTAGGCACGGGTCAGCTCGTGGACGAGGGCCATGAAGACCTCGCCGCGGTGCTCGTAGTTGTCGAACATGTCGAAGGAGGCGCAGGCGGGCGAGAGCAGCACCACGTCGCCCGCGCGCGAGAGGGAGCGGGCGGAGGCTACCGCGTCGCGCATGGAGGCGGCATCGGCGCAGGGCACGCCCGCCGGCTCGAGGGCCGCCCGCACGGCGGGACGGTCGACTCCGATGAGCACGGCCTGCCGTACGCGCCCGCGCGCAGCATCGGCGAGCGGCGAGAAATCCTGCCCCTTGCCCTTGCCTCCCGCGATCAGCACGATCGGCTCCGTGAAGCTCTCGAGCGCCTTGATGGTCGAGGCGACGTTGGTGCCCTTGGAATCGTTGTAGTACACGACTCCGCGCTCCTCGGCGACGCGCTCGATGCGGTGCGAGACGCCGGGGAAGGCGCCGATGCCCGCCCGGATCGCCTCGGGAGAGAGGCCCGTCCACAGGGCGCAGCCGGTGGCGGCCAGCACATTCTCCACGTTGTGCTGGCCGCGCAGGGTGATCTCGGCGAGCGGGCAGATCGCCTCGACGTGGCTGTTGAGCTTGGCCACGATCCAGCCGTCCTGGACGAAGACGCCGTGATCGAGGGCCCGGAGCCGGCTGAACCAGACCACCCGCGCCCGCGTGCGCGAGGCGAGGGCCACGGTGGCCGCGTCGTCCGCGTTCAACACCGCGCAGTCGGCGGCAGTCTGGTTGGCGAAGATCTTGGCCTTGGCGTCGACGTAGCGCTCGAAGGTCTTGTGGCGATCGAGATGATCGGGGGTGAGGTTGAGCACGGCGGCCACGCGCGGGCGCAGCTCAACGGTGGTGTCCAGCTGGAAGGACGAGGCTTCGGCCACCACCAGCCCGTCGGCGGGGAAGTCGAGGGCCGCCGCGCAGAGGGGCGTGCCGATGTTGCCCCCCACCAGCACGGGCCGCATGGTGCCCGCGGCCAGCTCGCCGGTGAGCGTGGTGGTGGTGGTCTTGCCGTTCGTGCCGGTGATGGCGATGAGGTCTGCCTCCATCGCCCGCCAGCCGAGCTCGAGCTCGCCGATGATCGGCACGCTGCGCCCGCGCGCCGCCTCGAGAGCGGGCAGCTCGAGTGGCACCCCGGGGCTCACCACCACGAGATCGGCGCCCGCGAAGGCCGCCTCGGGATGGCCGCTCGCGAAAAGGGTGCACCCGAGGCGCTCCAGCTCGAGGGCCTCCGGGGTCAGCGCCTCGCGCGCGTTGGAGTCGGAGGCGAGCACTCGGCCGCCCAGGCGACGGACGAGGCGGGCCGCCGCCACGCCGCTGCGCGCCAGCCCGACCACGGCCACCGTGCGCCGGGCGAGCCACTCGCGATAGGCCGGGCCGCGTTCCGCCGTCATCTGATCCTCCTCCACCGTCTGGGCTGAGGGCGCGCTCACGCCGCTATCTCAGTTTGAGCGTGGTGAGCGCGAGGAGCGCCAGCATGAAGGACACGATCCAAAACCGGACGATGATCTTGGGCTCCGGCCAGCCTTCCATTTCGTAGTGGTGATGCAGCGGCGCCATGCGGAAGAAGCGCTTGCCCGTGGCCTTGAAGTAGGCGACCTGAATGATCACGGACACCGCTTCCAGCACGTAGATCCCCCCGATGAGGGGGAGCAGCAACTCGGATTTGGTCAGCACGGCCAGCGTGCCCAGCGCGCCCCCGAGGGCGAGCGAGCCCACGTCGCCCATGAAGACCTGAGCGGGATAGCTGTTGAACCAGAGAAAGCCGAGGGCCGCCCCCACCAGCGCGGCGGAGAATATGGCTAGCTCGCCCGTGCCCTTCACGTTGAGGATGCGCAGGTACTCGGCGAGGCGAAAGTTGCCGCTCAGGTACGCGATGATGGCGAAGGCGCCGCCCGCCATCACGATGGGCCCGATGGCGAGGCCGTCGAGCCCGTCGGTCAAGTTCACCGCGTTGGACGAGCCCACGATCACCAGCACCGCGAAGGGCACCCAGAAGCCACCCAGGACGAGCAGCCATCCCTTGAAGAAGGGAATGGACAGGGCGGTGGTGAAGCCGTCGGGCGGCCACAGATAGAGCCAGGTCATGAGGCAGCCCACGGTGAGGATCTGCGCGCCGAACTTCTCCTTGGCCCGCAGTCCCTTCTTGGTGCGGAGCTTCCGGTAGTCGTCGAGGAAGCCGATCATGGCGAAGCTCGCCGTGGCCACGATGAGCACCCAGACGTAGCGGTTGTGGAGATTCGTCCACAGGAGCGTCGAGACGAGCAGCGCGGTGAGGATGAGAAAGCCGCCCATGGAGGGCGTGCCCGCCTTGGCCCGGTGACGCTCCGGCGTGTCCTCGCGGATCGTCTCGCCGCCGTACTGCAGCGCGCGCAGCCTCCGAATCATCCAGGGCCCGAGGAGGAAGGAGAGCGCGATGGCCGTCACCGTGGCCATGGCCGACCGGAAGGTGATGTACCGGAAGACGTTGAAGACGATGCTGTCTCTCGCCAGCGGCACGAGGAGCTCGTAGAGCATCAGGCATTCTCCCCTCCGAAGCGGGCGAGCAGCGCATCCACCACACGCTCCATGCGCATGCCGCGCGAGCCCTTGATCAGGACGGCGTCGCCGGGCACGAGCCGCTTGAGGAGATGCGCCACCGTGTCCTCGAAGCTGGCGGCGTGATGACTCTCCGCCAGCCCCGCCTCGCGCGCCGCCTCCACCGCCGCGCGGCAGGCGCGGCCAAGTCCGACGAGCTCCGCGGCGCCGGACGCGGCCACTGCCGCCCCCATCTCGCGATGCGCGGCCTCCGTGATCGGCCCGAGCTCCAGCATGTCGCCCAGCACCACCACGCGGCGCCGTGGGCCGGCGGACGCGGTGAGGGTCTCGAGGGCCGCCCGCACGGAGACGGGATTGGCGTTGTAGGTGTCGTCGAGGAGGGCGAGCGACCCCGCCGTCCGCCACACGCAGCGTCCCTTGACCGGGCGCGCCGCCTCGAGGCCGCGCACGATCGCCTCGAGGTCGAGGCCGAGGGCGACCCCGATGCCGGCGGCGGCGAGCGCATTGGTCACGTTGTGGCGGCCGGCGAAGCGGAGCCGCACCGGACGCCGTCCCTCGGGAAGCTCGAGGGTGAAGGCGAGACCGGCCGGCCCGTCCTCCACCACCCCCCTCGAGCGGACGTCGGCGGGGCCGGCGGCGCTGTAGGTCCACACGCGCGCGCGGCTCCTCGCCTGCATGGCGAGCACGCGGGGATCGTCGGCGTTGAGCACCACCGCGCCATCGGGCGGCACGGCCCGCACGAGGGCGGACTTCTCGTCCTGTATCCCGTCGAGCGAGCCCAGGAACTCCGTGTGCGCGCTCGAGACGGTGGTGACGGCGGCCACCGTGGGCCGGGCGAGGGCGGCGAGGGCAGCGATCTCTCCGGGGCGATTCGTGCCGAGCTCGAGCGCGGCCGACCGGTGCTCCGCCGTCAGCTTGAGGAGCGTCAGGGGCAGGCCCCACTGGTTGTTGAAGCTCGACTCGGGCCTGAGCACGGGTCCGAGGGCACCGAGCACGGAGGCCATCAGCTCCTTGGTCGCGGTCTTGCCGTTCGAGCCCGTGACCGCGGCCACGGGGATGCTGAAGCGTGAGCGATGCCACGCGCCGACCCGGCCGAGCGCCTGCGTGGTGTCGTCCACGAGCACCAGCGGCACCCCAGCGGGCAGCTCGTCAGGCACGGTGTCGACCACGAGGCACCCCGCGCCTCGCCCCACCGAGTCGCGCAGGAAGGCGTGCCCGTCGAGCCGCTCGCCGTGGATGGCGAAGAAGGCCTCGCCCACCTGCAGGCTGCGGCTGTCGATCGACACGCCGGACACCGCGATGCCGAGGTCCCCCGCGAGCAAGGCCCCGCGAGTGCCCCGCACGATTTCTTCGACGGTGAATGCCGGCATGCGCGTTCCTATGTCGTCCTCCCGACAAGGGCCGCCCGGGCCTGGGCGCGATCGTCGAAGGGGAGTACCTCGGAACCGATGATCTGATAGGTCTCGTGGCCCTTGCCCGCGATGACGACGACGTCGCCGGCGCCGGCCCAGGTCAGCGCGCGCTGGATGGCGGCTTTCCTGTCCGGAATTGTCTCATGTCGCGCGAGCCCGGCCGGGATCCCCGCCACGATGTCGGCGATGATCGCCTCCGGCGGCTCGCTGCGCGGATTGTCCGAGGTGACCCAGACGTGGTCGGCGAGACGCGCGGCGATCTCGCCCATGAGCGGGCGCTTGCCGCGATCGCGGTCGCCACCGCAGCCGAAGACGACGGCGAGCCGGCCGTGGGAGCCGCGCAGCTTGCGCGCAGTCTCCAGCGTGCGCTCGAGTGCGTCGGGGGTGTGGGCGTAGTCGACCACCACGAGGAAGGGCTGCCCCGCTTCCACCCGCTCGAAGCGCCCGGGCACCGAGGCCACGGAGCCGAGGGCACGCGCGATGAGCGCTGGCTCCATGCCGAGGGCGACGCCCACGCCCGTGGCCGCGAGGAGATTCTCCACGTTGTGCTCGCCTACCAGCGGCGAGGCAATGTCGAGCGGACCTGCGGGCGTGTGCACGTTCATCCGGATGCCCTCGGCGCCCGAGGACCAGCGGGTGGGCCGCACGTCGGTCCGCCCGCGCACGCCGTAGGTCAGGGTGTGGAGGGGAAGGTCCGCCACCATCGCGAGACCGGACGGATCGTCGGCATTGACCACGGCATGGCGAGACGGCTTGTGACCGGCGGCGAGGAGACGAAAGAGCCGGCGCTTCGCCTCGCGATACGCGTCCATGGTCACGTGGAAATCGAGATGGTCCTGGGTCAGGTTGGTGAAGACGGCGACGTCGAAGTCGATGCCGTCCACTCGCGAGAGAGCGAGCGCGTGCGAGGAGACCTCCATGGCCACCGCGGTGACGCCGGCGTCCTGCATGCGCCGGAGCAGGGATTGCGTCTCGAGGGCTTCCGGCGTGGTCTGCCCCGCGGGAATGCTCACGTCACCGATGCGGTACTGCACGGTGCCGATGACGCCCGTGCGCCATCCCTGGGCGGCGAGCAAGGCATCCACCAGATAGGAGGTCGTGGTCTTGCCGTTGGTCCCGGTGATACCGATCACGATGAGGGCACCCGAGGGATGCCCGAAGTACGCATCGGCGAGGCGGGCCAGAGCCTCCCGGGAGGAGGACACGAGCACGCGCGGCACGCTGCGACCCTCGAGGATGTCCGCGCCTTCCAGGACTACGGCGGAGACGCCGCGGGCGAGGGCGTCCTCGACGTAGCGGCGGCCATCCTGCTTGAGGCCGGGAATGGCGACGAAGATCTCCCCCGGCTCGACCTTCCGCGAGTCGTAGGCGACGCCGCGGATCTCCGCGGGCATCTCCCCGAGCACCCGCTTGTCTGGCAACGCCTCCAGCAGCCTCGCGGTGGGCACGGGCGCGCCGCTCATTGGCTCGCGGCCGGCTGATCCGCCGGACGGGCAAGGGTGAGGCGGCACGGCATGCCGGCCGACATCGGCGTCCCCGGCGCGGGCGACTGGGCCACGACCACGCCGTGCCCCCGCACCTCGATGGCCACGTCGAACGGAGCGAGCGCGGCCATGGCCCGCCGAAGCGAGCGGCCCTGGAGCAACGGCATCACGCCAGCAGCGGTCGCCTCGTCGAAGCTCGCGAGTTGCAGGGTGGGCGGCGGCTCCGCGGCGCCCGCCTCCGCGCGCACGATGGGCACGGGGGTGGTGCCGCGCGGCGGCACGTTGAGGTGGCGCAGGGCCTCGCGGCCGATGGCGGAGAAGATGGGCGCGGCGGCCTCGCTGCCCCACTTCTCGTTCTTGGGCTCGTCGAGCATCACGATCATGGCGATGCGCGGATCGTCGGCGGGTGCGAAGCCCACGAAGGAGAGCACGCCGGGCGCGTGCGAGTAGCGATGGATGGTCGGATCCATCTTCTGCGCGGTGCCCGTCTTCCCCGCGACCTCGTAGCCGGAGATGGCCGCATTGTGCCCCGTGCCCTCGCGCACCACCGCCGTCATGATGGTGGTGAGCTCGCGCGCCGTCTCCGGCGAGATGACCTGGCGGATAGGCTTGGGCTCGAAGACGCTCACCTCGCGTCCCTGCGCGTCGAGCACCGCACGCACGATCTGCGGCTGCATCAGCCGCCCGCCGTTGGCGATGGCCGCGAAGGCGCTCAGGATCTGCACGGCGGTGACGGAGATCTCCTGGCCGATGGACATGGTGGCGAGCGACAACGCCGACCAGCGGGCGGGAGCGCGGAGCTGCCCGCGGCTCTCCCCCGGCAGCCCGAGGCCCACGGGCTGGCCGAAGCCGAAGGCGGTGATGTAGCGGTAGTAGCGCTCCTTGCCGAGCTGCATCCCCGCCTTGATGGAGCCCACGTTCGAGGAGTTCTGGAGCACCTCACTGAAGGTCAGCCAGCCGAAGGGCTTCCAGTCCGAGATGACGGCGGTGGCGACCTTGATCTTGCCGTTCTCGCCGTAGAAGCGGTCGGTGGGGCGCACCACGCCTTCCTCGAGGGCGGCGGCGGCCATGATGACCTTGAAGGTCGAGCCCGGCTCGAAGGGATCGGTGATAGCCCGGTTGCGCCGCTGCTCGTCGGTGGCCGTGGCGTAGGCGTTGGGGTTGAAGGTGGGGCGGATGGCGAGGGCGAGGATCTCCCCGGTGCGCGGATCCATCATGACGGCCATGGCCGCCTTGGAGCGCGTCCGCAGCCATGTCGCCTCCACTTCCTTCTCAGCGATGTACTGCAGGGTGGCGTCGAGCGTAAGGGCGACGCCCTGCCCCGGCACGGAGGCCTTGAGGATCGTGGGCGCGCCCGTGACCTCGCGACCGAGGGCATCCCGCTCCACCAGGGCCCGGCCCTCCGCGCCCGCCAGATGCGTATCCCATACCTGCTCGATGCCGCCCAGGCCCTTGCCGTCCAGTCCCTCGAAGCCGACGACCTGGGCGGCGAGCTCACGGCTCGGATAGAGGCGCAGGCTCTCCTGGAGGAATCCCAGAGCGGGCTCGTTGAGGTTCCGCACCGCCTGGGCCACCGCGGGGGGCAGCTTGCGCTTCACCCACACGAAGCGCTTGGCGGGATCCATGCGCCTCGCGATGTCCGTAGCCGGATCGCCCAGGATGGGCGCCAGGCGACGCGCGAGCTCCGGCACGTCGTCGATGCGGTGGGGCAGCGCGAAGAGGGACTCGGCGGCGGAGGACTCGGCAAGCACCTGCCCGTGGCGGTCGACGATCGGCCCGCGTTTGGGCTTGAGGGCCACCGTCTTGGCGTGCTGACTCTCGGCCAGCCGGGAATACTCCTCGTGCTTGACAACCTGGAGATAGCTCAGCCGGGCCAGGATCCCGAGGAAGGCACAGGCGACGAACGCGGCGAAGACGAGCGTTCGGCTCCTCAGGCCCGAGGTCCGGTCGGCCGTCATGGTGGCGGAGTGGCCTCGCCTCGCGTCATGCTAACGGGTGCCCTCGCGGCCTGGGGCGGCGGCCATGGCGGCGGTGCGCTCGACCGCCGCGGAGGAGGCCGAGCCGCCCGCCGCGAACTCTCTCGCGAGCTGGACCTGCTGCTGGGTGGGAGCGACCATGCCGAAGCGCGTGCGCGCCTCGACCTCGATCCGGGCGAGCGACTGGAGGCTCGCCTTCTCCACGTTGAGCCGGCGGTTCGTTTCCTCGGTCTGCGCGCGGGTCGCCCGCAGCGCGTCCAGCCGGTAGGAGAGACGCACCTGCTGCATGCGCAGCCCCACCAGCCCCAGCACCAGGCTGACCAGCACGCCGGTGGCGAGGGCGCCGGTGAGCATGGCGCGGAGGCGGCGGCGGTCGCTCTCGCGATGGAAGTGCGCCATCTGCTGATCGGCGGTGGAGGGAGGCCGGAGACCGAGCGACATCTGGATCGGCATCTGGTAACCGCTACCTGTCCTCATCGAAGCCCTCATCTCACCGCTCTCCGAGCGGCATCTCGACGGTGTCTCGGCTCGCTCCCGCTCTCGGCATCTCGACTCGCACGCTAGGCTGCCTCCATCCGCTCCAGCACGCGGAGCTTGGCGCTCCGGGCTCGCGGATTGTCTTGGGTCTCGTCGTCGGACGGCTTCAGGGGTGAAGGCTCGAGGGAGACGAAGCCGCGCGCGCCCAGGGCGCGGAAGGCGCGCTTCACCGCGCGGTCCTCGCCCGAGTGGAACGAGATCACGCCGAGGCGGCCGCCGCGCTCGAGGAGTTCGGGCGCCGCTTCCAGCACCTCTTGCAGCGCGGGCCCCTCCTCGTTAACGGCCATGCGCAGGGCCTGAAACGTGCGCGTGGCGACGTGCGTCCGGTGCGACCAGGCGGCGCGGGGCACGCCGGCCCTGACCGCATCCACCAGCTCCGTGGTGGTCACGAGGGGTGCCCGCTGCCGCCGCTCCACGATACGGCGGGCGATGCGCCGGGCGTGACGCTCCTCCCCGTGCTCGAACAGGATGCGCGCGAGCTCCGCTTCGCTGAGGCTGGCCAGGAGGTCGGCGGCGGTCCGGCCGTGGCCAGGATCGAAGCGCATGTCGAGGGGCTCGTCGTGCTGGAAGCTGAAGCCGCGGCCAGAGGCCTCGAGCTGATACGACGACAGCCCGAGGTCGAGTAGGATGACGGCAGCCTCGGCCACGCCGGCCTCCTGCGCATGCGCGGCGATGTCGCAGAAGCTGCCCTGCCGAAGGGTGACCCGCCCACCGAAGCGCTCCAGGCGCTGCCCCGCGCGCCGCAGAGCCTCGGGATCGCGGTCGAGGCCGAGCAGACGAGTGTGCTCGCCCCCCACTTCGAGCAACCGCTCCGCGTGGCCACCCATACCGATCGTTCCGTCCACCACCCAGCCCCCGCGTCGGGGGCGCAAGAGAAACGTCACTTCGTCCAGCAGCACCGGGAGGTGCGAGCCCTCCCCGTCCATGCCCTACACGCCCTTGTCGGCTAGCTTCGCTTCGATGTCCTCGATGGGCGCGCCGATCTTGTCGCGCTCGTAGTGCTGGAAGCGCTCGCTGTTCCACACCTCGAAGCGCTCCTGCATGCCGATGATGAGCGCCTCTTTGGTCAGGCTCTCGCTCTGACGGAGATCGAGGGGGATCTGGATCCGTCCCTGGGGATCGAGGATCACGTCCTGCGCCTTCGACAGGTACTGGTACTGGAAGGCGCGACGGAAAGGATCGAGCCGCGGCAGACGTCCGATGCGATCGGAGAGCTCATTGAAGTTGCGCTCGGGGTGGACGTCGAGGCCACCGCGGCCGTTGGGCACCATGACGAGCTTGTCTCCGAACCCGTCGGCAAGCAGCTCGCGAAACCTCGCTGGAATGCTGAGCCGCCCCTTCGGATCCACCGTGTGCCTGAAATGTCCGCGAAACACGCGCCCCCTCAGCGTGGGGAAAAGCGCTCCCCATATGGCACTCCTGTACCACTTCATGGGATTTCATCCCACTTAGCGGACCAATCTAAAGGGTGCGTGTGGGGGTGTCAAGGAAAAACGCCAATTTTTTTGCTAGATCCGTGGCATTGGGAAGCGACGAGGGGTGGGGCCCGGCCCACGTGCCGGCTACCGCATCTAGGAGCCGGCCTCAGGTCAGCGCGGCTTGTAGTACTGCATCGCCTCCGGCATCCACCCCTCGATCTGGGTGATGCGGGTCGTCTCGGACGGATGGGTCGCGAGGAATTCGGGGGGCTTGCCGGGGGTCTTGCTCGCGAGCTCGGCCATACGCACCCAGAGATCGCGAGCGGCGTGAGGATCGTAGCCGGCCTTGGCCATGAGGATCAGCCCCAGGTGGTCGGCCTCGGACTCCTGCGCGCGGCTCCACGGGAGCAGCAGGCCAACGGAGGCGCCCGCGCCCAGGGCCGCACTCACACCCTGCACCACGACGAGATTGCCGGAGGACAGCTCGGCCAGCGTTTCGACCACCGTGTTGACCCCCATCTGCTGGCTCATGCGCTCGCCCCCGTGGCGTGCCACCACGTGACCGATCTCGTGGCCGAGCACCACGGCGAGTCCGTTCTCGTCCCGGGTCACGGCAAGGATCCCCGTGTAGACGGCGACCTTGCCCCCGGGCAGGGCGAAGGCGTTCACCTGTTCATCGTCCTGGATCAGGTGGTACTCCCATTGATATTCCGGATGGCCGCTCACCGCGGCGATGCGCTTGCCCACGCGGGTGACCATCTCGCTGGCCGCGCTGTCGCTGCTAACCTTGGCCTTGGCGAGGATCTGCCGGTAGGCCTGCACGCCCATCTGGCTCTCCTCCTGTGGCGAGATGAGCTGGAGCTGGGAGCGCCCCGTGTAGGGCACGGTCTCGCAGGCCACGAGGGAGAGCGCGACGAGGAGGGTGGCGGCCACCGACAAGAGCGAGCGCATATCGCGCATGCGCGCTCAATCCTACCAGATGGCCGCGTTCCTCAACATGACCTGGGTGGCCATGAGCGCCGCCGGCGCGTCCCGGCCCGCCTCGAGCTCGATGCGGACGAAGGCCACGCGCGTGGGATCCGTGGTGACGGCCCCGTCGCGGTCGAAGTAGGCGAGGGCGAGCCGGCGCACGCCCTCGGCGATGGGCTGCGCGCCTGCTCCCGCATCACGCCGGAGGGTGGTCTCGCCGGGGCGGAGGAGATAGGTGACGCGCTCCCGGGTCGTATCGATCACGCCATCGCCGTCGAGGTCGCGCTGGAGCACGACGCGGGCAGGCTCCGCGACCACGAGGGCGGCGATCCCGGCCGAGGCGGGATCGTAGCCGGCCTCGCGGAGTTCGCGCGCCATGCGCTCCAGCGCCACCCGCACCGCCTGCTGCGCCTCCACGCGGCGGGTCCCCCACCCCGAGGCGGCGAGCCCGGACTGGAGCATGCTGAGCGTGGCCGCCATGAGCAGCGCCATGAGGGCCATGGCGACCAGCATCTCGGCCAGCGAGTGCCCGCCCTCCCCCCGCGCCGTGTCCATGTCCCGCACCCTCGGGCGCGGTGGATCTCTCGTCAATGTCCAGATCCGGGGACAGGAGGCCGAGAGACACGTATCCGTCAGGAGGCGGAGTGGCCGTCGCGGTCTCCGGACACGGAGGGACGGAAGATCAGGTCGAAGGCGAGCCACACCGTCCGGGAGAAGGGGAGGAAGAGGATGGGCAGAAGGATCATCAGGGCGATGCCGCCCCAGAAGATGCCGTTCCAAGGGGGATGGGGCCAGGTGAGGACAACGACGATCACGAGGCCCACGACGAAAAAGATCTCGGCCGCGATCAGGTTGAAGAGCACGGCGCCGAGGTGATAGCCCTCCTCGCCGCGATCGAAGCGCAGGCCGCAGGCGGGACACCGCTCGCGCAGATCGAACCAGCTGCGGAGCGCGCTCGCGCCGCCGCAGTTGGGACAGCGCAGGAGAGCGGCGCGCGCGAGGAGCCGTCCCGCGCGGCCGGCCTGTCCCACGCGCTCAGTCCAGGATGGGCTTGGGCGGATCCGTCGAGTAGTCGTAGAAGCCGCGTCCGGTCTTGCGACCGAGGTCGCCGCGCTTCACGCGCTTCTCGAGCTCCTTGGGCGGTCGGTCCGCCTCGTTCTTGGTCAGCTCGTAGGTCTCGAGGCGGGCGTTGTAGCCAATGTCCAGGCCCGAGAGGTCTCCCAGGCGGAACGGCCCCAGCGGGTGATTGAGCCCGAGCTCCACCGCCTTGTCGATGTCGGCGTGATTCGCCACGCCCTGCTCCAGGCAGTAGTAGGCCTCGCGCACGAGCGCGCGCAGGATGCGGTTGACGAGGAAGCCTGGCAGCTCCTTGCGCAGGATCACCGGCTCACGTCCGCTCCGCCGGGTCACCTCGGCGGTGATGGCCACCGTCTCCTCCGTCGTCCATTGCCCCTTCACCACCTCCACGAGCTTCATGACGAGGGGCGGGTAGAAGTAGTGCATGTTGACGCACTTCTCGGGGCGCTTGGTCGAGGGCGCGATCTGCGAGTTCATGAGGGTGGAGGAGTTGGTGGCGAGGATGGCGTGGGGCGGGCAAAAGCGGTCGAGCTTGGCGAAGCACTCCTTCTTGGGCTCGAGGCGCTCCACGATGGCCTCGATGACGAAGTCCGCGTCGCGCCCCGCCTTCTCCAGGTCGGGCTCGAGCCGAACCCTCGCGATGGCCTCCTCCATCTGGTCCTTGGTCATCTGGCCCTTCTGCACGCGCCGCTCGAGCTGCTTGCGGTTGCCCGCCATGCCCTTCTGCAGGAGATCCATGGAGAGATCGTTGAGGGTGATCTGATAGCCGTGCAAGGCCGACTGCATGGCGATCTGCGCCCCCATCTGTCCCGCGCCTACCACGAGGATTCTCTTGACGTCGTCAGCGGTCATGGTCTCTCCTCTCGTCCCGCGTCGGCTCAGTTGAGCGGGGGCGTCAGCTCGCGCCAGGACTGGACGCGCTCGAAAGCGTAAGCGGCCCGCAGCACCGTCACGTCGTCGAAGCGACGGCCCACGATCTGCAGGCCCACCGGGAGCTTGTCCGCGGTGAACCCCGCGGGCACCGAGCAGGCGGGCTGGCCCGTCATGTTGAAGGGATAGGTGAAAGGAATCCACTCGTACGGCTCGGCGGGACGTCCCGCGATCTCGTTCGGGTTGTCGAGCCCGATCTTGAAGGGCGGGCACGCCGTGGTGGGGGTGAGCATGAAGTCGTAGGTTTCGAAGAGGCGGCGCGGATGCTCCCACCACGCCATGCGGTCGAACCAAGCCTGCACGTACGTCGTCGGGCCCCAGCTCATGGTCTCGTCGATGAGCCCCACGAGTCCCGCCTCGATGTCCGCGCGGCGCTCCGCCAGATAGGGCGCGAGCCGGGCGGCCACCCCGCCGCAGAAGATCGCCTTCCAGGGCTGGCGAGGCGACGGCCAGCGCGGGTTGACCTCCTCCACGCGGCATCCCAGCTCGCGAAAGCGCTTGGCCGCGCGAGCGCAGACGGCGACCACCTCGGGATCCACGAGTTTGGCGTAGCCCGGATCGGGCACCCAGGCGATGCGGAGACCCTTGATCCCGCCCCTGAGCGCCTTGACGTAGTCCACACGCTCGGCCGGCAGGGAGAGCGAGTCACGCGAGTCGGGCCCGGCGCACACGCTCATCATGAGGGCAGCATCCGTCACCGTCCGCGTCATGGGCCCCGCGTGCGAGAGGCTCCACGCCGCGCTGCCCGACTGGATGGGGATGCGCCCATAGGAGGGCTTGTGTCCCACGATGCCCGTGAAGGAGGCGGGGATCCGAATGGAGCCGCCGCCGTCGGTGCCGATGGCCAGCGGTCCCAGCCCGGCCGCCACCGCCGCGCTGGCGCCGCCACTCGACCCGCCGGGCGTGCGATCCAGGTTCCAGGGATTGCGCGTCACGCCGAAGAGCAGGTTGTGGGTGGCGCCGATCCACCCGAAGGTGGGCGTGTTGGTCTTGCCGAGCTGGATGGCCCCCGCGGCGAGCATCCGCTCCACGATGGGAGCAGTCTCCGTGGGCACGTTGTCGGCATACAGTCGCGTGCCGAAGGTGGTGCGGATGTTCCGCGTGTTGATGAGGTCCTTGGTGGAGAAGGGCACGCCGTGGAGCGGCCCGAGCTTGGCCCCCCGCTTCCCGAGGGCGCGCTCGGCCGCGCGGGCATCGCGCATGGCCTGCTCGGCGGTGAGGGTGACGAAGGCGTTCAGGGTCGGATTCAGGCGCTCGATGCGGGCGAGCACCGCCTTCATCACCTCGACCGGTGAGACCTTCTTCCGCCGGATGGCCGCGGCCATCTCCGAGGCCGGCATCCAGCACAGCCCATCCGAAGCCATGTTTTCCTCCTTCGTTAAGAGTGGGTCAGGCGTCGCGAAGGCGCGGGTCCAGGGTGTCCCGAAGCGCGTCGCCGAGCAGACTCGATCCGAACACGGCCAGGCTGATGGCGATGCCCGGGAAGAGCACGAGCCAGGGCGCCTTCTGCGCGTACTCCGCGGCCGACACGGAAAGCATGCGTCCCCATGACGGATAGGGCTCGGGTACGCCCAGGCCGAGGAATGAAAGGGTCGCCTCGACGAGGATAGCGCTGCCGAGCTGCGCGGTGGCCAGCACGATGAAGGGGCCCATGGTATTGGGCAGGATGTGGCGAAAGGCGATACGCAGGTGGCGGGTACCCAGCGCGCGCGCCGCCTCCACGTACTGGAACTCGCGGATGGAGAGCACGCTGGCGCGGATGACGCGCGCGGCGCGCGGCATGATGGGGATCGAGATAGCCAGGATCACGTTGGGGATCGAGGGACCGAGCGCCGCCGACATCACGAGAGCCAACACGAGGAGGGGCAGCCCCTGCAGGATGTCCATGACGCGCTGGACGATGAGGTCGGTCTTGCCCCCCACGTAGCCGGAGAGGAGCCCGATCACCCCTCCCAGCAGGGAGGCCACCGCCGTGGAGCCCAGGCCCACGAGGAGCGAGACGCGCGCGCCGTGGAGGATACGGGAGTAGATGTCCCGGCCCAGGTGATCCGTGCCGAGCCAGTGGGCGCGGCTGGGCGGTGCCAGGGTGTCGGCGGCGTTGGTGGCGATGGGGTCCTGCGTCTGCAGGACGTTGGCGAAGATGGCCATGAAGACGATGAGCAGCATGATGAAGCCGCCGGCGGCGCCGAGCGGCTTCTTGCGACAGAAGCGGAGGAGGACGGAGGCCGCGCTGTCACGGGCCGGTCGCCTCACCGCCACCGCGGGCGTGACCGCCCTCGCGCCGCTAACCGCCGCCATAGCGTACCCGTGGATCCAGCACGCCGTAGAGCATGTCCACGGCGAGGTTCGAGAAGATCACGATGGCCGCCGTGAACATGACGAGGGTCTGCACGATCGGATAGTCGCGCCACGCGATGGCCTGCACGAGGAACCGCGCAACTCCCGGCAGGTTGAACACGGTCTCGGTGACGATGAGGCCTCCGATGAGGAAGGCGAACTCGATGCCGATCACGGTGACCACGGGCAGGATCGCGTTCTTGAGGGCATGGCTCCAGATGACGGTCCGTTCGCCCTGTCCCTTGGCCCGCGCCGTCCGGATGTAGTCCTCCCGCATCACCTCGAGGAGCGCGGAGCGCGTGATGCGCATGATCAGCGCGGAGGAGCGATAGCCGACGGCGAGGGCAGGCAGGGCGAACTGGATGCAGTGGAGCTTGAAGTTCTCGCTGGCCGGCACGTAGGTCATGGGAGGGATCCATCCAATCCAGGCCACGAGGGCCAGGATGATGACCATGCCGAGCCAGAAGGAGGGCATGCTGAGGCCGGCCAGGCTCACGACCCGTAGGACGTAGTCGAGGGTGGTGTCCTGGCGCACGGCGCTGATGACCCCGGTGGGTACCCCCAGCACGACGGCCACGATCATGGACAGCGTGGCCAGCTCGAGGGTGACGGGGAAGAGGGGCCGGATGATCTCCCAGGCAGGTAGGTCGTAGCGGTAGGACTTCCCGAGGTCCCCCGTGGCCATGTGTCGCAGCCAGTCGAGATACTGGACCCAGAGGGGCTTGTCCAGCCCGAGCTCCTTCTCGATGGAAGCGCGCTCGGAGGGATTCACGTACCCGCCCGTCGAGAAGAGGATGTCCACGATGTCCCCGGGGGCCAGCCGCAGGAGAACGAAGATCACCACCGACATCCCGAAGAGCGTCAGGGCGGCGATGCCGAGGCGCTGGGCGAGGTAGGTCTTCACTTCCCTCGGGCTACTTGTCTCGCCACACGTCCTGCATGCGGCCGTAGTTGTAGATGTCGTTCTGGGGGATCATGTTGTGCACGTACGGCCAGTGGGTGAAGTAGTCGAGCCTCCAGTCGAGGATGGGCCGAGCCGCCTCCTCCTCCAGCTTCCGCTGCAGGGCCAGTACCATCTCCAGGCGCTTCTGGGCGTTCACCTCCTGCGACTGCTGGTCGATCATCTTCATCACCTGCTCGTTGCAGTACTGGCTGTAGTTGCGCGGCGAGCCGCAGGCGTAGTTCTCGTAGAAGTTGGCGTCGGGATCGTCGATGCCCAGACCGGTGAGGTTGGCGCCGATCTGGTAGTCCCCGCGGGTGGCCATAGCATGCCACTGCGCCGTCTCCACCTGCTTGAGGGTCGCCTCGATGCCGATCTGCTTGAGCTCGTTGATGACGAAGGAGGCCATGTCGACGTAGATGGCGACGGCGCGGGTGCCGATCTCGACCTTGAGCGGCTTCTCCACCGTGTAGCCGAGCTCGGCCATGAGCTTCCTCGCCTTGGCCTTCTCGTCGGCGGCCTTGCCGTAGCCGGGCAGCGCGAGGAGCCCCTGCTCGCCGATGCCCCAGATGCCCCACGGCTTGGGAGGTAGCGCCGCGCCGGGAACGGCACCCCCTTGGTGCACGGCCTGGATGAGGCCGCGCCGATCGATGCCGTAGCTCACAGCCAGGCGCACCTTCAGGTTGTCGAAAGGCGGCTTCTTCACGTTCATGATGATGTTGTCGCTGACCGTCTGGCTCACCGTGGTCACCACTATCTGGGGCACGGCCTTCTTGATCTGGTCTGCGATGGTCTTGGTCATCTCGCCGGGGAAAGAGACGTCGAGCTTGCCCGACTGGAGCGCGGACATGCGGGTGCCGCGGTTCTCGATGACCAAGTAGCGGATGGTGTCGAGATACGGCCGGCCCTTGACGAAGTAGTCGGGATTCTTGACGTAATCCACGAACTCGCCCTTGCGCCATTCCTTCAACTTGAAGGGCCCGGTGCCCACGCAACTCGTGCGGTAGCTGGCCGGGGGCACATGCGCCGCGTAGATCGGCGTGTAGCCGGAGGCGAACATCATGAGGAGCGAGGGCTGCGGGCGCTTGAGATGGAACACCACGGTGGAGGCGTCGGGCGTCTCGATCCCTTCCACGTTGGCGTACCAGTCCTTGCGCGGATTGATCCGGAGCTTGGCGGGGGCGTCCGGTGCCTCGCGGAGGACATCGAAGGTGAACTTCACGTCCTTTGACGTGAAGGGCTTACCGTCGTGCCACTTGACGTCCTTGCGCAGGAAGAACACAAGGTTCTTGTAGTTGTCCTGCCAGGACCACTTCTCCGCGAGCTCGCCCACCAGCGTCTCCAGACTCTCTGTCCGCTTGAGCTGGTCGAAGATCACGAGGTTGTTGAAGCATGGCATCGAGGGGAAGCTCGTGGAGATGGTGGACGTCTCGTGGACGGCGAAGCCCTGGGGCAGGTCCTCGCGGAGCATCACGCTGAGGTGCCCGCCGGGCTTCGGGGTCTGGGCGAGAGCGGAGCCAATGGGGGAGAGCGTGAGGGCTCCGAGGGCTGTCCACACCGCGACAGCGTAGCGGAATGACGCCATCGTGATTCCTCCCTTTCACGCCGGCCGCCAGCGACCGGGCGGGCCAAGCCTCGGGCGGGAAGACTCGGATGCCTGCGGGAAGCCCCCGCGGCACCCGCGAATATACGCGAAAGGGCCGGGCGCTCTCAACTCCTCCGCGCCCTTGGGAGCTTACGCGTCGCGTCAGCCAGGCACGGAACGCTCCGAGCCGCGCTTGAGGACGCGGATCTCGAGGGTGATCCCTCGCCCCTGGCGCAACTCTCGAGTCACCTGCACCACGTCCCCCGCATAGAGATCCGCGAGGGAGATGGGGTAGCCGTCGACGCCGAACACCCGCGTGTGGCGATCGAGCTCGACGGTGACGTAGGTCTTGTCGGCCTCGTACACCAGGATGCCGCTGCCGCCGTCGTCCCGCGCGATGATTCCGCTTCGCTGCGCGGAATCGGTCACCTCGTCCCCCCTCGCTGTCTCGAGGGCCAAGAGTCCCGCGAAGGGCCAGCCTGCCGTCAGCACCCGGCTGTTCATGGGACGCCTCCTGCCGCGGCCCGCCGCGCGTCCCGCCGGGTGAGCAGCTCTTCCAGCGTCACGGGACGCATGCCGCCCCGCCGACGCAGCGCGGGCTGTGCCACGATGGGGCGGATGCGGATCTGGTCGGCGAGCCCGTTGCGCACCGCGCGCTCGGCGTAGAGCCGCGCGAGGGCGCGGCACATGAGCGGGCGCCGGCGGTTGTAGCCGAAGCGCGCCTTGTAGTCCACGGCGGTGAGCTGGTGAGCGCGCAGATGCGTATTCGTGAGCTGGCGGAACCGTGCCGCGCAGATGAGGCAGACGATGTGCTCCTCCTCCACCGCCTGGCGCGGATCACGGCGAAGGGTTTCGAGCAGCGCCTCGGGCCGGACCCTCGAGGCCGTGGTCAAGGAGGGCATGGCGATCCAAGCCCCGCGGTCCATTACGACACCCCCGAGCCGGCGCCGGCGACGGCGGCAATCCGCATCGTGAAATACAGGGACACCTCGGCCAGCATCACGGAGCGCGGACGGGTCGGGGACATGACGATCTCCTTTCGGATCTGGTGAAGGTGCACGCCACTACGTAGGGAGCGAGGGCGCACGCTAGAGGCCCTCCTCGTCGCGCTCGCCCGCGGCCACGGCCTCGCGAGCGGAGCGATTGGCGACTTCGCGCACGCGCGCCTGAGACTGGGGGTCGGAGCCCGCCAGCTCTCGCGCGATAGACAAGCCCTGGGTGACCAAGTCGTGATCACCGAGCCGCTCGAAGGCCTCCGCCGCCCGGAGCACGCCGTCCAGCGAGGATTGGCTGCGCGCCAGGAACAGGGCGGCTAAGTAGAGCCGTCTAGCTTCGGGCTCGGCCGCGCCACGGCTCTGTGTCGCCTCGCCCAGGCGCAGCAATCCGTCGCCGGCGGCCAGGAAGGCTTGCCAGGAGCGGTTGGACAGCGCGGCCCGATAGGCCTGGTGCCGCGAGCTGGCGGCGGCCATCAGGTCGCCGCGGGCGATGGCGGCGTCCATCTCGTGGAGCGAGGTCGACCAGGAGGAGGGCTCGGGGCGCGCCGGCGGATGGGCTCCGCGCTCGGCCGTCACCTCCAGCACACCCAGCAGGGTGGCGACCGTGAGGACGACGGGAATGAAGGCCCCTCGGGCTCGCTCGGTACCCATGGCGTTCTCCTCGCGGGCTTTGACCGTCCCGCTTCCGGCTGGTGCTGCAGCGACTTGTGTGTGTTGCATGCCCCTACACTTCGCAAGTCGGGTGCCATGGTAAAATGTAGAGAAGTCAGCTACTTGCAGTGGTCAGTGAAATTGACCAGTGGTCAAAGTGGTAAGAAGCTGAGCAGTGAGTTGAGCAGTAAGCGTAGAGTAGCTGCGCCATGGATCCCCTCTCCGAGCTGGTGGGCGAGAGCGCGGTGATCGAAGCCGTGCGGGATCAGATCAGGCGCCTGGTCGCGCGCCGGGAGGGCAGCCGGCGTCTACCGTCCATCCACATCACCGGCGAGACGGGAACGGGTAAGGGCCTGGTCGCCCGGACCATTCATCGCGCGGGGGGGCGAGCGCTTGGCCCCTTCGTCGACGTGAACTGTGCGGCAATCCCGGAGACGCTGCTGGAGGCCGAACTCTTCGGCTTCGAGCGCGGAGCCTTCACGGATGCGCGCCACTCGAAGCCCGGCCTCTTCCAGGCCGCCCACCGCGGCACGATCTTCCTCGATGAGGTCGGCCTGCTCTCCGAACCGACCCAGGCCAAGCTGCTCAAGGTCTTGGAGGAGCAGGCGGTGCGGAGGCTAGGCGCCACTGCGGCCGAGCCGGTGGACACGTGGATCATCAGTGCCACCAACGCCGACCTCCAGGCCCAGGTGCGCCGTCATGCCTTCCGGGAGGATCTCTACCATCGTCTCGCCGTGCTGCCGCTCAAGCTGCCGCCGCTGCGCGAGCGCGGCAGGGACGTTCTGATCCTCGCCGCCCGCTTCCTCGCCCGCGCCTGCGCGGACTATGGCCTGCCGCCCAAGCGCTTTTCGCCCGAGGCTGAGCAGCGGCTCCTCGCGTACGCGTGGCCGGGCAACGTCCGGGAGCTGGGCAACGTCATCGAGCGCGTGGCCCTGCTCGCCGAGGACGAGTTGGTCACCGCCGACATCGTCGGGCTCCAGGTCGCCGGGGGGACGATCCCCACACCAGCGCCCGCGCCGCCGGGTCCGGGCTCGCTGGACGACGCTATGCGCGACCACGTGCTCGCCGCGCTGACCCAGATGCGGTGGAACATCTCGCGCACGGCGGCGTTGCTGGGCATCTCGCGCAACACCCTCCGCTCGCGCATAGAGAAGCTCGGGCTCCGACCCGAGGATGGCGCCCCACGTGCCCACGCTGCGAGAGGACGATCCGCGCGACCACTCGTGCCGCAACCCGTCGAGGCACCGCCGGTTGCTCCAGTTACTCCCATCGCCGCAGGTCCGCTGCGCTGGGAGCGTCGACGGATCACGCTCCTGCGCGCGAGCCTCGACGCGCCGGGTGACGCCGGGGGCGACCCGACCGACACCACGCGCATGCTCGCGCTGGTGATCGACAAGGTGCAGAGCTTCGGCGGGCGCGTCGAGTCCCTCGCGCAATCGGGGCTGGAGGCGTCCTTCGGGCTCGATCTTCTCGGAGATGCGCCCCGACGGGCGGCCAACGCCGCGCTGGCCATCCAGCGGGCGATGGCGCTCGCGGAGTCCTCCCCCGCCTCGCCCGGCATGCGGCTCGGCCTTCACATCGAGTCCTGCCTGGTGGGCGATCTCGCGGGCACGCCGCAGATCGATCAGCAGGAGAAGCAGAAGATCTCGCACTTCCTCGAGCGTCTCGTTGCTACCGCAGAGCTCGGGAGCGTGGTGGTGAGCGACACCACGATCCCCTTCCTCGGGCGGCGCTTCTCGCTCTCACCCTTCGCCCGCATTCCCGGCACCGCGGGCGAAGCCTATCGCCTGGTGGGCCACAGCGGCGGCGCGCTCTGGGGACGCATGGGCGCCTTCGTGGGCCGCCGCCAGGAGCTCGAGCTCATCCGGAGCCGCTGGAACGCGGTGAGCCGCGGCAATGGCCAGGTCGTGGGCCTGGTCGGCGAGCCGGGCGTGGGCAAGTCCCGCCTCCTGTGGGAATTCCTCCGGAGCGGGGAGACGGGAGCCGCGCTCGTGCTCCAGACCTCGGCCGACACGCTCGGCAATCGCACGCCGTTCCTGCCCATCGTCGATCTGCTGCGCACCTACTTCCGCGTTGAGCCGACTCACGATCCCGACACCGTCCGGCGCAAGGTGACGGAGAAGCTCGCGGACCTCGACGTGGAGCTCGCCAGCGCCGGGCCCGCGCTCCTCTCCCTCCTCGACGTGGCGGTGGAGGACAAGCAATGGGAAGGGCTCGACACCGCGCAGCGCCGGCAGCTCACCGTCGATGCCCTCAAGGCGATCTGCGTGCGGGAGAGCCAGCGCGAGCCGCTGGTCCTCGTGTTCGAGGACGCCCACTGGTTCGATGCGGAGACGCAGACCGTGCTCGACATCTTGGTCGAGCGGGTGCCCACCGCGCGGGTCCTCGTGCTCCTCACCTACCGCGCCGAGTACCAGCACGCCTGGAGCCACAAGTCCTTCTTCACGCAGCTCCGCGTCGATCCTCTCCCGCCCGCCGACATCGAGGAGATGCTGCGGGCCATCCTCGGCGCGCATCCCTCGCTCGCGTCCCTCACCGCCCGTCTCGTGGACTGGACGGAGGGCAATCCCTTCTTCCTCGAGGAGAGCGTGCAGAGCCTAGTAGAGACGGGGCTCCTGACCGGAGAGCGGGGCGGGTACCGGCTGGCCCGCCCCGTGACCGATCTGGAGGTGCCCGGCACGGTGGAGGAGCTGCTCGCCGCTCGCGTGAATCGTCTCCCCGAGCGGGAGCGGACGCTCCTCCAGACCGCCTCGGTCATCGGCCGGGACGTGCCGCATGCTCTCCTGTCCGCCATCGCCGAGCTGCCCGAGGACGAGCTGCGCGATACGTTGAACCGGCTCCGCAACGCGGAGTTCCTGTACGAGACGAGCACCTTCCCAGACAACATCTATACCTTCCGGCACGCTCTGACCCAGGCTGTCATCTACGCGAGCCTTCCCGAGGCCGAGCGCCGCGCGCTCCACGCTCGGATCTTCCAGACCATGGAGCGCCTGTGGCCGGACGCCTTCGGCGAGCTCGCCGACCGTTTCGCCCACCACGCCTTCCAGGGGCAGGTGTGGGACAAGGCGGTGACCCTTCTCGCCGGCGCGGGCGAGCGAGCCTTCGCGCGCTCCGCGAACCACGAGGCGGTTGCCTCCTTCGAGCAGGCGCTCCAGGCCCTCGACCATCTCGCCGACACGAGGGCGACACGGCAGCAGCGCATCGATCTCCACTTGGGGCTGCGCAACGCTCTCACCCTTCTCGGCGACACCACGCGCACCCTGCAGCACCTCCGCCAGGCCGGCGCCCTCGCCGAGCAGATCGGCGACTACCGGAAGCTCGGGCGTGCCCTATCCTTCGAAGCGAACGCGCTCTACCTGATCGCCGACCACCTCGGGGCCATCAAGATCGGCTCACGGGCCCTCGCCATCGCGGACACCCTCGAGGACGTGCCCCTGCGCACGGCGACCCTCATGTACCTGGGACGCGCGCATGAATCGCTCGGGGAGATGGCGGGGGCCATCGATCTTTTGTCGCAGGTGGTCGCCTCGCTCCCGGGCGAGCGAGCGCGTGAGCATCTCGGCCTGCCCGCGCTGCCCGCGGTGCTCGCGCGCAGCTATCTCGCCATCTGTCTCTCCGAGACCGGACAATTCGGAGAGGCCCTGCGCTTCGCAGAGGAATCGATCCGGATGGCCGAGGAGCGCAAGCATCCGGACACCTCCTTCTGGGCCTATCGCGGAGCGGGAGTGGCGCATCTCCTGCGAGGCGACGTCGAGCGCGCGACGGAGCTGCTCGAGCAGGCGCTCGAGGTCTGCCGGCGCCACGACCTTCCCGTGTACCTACCCGCTATCACCGCGGATCTCGGGCACGCCTACACGCAGCTCGAGGACATCGAGCAGGGCCTGGCCCTCCTCCGGCAGGCGGTGGACGGCGCCTCCCCTGGGAAACAGCTCTATCCGCACCTGGTGCTGGAACTGGGAGAGGGCCAGCTGAGTGCCGGCCATCTGCGCGAGGCACGTGAGTGCGCGGAGGCTGGCCGTATTCTCGCCGGGGAGCGTCGCGAGCGGAGCCGGGAGGCGCGGGCTCTCGCTCTCCTCGCCGATGTCGCGAGGCTGGAGGATGCCCCGGACACCGAGTCACCGGAGAGCTTCTATCAGGCCGCGATCAGCATCGCCGAGCCCCTCGGGCTTCGCCCCCTGCTCGCCCGGTGTCTCCTCGGCCTGGGACTCACGCGCCGTCACCGTGGACAGGAGGCAGACGCGCAGGCGGCGCTCACCGAAGCGGCACGCCTCTTCCGCGAGATGGAGATGGTTACCTGGCTGAGCCGCGCCGAGGAGGCTTTGCGCGCCGCCGGCTGAGGCTCATGACCTGTCGCCTCCGCGCAACAGGCCACGGGCGCTCGGGCTCGATGCGAATCTCCTTGATGACCACGCCGTGGCGCTTGGCGAGCTGCCGGATCTCGATCTCGAGGCTCTCCGCCGCGCGCCGGTCGAGCTCGCCTCGGATCTCGAGGCGCCGCGATAGCGGCTCCCGCGATCGGGGCCTCGTCACCGCTCGCGCTCCATCGTCCTCGCTCTTCCGCTTCGTGGGCGCGACGCCTTGCCCTTGCGCTTGGGACGGGGAGGCTTGCTCATGATCGCTCCTGACACCGCGCCGGGTTCTCGGTGAAGGACGCGCTGCGTGTGCATGGCCAGCGTGCACGAATGGTAGGCTCGCCCTCGGGGCAAGTCAACTGAACGCTGCCGTATGCGTTCGTCGCGCGCGTGGTCGGGCGCCGCCGCCGGTCGCTTCACGTCGCGATGCTATACTGCGCCGCATGTCCGGTCTCGAATCCGACGTGCTCGCCCTCTCGCCGGAGCCGCCTCCCGAGACATCTCGGTCATTCTTTCATCTCTGGGCGACCTGGCTCTCCTCGGTGCTGGTGGCGGCGCTCGTCGGCTATCTCTTCGTCCTCTCCTCGGGCGATCCTCTCGACCATCTGCACTGGCCCGAGGACTCCCTCGAGCGGCTGGCCGCGCGCGACATGGAGGTGCGCGCGGCCATCGCCC
This sequence comes from Candidatus Methylomirabilota bacterium, assembly GCA_046723845.1. Taxonomy (GTDB): domain Bacteria; phylum Methylomirabilota; class Methylomirabilia; order Rokubacteriales; family CSP1-6; genus AR37. Next base: position 946 of record JBKOVG010000010.1, on the reverse strand, counting down.
GTACCTCGCCGTGGGAGCGCCGTCTCTACGCCTTCATGTTGGGCGACGACGAGAGCACCGACGACTGGATCCGCTGGCACGAGGAGCTCGCGCAGGAATCGAGCTCGCCCGACGTGGAGTTGGATCGCCTCATCCTTCTCGGCGAGGCGGGCGGATCGACGGCGGTGCGCGAAGGCGTAGACGAGTGGGAGCCCGACGACGAGCCCGCGGCGAAGCGCAAGGAGTGGATCACCGCCGCCTATCTCGCGCCCTCCCTCAACCGCGCCACCGCCCGCTCCCTCATCGGCGAGGTCCGCGACGAGCTGCCCGTGAGCTGGTTCGCCGATACCCTCGTCGCCCACCTCGCCTCCCGCTCCGGTGATGTCCTCACGCATCAGCAGGCGCAGGCCGCCATCACCGCGCGCGGCGCCGCCCTCCTCGACCGCTGGCGGGCGCTCGAGGCGACCGGCCTCCTCCTCGCCGTGGCGGGCCTGGTGAGCCTTGGCGTGCTCCTGCGCTCGCCCGACCCGCGCATCGCGCACGCCGAGCTGCTCACCGGGCTGTCTCTGGGCGACGGCTACGCGCTGTTCATTCGCGGCGCCCTGGGGTTCCTCGTGCTCGGCACCGGACTCGGGCTCCTCATCCCGGAAGACAGCGCCGTCGACAGCATCACGGGGGTGGCCACGGTGGCGCCCATCCTCCTCTATGCGCTGTGGTACGTGAAGGATCGCGGGCTCTCGTTCGCCCGAGCCTTCGGCCTCGCCCCGGGCCCGGGCGGCTGGGCGCGGATCGCCCTTGTCGCTCTCGCTCTCATCGGGCTCCAGCTCACGGGCGAAGCGCTCATCGGCCTCGTGCTGGATGCCCTCCATCTCACCTCGCATTGGGCCGACGGCCTGCAGGAGAATCTCCTCTGGGGCTCCTGGGGGCTAGTGGCGCGCGAGACCGTGGACAGCGTGATCTGGGCTCC
>JBKOVG010000365.1:0-10729 GCA_046723845.1 Candidatus Methylomirabilota bacterium | reverse complement strand
TCCAGGCTGGCCTCGATTGACGACAATGGCCCCGATGGGGTTCCCCTCGCGCATCATTGGCACGGCAAGCATGCTGCGGAAACCGCCGGCCCGCGCGACGTCCTGCGCATACTCAGGATCCTCCAGCGCATCCTCGACCTGAATGACCGTCCGGCTCAGGATCGCGCGCCCGGCCATCATCCGCCGGTCCGGCCGCATCGGAAACGCTTCCTCAAGAGCCTGTCGCACCTCCTTTGTGTAGTTGTAGCCGGCTGCGAGGTGCATCATCTCGCCATCGAATCGGACAGCGGATCCATACAGCCCATCACACAACCGCACGGCGCTTCTGATGATCGTGTCGAAGACCGGCTGGGCGTCGGTCTGCGACCGGCTGATGACGCGCAGGATCTCCGCCGTCGCCGTCTGTCGCTCCAGGGCCTCTTTCGTTTCATTGAACAACCGCACGTTCTCGATGGCGATGACGGCTTGGTCGGCGAAGGTCTTGAGTAGCTCGATCTCGCTGTCGGAGAACGGTCCGGGCTCGGCGCGCGCCACCCAGATGACACCGATGGGAGCGCCTTCCCGCAGCATTGGTACGGAGAGGCCGCTTCGGAAGCCGATCACACGGGACTCGGCTTTGAGTTGATACTCCGGATCGACCTCCATGTCAGGTATGTGGACCACCGCGCGCTCAAAGATCGCCCGCCCTGACCCGAACCCGCGGGTTGGGCGCATCGGGAATACACGGTGCACCTCCTCGAGGGCTTCGGGGGTGTAGTTGTGCTGGGCGACAAAATGGAGCAACTCGCCGTCGAACTGGAAGACCGTGCCAAAGAGTCCGTCGCACAACCTCACGGCGCTCCTGACGATGGTATCGAAGACGGGCTGCACGTCCGTCGGCGAACTGGAAATCACCCGCAGGATGTCACTCGTCGCTGTCTGCTGCTCCAGAGCCTCCGTCACCTGAGCATGGGCTATGGTGAGTGCTTGATTTTTCTCCTGCAACTCGGTGAACAACCGGACGTTCTCGATCGCGATCACGGCCTGGTCCGCGAAGGTCTGGAGGAGGGAAATGTGCTCGTCGGAGAACGGCCCGGGCTCCGGCCGGTAGATGACAATCACCCCGACCGGAGTGTCGCCGCGGAGGATCGGGACCGCCAGCAGGCTTCGGAAGCCGTGGACCGCCATGAGAGGGCTCCCATACTCCGGATCAAGTCTGAAGTCAGGGATCTGGACGACCGAGCCGCTCAGGATCGCGCGACCCGAGATGTGAGTGCGGGTCGGACGCATCGGGTACTGTTTGCCAACGCCCTCGAGCCACGTCTCGGAGAAGTTATAGTGCGCCGCGAGATGCAGGAGATCACCGTCGAAGCTGAAGACGGCGCCATACCGCGCGTCGCAGAGCCGCACCGCACTCTCCACGATCGCGTTGAAAACCGGCTGCACATCGGTCGGCGAGCTCGAGATCACGCGCAGGATCCCGGCCGTTGCGGTCTGCTGTTCCAGCGCCTCGGTCACCTGCGCGTGGGCTGCTGTGAGCGCCCGGTTCTTCTCCTGTAGTTCGGTAAACAACCGCACGTTCTCGATGGCGATCACCGCCTGGTTGGCAAAGGTCTGGAGCAGCGTGATCTGGTCGTCGGTGAATCCACCGGGCTCGCGCCGGGTGACAGCAATCGTCCCGAGCGCTTCGTCATGACGGAGCAGCGGCACCGTCGCAACGCTGTGGTACCCACGGGCACGGGCGACGGCGTGCCGACCCTCGGACAGCGCTGGATCCGTCTGCGCGTCGGCGATATTGACCGGCGCCCGGTCGCGAATGGCCTGCGCGTGCGTCGTCCCCTCGGCATGGAGCGACTGTGGGAAGGCCGCCCTCACGGCGGGATCGTCGTCACCGGCGGTGAACGTGGATGCCGCGTGTTCGATTTGATCGCCAACGATGCGGGTCAGCACGCCCTGGTAGGCCCCGAGCAAGCCGACAGCCGCGGCGACGATCGAGTCGAACACGGGCTGCAGGTCGGTCGGCGAACTGCTGATCACGCGTAGAACTTCGGCCGTCGCTGTCTGCCGATCGAGGGCCGTGGTCAAGTCACGATTGCTTGTCTGCAGCTCCTTGAACAGCCGCACGTTCTCGATCGCGATGACAGCCTGGTCCGCGAAGGTCTGCAGGAGGGCGATCTGTGTGTCGGTGAATGGCGTAACCTCGGTGCGCCGGAGCTGGATGGCGCCGACGGCCACGCCTTCTCGCAGGAGCGGTACGCTGACGAGGGTGCGGTGGCCGAACTTTCGCGCGTAGGACGTGGCCAACGGGTACTCTCCATCATCGATCTGGAGATCTGCCACCTGAATGGTCCGTGCCTCGAGAATCGAGCGGCCGCCGACCGTGTCCCGGCCGATGGGAAGGGCCAGCTGTGGCGTCGCGGGAACAGGGCCGTGGTGAGCGACGAGCCGCAGGACATCACCCTCCACTCTGAACACGGTGACGTCGTACGCCTGACAGAGCTGTGCGGCGCTCTCCGCCACCGCGGACAGCACGGGCTGGATGTCGGTCGGCGACTGGCTGATTACACGCAGGATCTCGCTCGTGGCCGTCTGCTGGTCGAGGGCTTCGGTCACCTGAGCATGAGCTGCTGTCAGCTCACGATTCTTCTCCTGCAACTCCGTGAACAGCCGCACATTCTCGATGGCGATGACCGCCTGTGCCGCAAAGGTCTCGACGAGTTCGATCTGTCGCGGGGTAAATCCTCCGGCCTCTGCCTTGCGCAGGAGAATCGATCCGACGGCCACGCCATCCCGCAACATGGGCGCCGCCACGGACGAACGGTAGCCGAGCTGCCGACCCGCCCGGACGGACGCCGAGAAGGCCACGGGGTCCAGATCGCCGTAACTGGGGACATGATATGTCTGGCCATCCACGATCGCTCGCCCCCCCACGGTTCTCTCCAGGGGGAGCCGTACGCCAATATTCCCAGGCAACGGACCCTCATGAGCGGCGATGAAAACGGCGTCGCCTTCGCGCAATGCGATCGCCGCGTCGAGAGCGCCGCAGAACCGGCGCGCGGCTGTCGCCACCGCGGCGAGCACCGGCTGCACGTCTGTAGGCGAGCTGGAGATCACGCGAAGGATCTCGCTCGTCGCGGTCTGCTGCTCAAGGGTTTCGGTCACTTGAGCATGTGCCTCAGTAAGCTTCCGATTCTTCTCTTCCAGCTCCTTGAAGAGCCGTACGTTCTCGATCGCGATGACCGCTTGGTCGGCGAAGGTCTTGACGAGCTCTACTTGCCGGTCCGTGAACGGGCGCACCTCAGCGCGCCGTATCGCGATCAGTCCAATGGCTTGGGCGCCGTGGAGGAGAGGGACGCTGAGAATCGTCCGGAACCCACGGTTATGCGCGAACTTACTGCTGATTGGATACTCGTGCGTCTCGGCGGCCTGCATGTCCGCGACGTGGATCGCCCGTCGCTGGCGGATCACGCGTCCGCCGAGAGTGCCCTCCGTCAACGGAAGGACGGTGTCCGGAGCAATCGATCCTTCGTGAGCGACGAGACGAAGTACGTCGCCGTCGACGCGAAAAATCGTGGCGTCGAACGCCCCACACAGCCGAGCTGCGCTCGCCGCCATCGCGGTGAACACCGGCTGGATGTCAGTGGGGGAGCTGGAGATCACCCGCAAGATCTCAGCCGTCGCCGTCTGCTGCTCCAGTGCCTCGGTCAACGCGCGATCTTTCGCTTTCTCCCGCTCCAGGCTCTCCGCCAGCCGCTTCTCCAGGTCCCGTACCCGAGCGTCTTCGTTCTTTGGCGGCTTTCGGACAGGCGACCGCTTGGTTTCGGTCTTCCCCTTCGAGGGCTTCGCACGCCGACCCATTAGCCTGTCCTGGCCTCCCAGGGCGCCGCGATCGACGCCGACCGAGGGTAATCGGGTCGATCGGAGTGAGTCACGGGCGGCATATTAGCGCAAAGAGTAGGTGGGCGGCGCCAATCCAGCCCAGGAAGAATACTCCCTCCTTCCTCGAATTGCGGGTCAGTCTCGCAGAGACTAGGGAAGTTCAAGTGTGGACAGTCGAGGCGCGACCGGTCCCGTCGGGGCTGGGTGTAAGGACATTTACCCGATTGACCGTGCGAAGCTCTTGGGACTAGAGTCCCCCACCGAAGGCGCCGCGCCTCGCGTCATCCTCTCCGAGACGCAAAACGCGACCCAGTCGTGCGGATAGCCGACATACAGGCTGTTATCGGTCACGAGCGAAGGCCGAGGACATGCACTCGGCCAGAGACGAAGAAGCGTGTATCTAACCATGGTCGAGCTCCTCTCTCATGTCTTCCTCCCAACAACTCTCGTAAGGAGAGGGTCGTCTGATGCGAACCATCACCTTTCGTCCAATGGGGAGGTGCCGCATGCACGCGCACATGAACCGTGCAGCGCTTATTCTGCTGGCCTTGATGATCCCCTTTTCGCTTGTCGTTCCGGGCGCAAGCCTGGCGGCCGCAGAGTCTGTCACCGGCCACGCCGACTTCGTTACGGCTGGCGGTTTTCGCTTCTCGTACTCACTGAGCGCTATCCGGCACGCGGACGGTAGCGTCTCGGGCCAGTTCGAGAACCACGTGGAGAATGCCCAGACCGGCGAGTTTTTGCTGAATGCTCACGTCCGGATCATATGCTTCACGATCAACGGCAATGTCGCACGCATCGGGGGATTCATAGAGCGACAGACTGGTCTTCCGCTGCCCCCGGGGGTCACGGAAGGGTTCATCACGGTCGTGGACAACGGCGAGGGTGACGCGGCTTCGCCCGATCTCGCCAGCCCGCCGGGGCTCGGACTGGCCCTCCCGCACTGCGAAACCGGCCTACCGCGGCCGCTCTTTCCGGTAAACCGGGGAAACATTCAGGTCCGGCCGTAAGACTTCTGACAGCCGCAGCATAACGGTGCGGCAGTACCATTCAGGATCAGCACTTGAGGGCTGGGGAAGTGACCGAGGTGACCGTCAGAGCAACCTTCTTTCTTCTAAATCTCCTCTCTTTGTCAATAAGAGTCCTGGAAGACGGTCACTTCGGTCAGAGGATAGTCAACACTAGGCCCCTCCGGCAGCGGTTGCCCCCCTCGGAGTCCCCGTCCCCATGACGTAATCTGCCATTCTCAGACGCTGGCCCCCCCAAGAGCCCCGATGCCACAGCACCGGTCGTCGGTTAGGCGGGCAGCTTGTCCCCGTCTGGTGGTGCCGGCACCTCGAACGCGTTGACTATGCCCGAGAGGAACGCGAAGTAGTTCGCGGCCGCCGTCAGCTCAACCATCCACTGCTCGTCGTGCGGCTTCTTCAGCGCGTCAAACGCCGTCTGATCGACGCGATTCGTGCGCATGAGCTGACGTACGTACGTGACGATGTCGCGCTCCTCGTCGCCAAGCTTGCTCGGATCGCCCTTCGCGCGCAGCACGTCGATCACGCTCTCCGCGAGCCCGTTGCGTCGCGCCGCGCCAACCTGCGCCGACCACACGTAGGCAGCTTCGCGCTCGCGCACCGCCGCGAGGATGGCGACCGACCGAAGCTTCGGGTCGACCACGCTCTGCTCGCGGAAGAACAGCACGAGCGGCAGTAGGCGCTCCGCGAGCGCTGGGCTATGCAGCAGCATGCTAAACGGGCCGCGCACGTTGCCGAAGACCTTCTGGACGGCGTCCACCACGTGGTGATGGGCGGGAGCGACGGACGACCTGTCGGCGATAGCTTTGATCCGTGGCATGGCGACTCCTTTCGAGCTGAGAGCCTACGCGTGCGCTTCTTGCCTGGAGCGTAGGCAACATTAGCACGCCGCAGCGGCCGTCGCCCCGGGTGGCCTCCGGCCCCGTGACGTAATCTGCCAGGCTCGGACGCCGGCCTTCCCGGAACCCCCGAAGAGCCGATGCCAGCCAGAGCTTCCGCGCCGAGCACACCAAGAAGCAGCTCACCGCGCGTCGCGCCCGCAGCGGCAGCGCGACGTAGGGACGAATCAGCCAACCATCATGAGGGGGGTCCGGTCGCGTCGCCACACTGGCTCCATATGGGCGCCCCAGGGTCTCTCTCGATGGGCGACCGTTGACGGCTTTAATCGAAGCGGCGCTGAGCGCTACGCTGGCGACATCCGGCACTGTAGAGCATAGAGGCGCTAAACGGGCTGGTTGACGGAACGTCCGTTAGGACCTCCCTTCCGGATGATGGCTACGCGATGGTCGCTGAGTCTCGCGTTCCGACCACGCGTACAGCGGTTCCGTGAATCACCTTGATATCCCCTGGCGATGTCGGCCCTACTGCGATCGCCAGCTGGGAAGGGCCCTGAACATCAGCCTGATTTCGCTGTTGCGTCCATTGGGCGGGGCTCCCCAGTTCACGCTGCGCAAGACACGCTCCATGCACCGGTCAAGGTCAACGCTACGCTGATCCGAACCCTGGGGGCGGACCTCAATGACCCGGCCATTGGCGCCGATGGCGACGACGTACCCGACGAACACGTGGTCTACCGAGTCGAACTCCGTGGCCACGTAGCAGCTTCTGATAGCGTTTTGCTGCTCCCCGATCTTCGTCCTGATGAGATCGACGCCGTACGACCCCGCGATAAGACTCGAGAGGTTAGGTTTGGTGCCGCCGGTCGGGAGGCGCGGCGCGGCGCTCTTCGCCTCGTCCGGCGTCCGGGCAGCCACGAATCGGGTGGAGGGATTGCCTTCATTGTCGAGGGTGAAGTGGATTCGTGCTCCCCGAACTTCGCCGCGGTATTGATAGACGACCTCGCTCTCCTCTCGGCCCCGCAACGTCTGCAGCTTCACGATGAAGAAGAGCCTGTCACCGGTGAGTTTCCCCTCGAGGATGTGCCGCGGGAACCGCGGGCCACCGAAGGAGGCCGTGCCTTGCACGCGCTCCTCGTTCACGGTGAACTCGAATTGCTCGGACTCACGTAGACCCCAACTGTACGCGACCTCGGCAAACCACGTGCCCTCGATCGAGGGTGAAGCGTTCGGGCCGATCGGCGGCCTCGAGGTGACCGGGCTTGTCCGGGGCCAGACGATCAGACCGGTTGCGGCGATCATCAGCCCGAGACCACCGGCAACGATGAGAGAGCGAAACGCGTGGCCCGGTCGAGAGCGAGTGGAAGGCGTGACTCTCGATCGTGCGGCGGGTGCGTCCGAGACGGCTTCTAGAAGAGGGACGAGACCCTCCTCCAGACGGCCGGTGGAGAAATCGATGACTTGACGTCCCGCGAGCAGAAACCTAAGCCGATGAACGGATTCCGAGGGCTCGACGGACTCCCAGGCCTCCCGGAGTATCGGGATGATCGGACGGTGGTAGTCGTGGGCAAGAGACAGCTCGGTCGCGACGTGGGCCGAGTCCCGCACGGCGGGGGACAGCACGACGACGACCGCCGAGCAGTGTTCGAGCGCCTTGCTGATCTCCGCCTCCCAAAGGGTGCCGCCGGGGATCCCGCGCCGGTCGACCCACGTCTCGAGCCCTCGCTGCTCCAGCATCCCGATGAGCCGGTCGACGAAGTCCTTGTCCGCGCGCGCATAGCTCACGAAGATCATCGCAACTTTAACGAAGTGGCCGCTCTCCGACCGCATCGGGGAACGTGGACATCACGATCGCAATCGTGCGTGTCGCCTGTTGCACTACCCGACTCCCTCTGGGCGAGCTCGCTACGTTACGTCCATGGGGAACCGAATCACCTGAGGGCAGTCAACATTAGCACGCTGCGGCGGCGGTCGCCGCCCGGGTGGCCGCCAGCTCCCTGACGGAATCTGCCAGACTCGGACACCGGGCCGTCTCCGAGCCTCTCGGAGCCGATGCCACAGATGGATATGGGCTCGCGGCACCAATCCAAAGCCGACCTGTCTCGGAGCGGCAGGGTGAGGTTGAGTCTACCTGACGCTCCGCTTTCATTCGCTGCAGGTGGGACCCACGGCCTAGCTGGGCGCCGAGGGATTTTACCTTTCGCTGTTCGCCATGCGATTTTCGCTCTCGCGGTTCGCTTTTCGCTCCTTGTGCTTTGGTTGGTGCTGCTCTTGGCAAATCTAGTGAGCGATGCCAGCCAACGGCGCCCAGCATGCGCTCGAATGCGGCGAACTCGGCGTTGACTCGCATGCTCTCTTTGCGAACCTGCGCGACGCTTCTGCCAACCGTCCAGCCCGCAGCTGTGCGCTGGTATCTCAGTTCATCCGGTCGGTGGCCTCACGAATGTGAGCCTACCTACGGATACTGTGGTTTGCCACCTTTCCAGGCGATGGGATAGCGCGCGCAGGGCGTCGTGATGGGGTCGGTAAGATTCGCCGGGTAACAGCTCGGCGGGCCGTAGATCCCATAGGGGTCGATGAAGTACCATTCGTTGTCGCTCGGATCTCGATGCGCGAAGAAGATGTGCAGGTGGGTATTTGCAGTATTGCGGGGGCCACCGGTACATCCGCATCCGCCTGGACCCGTGCAGCCGGCCCATGCCAGAGGAGCGCCGACAGGCAGCACTTTGCCCAGCAGGCTCATATCGATCTTCTCCGCTTCGGTCCCCCAAAAATTGGGGTCCGGATTTCGCGGCCCGTTTTGCGGGCAGCCTGTGGCTCCCAGGTACGCCTTGTAGTTGGAAAGGCCCGGCTCGTTGAGCTTGGGGACCGTCACGTTCCAGGAGGCATCGGAATCCTGCTGCGGGCCGTTGCGTAGGTGCATATAGATCGTGCGAAATACATCCTTCACGCCGCCGCTATCGTGACTCATCACGATGGTGTTGCCAGACCACCAGTCCCAACCGATAAATATGACCTGACCGGGCGCCGCCGCCTTCACCTGAAACGTCTCAGGGCCGCGGCTCAGATCGATGGCGTGGTGCCAGCTTCCCGGCGAGTACAGCCATGTTCCTCCGCGCTTCACGGCTGGATCGGAAAACGGAATGTGAAACGAAGCGCCGTCGAAGTGCAACGCCGATAGCCGCACGTAGCGGTTGACACCGCTTGAATCGATACAGGGCCACCGGTAGTAGACCATGTCTCCGGCGGCGGGCGCCGGGCAAGTTCCGGGCGCACCCTTGCAATGAGTAGTGGTTGCTGTGATCCCGTAGTTATAGGTGTCTTTCCAGGGGGTCTTCGGGTCGTCCGCCATCAGGACCTGGTTCGAGCAGCCGCCGTCGCACGAACCGCCGTAGATGTCCAAGGAAGTCAGGCGGAGATTTTGCTGCGCCAACTCATACCACTTAGCATTGAAGTTTTCCCAGTCCACGCCCACCCAGAGATAGTGCGCGTCACTGCCGGCGCGCCATACGCCGGAATACTTGAGCGCCCCTCCTTCTTTATGGACATCGATATCAACTAGGCGAAGGTTCTGTTTGCTGAGCTCCTCCCACTTGGCTTTGAAGTTGTTCCAATCCACACCCACCCACAGATAATGCGCGTCACTGCCGGCGCGCCAAACACCCGCGTACTTGGTCGCTCCTCCCTCGGTGTAGACGTCCAGCGCGATCAGGCGGAGATTCTGCTTGCTCAGTTCCTCCCACTTGGCCTTGAAATTATTCCAATCTACACCCACCCACAAATAATGAGCATCCGAGCCAGCGCGCCATACGCCCGCGTATTTGGTGGCCCCGCCTTCGTTATAGACCTGGATATCGATGAGGCGCAGGTTTTGCTTGCTCAGCTCCTCCCACTTGGCTTTGAAATTGTTCCAATCCACACCCACCCACAGATAATGCGCGTCACTGCCGGCGCGCCACACACCACCGTACATGGTCGCACCGCCACTGGAGTAAACCTTCAGATCTACCAGCCGCAGATTCTGATTGCTTAACTGTTGCCACTTGGCGTTGAAACTGTCCCACGGCGCCACCCAGAAATGATAAGGATCGGTCCCGTGACGCCATACACCTGCGTACAGATCCGCTGTTGCCATAACTCCTCCCATTGCTGGAATTCAACCTCATACTAGAGCATGCGTAAGCGGTGCTCTCGATCACCATGGGGGTGACGGGACACGGCGACGCGAGGGCAAACCGGGACGTGAGCGTTTTCATGATCGACAGGTTCGGCCTTGTAGCCGGTCTTTACATCAAGGTAGGTTTAGAGTCCATACGTGATACGACGTAGAGGCTTGCCGCAGGGCGTGAAGTCGAGGCGTCGTGTAGAGGTGTTGCGAGCCGCTCGCTAGAAATCGTGGATGGTGTTCAACGGATCGTCCGGCACGCCGCGCACCTTACACGAGAGGCTCCGAGCGTCGCATCGGATCCCGCACGCGGTGCGGGAGGGGAATGTACGTGATGTCGCCGACCGGGCATACAATGATGGCCGAATCGATCTTGGTCAGGGAGGTTGGGCCCGGTCGTTGCGACGCGAGCTCGATGATCTCGTCCGCGTTCCAGTCGGGGAAGTAGAGGCTCGCGAGCGTGTCGCGCGGAAGGTCCTCAGGCTGACGCCGAATCTCGTCGTCCCTGTACTTGAAGTTTGTCCTCTTCCTCCGGGGTCTGCCGGTGAATCGACTCGGTCGATGAGGTTCCGATGCCGCCACGGTGTTCCTGCTGGATAACGGCGGTGGCGACTCGATCCGCTTCCTGCTCGTATTGATCCGTCGGCTGGCTCACGGTCAGTCTCATCAGCGGCCCAGCGGAGCGGGACATGCCGCACCTGCAACCCGATTGAGAACCGTCGTCATCGGACCTGGTCAGGATTCGATCCGGGTTCTGCTGGACCACGTGGGTGAGCTTATGGGCCAGTAGCTCACGCCCCTTCGAGGTCCCCAGGTTGTAGTCTCCCTCCCGGAAATAGATATCC
>JBKOVG010000194.1:0-4913 GCA_046723845.1 Candidatus Methylomirabilota bacterium | reverse complement strand
AGGCGATCGACACGTTCCAGAACAGCGGCGCGATGAACTTGAGAATGCCGGTCACGCTCTTCCGGTGCGCCGTCGGCGAAAGGTATTCGCCCCACGGCACGTAGGCCACTTCGTCGAGCGCGATCTTCTGAACCTCCTCGGCGAGCTGCTTACGCTTGGGAAGGTCGGTCGCCCTCACGAATTCCGTGATCAGCTTCTCGAGCTGGGGAATCTCCGGCCAGCCGAACCAGGCCGCCGGTCCCGCGCCCGACACACCGAAGTGCACGGCCGGGTGCAGGACGTCGGCGGCCATCCACCACGTATGCAGGACGTTCCAGCCCCCCTTGTCGGGCGGGTCCTTCTTGGCTCGCACGGCCAGGTTCGTGGACCAGTCCATCGCCCTGAGATCGACGTTGAATCCGATGGAGGTGAGGAGCTCGCGCGTGACGAGGGCAGCGCCATTGAGGTGCGCGAGATCGGTCACGTGCACGACCGTCACCGGACGGCCGTCGTAGCCCGACTCCTTCACCAGCTGGCGGGCCCGCTCGAGGTTCTGCTTGGCCAGCGCCTCGGCGCCTACCTTGCTCGCGTAGGGACCGTTGCAGGCGAACACCGAGTGGCACGGGCGATAGTACTTCGCCACACCGATGGCGGCCTGCAGGTAGGTCTCCTGGCTCATCATGTAGACAAGCGCCTGCCGCGCCTTCTTGTTGTTGAACGGCGGGTGCAGATGGTTGGGGCGCAGCCAGCCCTGCGTGCCGAGCGGATCGGGCAGGAACGTGACAAGCGCGGCGTTCTGCTCGATCTTGGGGATAAAGTCGAGCGGTGGGATCTCCCACCAGTCCACCTCACCGGCCGTCAGCGCCGCCGCCGCCGTCGCGTGATCCGGGATGTACCGCCAGACTACCTTGTCGAGGTGCACCCGCTTGCCGCCGGTCGAGCCGCTGGCCGGCTCGCTGCGCGGAACGTAGTCGGCGTTGCGGACGTACACGACCTGGTTGCCCGGCTGCCACTCATCCTTGGAGAACCTGAACGGGCCCGAGCCAACGATCTCCTTGATCTGCTCATCGGCCGAGGTGGCCGCCAACCGGGCCGGCATCATGAACGGCACGTTGCTCGAAGGCTTGCCGAGCGCCTCCAGCACGGGACCGAAGCGCTCGCCCAGCTCGAGCGCCAGCGTCTTGCGATCGACCGGCGCCACCTTGGCGGTGTGGGCGGCCAGCAGCCGGCCGAACCGGTCTTTCTTCATCCAGCGCTTCAGTGACTCCGCGCAGTCCTCGGCCACCACCGGCTGTCCATCGTGCCACTTGAGGCCGTCGCGCAGGGTGAAGGTGTACTTCATCCCGTCCTTCGAGACGCTGTGCTTGTCCACCATCTGAGGGCGCACCTGCAGCTTCTCGTCGGTGCCGAACAGCGTGTCGTACACCAGGTAGGAGTGGTTGCGCGTGATGTAGGCCGTCGTCCACACCGGGTCGAGGATTTTGAGGTCGGCCTGGGCCACGAAGCGAAGCGTGCCGCCCGATTTCTGGGCCGCCGCGCGTTTCGTTGCGAGGGTGGCGGTGGCGGCCGCGGTGGCCCCGGCGATGAACTGACGACGGCTGAGTGGCCGCATGGGACTCCTCCCTGCGAGGACGAGGTCCTCCCTGGCAAAAACCGAAGCGGATAGTAGCACGCCGCGATGCAGCCAGTGGAGTGAGTGGTAACGCAGCGGCGCTGCCGACTGTCGCGGGTCAGGGTCGCCCTCGCCGTACTGACCGAATGCGGCTCGACGACCCGGCATAATGCCGATGCCCGACAGGGCGCTCCCCTGTGAAGCCTGTTGACTGTGCGACCGCAGCAGCGCAGCATGAACCGCCACCGGAGGGACCCGCCATGACACCAGCATCGCGCTCAGGGGCCCTGGCCGCGCAGGCCCGGTTCGTGTTCCAGGGCACAGTCAAAAACGTCCGGGCCACGACGCTCAAGTCGGTTCCCGCCTCCCCACGCACGGTCGTCGTGCGTGTCGATCGAGTGATCCAGTCGCCAGAGACGCTCAGCGACTACGCTGGCCACGATATCACCGTGCAGCTGGCGCCAGGTGAGCGCGTGCGCCAGGGCCAGGCGCTGATCTTTCACACGACGGGCTGGATCTTTGGCGACGGCCTGGCCGTGCGGTCGCTCGGCCACGAGGAGGCGACGACGCCGAGGATGGCGGCCGCGGCTGCATACCCGGAAGATCCGGTGCGCAGTCTGCAGGCGCGCGAGGCCATGACTCAGGCCTCGCGTGCGGACCTGATCGTGACCGGGCGCGTGAGTAGCGTGCGCGTCCCCGCCGCCGAAGCCCAGGCGCGGGCAAGGGGGGTGGCTAGTGGCAGTACCACCGAGCGAATCAGCGAGCACGCCCCGATGTGGCAGGAGGCCGTGATCGACGTCGACGAGACCCACAAGGGATCCGAGCGGCGCAAGCAGGTGGTCGTACGCTTCCCCAGCAGCACCGACGTCCGCTGGTACCACGCGCCCAAGTTCCAGGCCGGTCAGGAAGGAGTCTTCCTCCTGCACAAACAGCAGATCCCGGCCACCACGGCCAGGGCCGCCAGCTTCGCTACCCTGAAGGCGCCGGAGTATACCGCACTGCATCCGAGCGACTTCCAGCCGCTCGAGCGGCTGCCGCAGATCCAGCTGGTAGCCAGCGCGCCGGCAGCCCGGCCGAAGCCGCCGGCGACCGCGGCACGCCGAGCGCGTTCCAAACCCCGACGCCGCTCGAAGGGAGGTCGCTGAGCGATGGCCCGCCGCAGAAGGTCATCACGCGCCGATCATCGGATTACGCGCGGAAGGGCGAAGCTCGCCGGGGGTCAGGTCCTCGTCGTCAATATGGTCCCGCGCTCGCTCAGCAGTGAGATCAACCAGGACAGCGAGCCGAGCATCACGGTGAATCCGGCACATCCCCTCGAGATCGTGGGCACCGCGTTCACCGGAGATCCGATGGGCGGCTCGTTGGCTCCCGTCTACCTCTCGAACGACGGCGGCAACACGTGGCGCCTGAATTCGGTCGTGCCCAGCAGGGCCGGCAGTGCCCTGGGGACTGGCGATATCTCGCTCTCGTTCGGCACCAACGGTAATCGCCTCTATGGTGGCATTCTGCGCGACCCCACTTTCAACTTTGAGACGCTGCGCGGCACGAATACGACGGCGGCGATGCAGACACTGGGCAGCCGGCCCGACAACGACCAGCCGTTCACGCACGCGATCTCGAAGTCCGGGCGCGACCGTGTTTACATCGGCAACAATGACTTCCAGGCGGGACAGCAGACGGCGACCGTCGACATCACCGCCAATGGCCGAGTTGCGAACCCTGCCTTCAGGTCGGTCCGGATCGAGCCGCGAGCCACGGCCGGCCAGGACGGGCCGCAGATCCGGCCCGTCGCGCATCCCGACGGCACCGCCTACGCCGCGTACTACGGGTGGCGGGCACAGAGCGGTAGCTTTCCCGGCAACACACTGATCGTCACCACCGATGTGGTAATCGTCCGGGACGACCCGGCCGGCCTCGGGTCAAATCCGTTCCGGAGCCTCGTGGAACCGAGCGACGGTCTGCCCGGGCGTCTCGTCGCCCGCAACGTCCGCATCCCGTTCAACCGCAACGGCTCATCGGCCACAGGGCAGCAGCGACTCGGCGGGACGCTGTCCATGGCCGTCGATCGGCGAGCCAATCAGAGCGGCACTGTGTACCTCGCTTGGGCCGATCAGACGCCGGGGTCGATCCTCACGATTCACGTGCGTCGCTCGACCGATCGCGGCGTCACCTGGTCAGCCGCCGATCACCTCACGCTGCTGAACGCCACCAACGCCGCCCTCGCTATCAACAGCGTGGGCGCTATCGGTCTGCTCTATCAGCAGCTCACCGGCACGGGCGCGACCCGACGCTGGGTCACGCATTTCCGGCAGTCGCCCAACGGCGCCAACTGGGCGGACCTCGTGCTGTGCACGGCTCCGGCGAGCACGCCCGCCAAGACGTTCGATCCCTACCTCGGCGACTACGATCATCTGGTGACCGTGGGCCGGGACTTCTACGGGATCTTCTCCGCCAACAACACCCCGGATAATGCGAATTTCCCCAACGGGGTCGTGTACCAGCGCAACGCCGACTTCGCTACGCACCGGCTGCTGGCGCTGGACGGTACCACGCCGGTGGCGCCGTCGATCGACCCGTTCTTCTTCAAGGTGAAAGCCTAACCGTCGCAGGCCTCGAGGGAGGGTGTCGCCATGGACGAAGTGTTCCCAGTGCTCGCCGGTGTCATCGTCGGACTGGTGGTTCCAACCGTGGTGTCGCCGTCGCGCTTGCGATGGCACGTGATGGTCGTGCTCAGCGCTGTCCTCGGCGCGGTGGCCACCTGGGTCAGTGGCGAGCTGGCGATCAGCGCGGCATACCTGCTGGTCGACATCGCCCAGGTGCTCGCTGCGGCCGTCGCCACCGCTGGGCTCATCGGCGTCTGGCGGCGTCGGCGTTCTGCGCATTCGGCCTGACGCGCCGCGCGGTAGCATTCGGTCCGAGCTTCTCAGCACGATCAGGGCGTGGAAACTTGCCCTCTCTGTCGCCGGCGTCTCGCAGTTCGGCGCCGTCCACGTAATCACGCTTGAACGTCCCGATGAACGCCTCGGCCAGGCCGTTGCTCTGCAGGCTGTAAGCCGCCGTGGTGATCGGCACGAGCCCGAGCTCGTGCGCGTACAGCACCGTGGCCGTCGCGGTGTATTGTGCGCCATTGTCGGTGACCAGCATCGCCGGTGGCCCGCGCGTGTCGATCAACCGTTGCAGACCTCAGCCACACGCCGCCGGCCGATCGAGGTATCGACGTCGATCGCCAGGCACGCGCGGGTGAAATCGTCGACGGTCAGGATGCGAAACGCCGGCCGTCGGGCTGCAAGGCGCGCAGCCGATCGCGGGCTTTCACCTATCC
>JBKOVG010000230.1:0-13222 GCA_046723845.1 Candidatus Methylomirabilota bacterium | reverse complement strand
ACGTGGTGCTGGTCTCCCATGGCTCCACCATCTCGGCGCTGAGCGGAGTCATGCCGGCTCCTGCTGAGATGGTGGTGGTGACCCCGCAGGGCGCAGGACGCTTCACGGTGACCGGCAGGCTCACGGCTCCCTAGTATCCGGCTTCCCTCCCGATATCCATCGTGGTGCCGGACCTCAACCCCGACGTGCCCATGCGGGCATTCGAGGCGTGGGCCAATGCCGGGGACGGACTGCTGCTCGGCCGTTAGCTCGAGCTGGCTGGGCTGTTGGCGAAGGACACGAGCCTGCCTGCACGCCGACACGACGCTGGCACGGGCGGGCTCGGGCCAAATGACAGAATCATTTCGACAGCGCGCCAAGCTATCCTCCCTGGGCCAGGGAGTCCATGAGGGTTCGCTGATCGCGCAGGATGATGGCGGCCCGCCACAGCGCAGCATACTCCCGGGCGTGCGGGTCGGCAGACCAGGCGAAGCGCGAGCGTGACGCCGTCTCGGCCAGGCGATGGAGCTCGTCCAAGTGCGCCTGGAGCCCGAAGAGGAGTCCGGTCACTTTCCCTCGAAGCGTGCGATCGCCCGGCCTCATCCCCGCCGCCGCGTAGACCTGTTCGGTGAGATCCATAACTCGCGACTGAAGCCGCAGGGTCTCGTCGAGACAGTCGACGATCTCGCGGAGGTGAGGCTTCACGGCCTTCTCCTTGGCCGGCGGTCTTTTCGTCATCGATAGATCATCCTCCCGTGGGCTTCAGCTCTTCCGCGAGGTCTTCGCGCTGAAGATCGCCATCTGGGACGTGACCTTTCCGCTGCCACACGTCGGACACTGAACCTTCGCTGCGGCCTTTTCCGCGACGGTCAGCACGACCTCGAAGCTCTTCTTACAGCTGTCGCACATGAACTCATACTTGGGCATCGACTTCCTCCCGTCGAGTCCGACGGCCTTTCTCTGTCGAGTGAAGCGAACCTGGTTCTGGCGCTTCTTGAGCACCTAACCTTTTGGGGCACCTCGTTGCCGCTTGACGAGTCTTCGCATCTTGGTCAGAAGTAACCTCAAGGACTCCATGAGCTTTCTCATTCCCCAACCTCCCTTTGCACCGCCCAACAAACCAGGAGCGGCGCCGGGGGTGCACGCCCACGCAAGCGCACCGCCCGCCATCCGCATGGTCAACGAGGGCATCACGGTGCTCTCCTTGCATCATGGCTCTCCAAGAAACAGGTTTACCGGGCCGGCCGCGGTCGCAGCTACTACGTGGGAGCGCCGCGCGAACCCGCCGGGGTGCCGCGTGTACACGTGCCGGATGTCGGCTTGATCCAGGCTCGCAGGCGCTCCACGCTGCCCAGACCTCGCTGCTGAGGCCGGTCACTCCTTCAGCGGCTCGACTCGCCCGGTCACCTCCGCGTAGCTGCGGCGCTATCCGCGCCCGCCTCGGCCATGCCCGGCTTCCCGCAAGTCGCACGCTGGAGGATGACGTCCTCCTCGGGCGGCGGAGCGGTCCTGGGGGGCGCGAGCTGCAGCTTGAAGCCGACGAGCTCGTGCAGCCCCACCCTCGTGCCGCTCGGGAGCTCGAACCGGTCGCCCAAGAAGAAGGACCGCGTATAACGGATGACTTGCCCGGGCAGGAGCCGCTTTACCTCAGGATGCCTGGCCTCACTGGCGGCCACGATCTCGAGCAGACAGCCCTTGTGGGAGATGCAAGCGATCTCGCCCCGGTCACCGAACATGGCCGCATCGTAGTAGGTAGAGAACCGCTTCACCTCCATGATCTCGCCGAGTCCGGAGGGGTGCCGACGGATGTAGTCGAGCTTGCAATAGGCTCCCATGGCGATCCTCCTGTGGGTGGCACCGATCTCATCGCGCCAGAGGTAAAAGGGACGAGGCTTGTGGGCGGGTCGCGGGCAGGCGAGCGCTCCCGCGGCCCATCGAGATGGTCATCGCAGGCGCCGAAAAGCTGTGCGGGAACCCGGAGTAGCGGCATCGCCGCCCTCGCTTAGGGTCGTATCGAGAAGTGACTAGACCCTATGCCTCTCGGGTCAGCCCGTCAAGGCGCCTTGACGGGACGCGCCGGGGATCGAGAGCCGTCAGCGTCGTGCCCGAGGCAGGTAGCCGGGGTGTGGTTTGTGTTGCCTACTTCCATCATTTGATAAGGTCGATCAACCCCGCCACGGCCGCCGGATGTCCCGAGATGATCACGCTGTTGGTCGGGTAGTAAGGAACGATCCGAACTGAGGGCGGCGCGACCCACGAGAGCGCGTACGCCACCTCCCCCGCCCGTGCGTAACTGAGCGGGACCACCTTGATGGTGAAGACCTCACTGGCGACCAGTTCGGCAGGGACGATCCAGATACCTTCCGCTCTGCTGAGGAGGGTGTAACCGTGCAAGGCGAGCACAGATCTCAGAAGCTCGAGCGCCTCCTCCGGGGCCACCGCCTTCGGAGCGAGCAGTGTGATCTTCCCTTTGACTTGCTCCGGGTCGAACAGAAATGTGATTCCCGTGAGCGCAGCAACCTGCTTGACGACGGTCTGGATGTCTGCGTCCTCGAAAGTGAAGAACCGAGAGGTGTCGGCTACGGCTGGACCGGCGGCAGACACGAAGAAAAGGCACAGGAAGCTAGCGGCCAACGGCCACCGGCGCCGCTTCGCGTAGGGAGAAGTGCCGCGGAGGGCCGTGTTGGCCTCGGGGTGAGAGCGAACCGAATAGGGGACGTTCTCCTGCTCGAGCAACTCCCGGAGCTTCATAAGGATGGGCATCGGGCGCCTCCTTCTGTCCACTCGGAGGGATCCGCACGATTGGAGTGTGCTCGCAAGGATGCGGAGGGGTCAAGCCGTGGCGACGGAGCCGGTGATCAACAGGCAAGGCGAACGACTCAGGCGTGTCCGCGCCCTGCGCGGCGGCGCGCTCCAGCGCCTCGTCATCCACGTGGCGCCCTACCTCACCCCGCATTGCGTCAAGTCGGGGTTTGCGGTCCGGACGAACCCTGTATACCATTCCGCCGATCCATTCTCGCTCGGGGGCCTGCCCATGACCTCACCGTCTCTCGATCAGCCGATCAGGGTCGAAGTCATCGCCTACGTGCCCACCCGCTTCAATCACTGAAAGCACTGTGAAGTGACCTGGCAGGCCGTGCGGACCGTCGTTCCGCTCTTCGACCAGGAGATGCGCGGGCTCGCCATGCTCGATCAAGCCGGCCATGCGCTCTTCGCCTGAGTCGGATACCGTCATGCCTGCCAACCTCACTCCCGAGTACAAGGCAGCGGAGGCGCAATTCCGCAAGGCGCGCGACCCGCAGGAGCGCCTCGAGTGGCTGCGGGAGATGCTCCGTGTGATTCCCAAGCACAAAGGAACGGACCATCTCCAGGGTGACATCAAACGGCGCGTCAAGGAGCTGTCCGAAGAACTCGAGCGCCCCAAGAAGGGGGGGATGCGCGGCGGCCCGGCCCTCGTGATTCGGCCCGAGGGCGCGGCGCAGATCGCGTTGATCGGGCCGCCGAATGGGGGCAAGTCGTCGTTGCATGCGCGGCTCACGGGCTCCGGGGCCCATATTGCGCCGTATCCGTTCACGACGCGGTATCCAGAGCCCGGGATGATGCCATGCGAGGATATCCATTTTCAGCTCGTGGACCTGCCGGCCGTCTCGCCCGAGCACCCGGTACCGTGGCTCTCGGGCGCGCTCGAGACGGCAGACGCGGGTCTGCTCGTCGTGGATCTTGGCGACCCCGCATGCCTCGACCAGGTCGAGGCCATGCACGCGGTCCTTCGGGAAGCGCGCGTGACCCTGGACCACCGCTGGAATGACGGCGCGTCCAGGGGGGAGGCCACGGAGGACGATCACGATCCCTTCGCGCGCCAGCTTCCCACCCTGCTCCTCGCCAACAAGGCGGACGGCCTCGCCGACGCGGACGTCGATCTGCGGGCGCTGGTGGAGATCACGGGGCTTCGCTACCCCGCCCGTGCTGTCTCGGCCACCACGGGGCAGGGCCTTGCGGAGATCGGCCCTTGGCTAGTTAGCCACCTGGGTATCGTGCGCGTCTACACGAAGGCTCCGGGCCGCCCACCCAACCGGGAGCGGCCGTTTACTCTGCGTCGCGGCCAGACCGTCGAAGACGTCGCGCGGCTCGTTCACAAGGACCTCGCGCGCTCCCTCGAGTACGCGCGGGTGTGGGGCAGGTCTGGGTTCGGCGGACACCACGTCGGGCGCGAATATACTCTGGCCGATGGGGACGTGGTCGAGCTCCACGGATAGCAGGGCGCCCGCATTCTGCCGCGACGCCGGCGCGTGGCGCTCGCTCCATCGGGTGTCGCTGGCCGCATGCGACCGGTCAAACATAGTAAGTCTTCCGCGCATCACATGCCGCGCTCCACGCGCGGATCGAGCACGTCGCGCAGCTGTGGGAGGGGCTCCTGGGGCGGCCGGCGTCTGAGTCTGGCAGATTACGTCAGGGGGACGGAGACCCCACGGGGACGACCGCCGCCGGAGGGGGCTAGTGTTGGCTACCCTCTGACGCGAGGTACTCGATGGGCGACGTCCTGGCCGGGTTCCAACCGTCAGGCGGGAGCAGGCCCGTGCGGCGCCCATCGTCGGGTGGGAATGGATCGGGCGTGCCAATTAGATAACGCAGTTCTAAGCGTTCGGCAGCAGCGCGATGTGAGGAGGGCGGGCGATGACCCAAGGATGCTGCGTGAGCCGCGTTTTACGAGGTTGGCTTGGGGTCACTCTCGCGCTGATCGTGCTCACGGCAGGCGGTGCGTTCGCGCAACCGGCACGGAGTGTCCGGCTGGGCGTACTATCGGCCGGCCCGGCGCCGGCACCCGATACACCGTCGCCACTGCGTGAAGCACTCCTACGAGGTCTACGCGAGTTGGGGTGGATCGAGGGCCAGAACATCACGCTTGCGTCGCGCTATGCGGCGTGGAAGCTGGAGAGCCTGCCCGAGCTCGCGGCTGAGCTGGTTGGTGCGAAGGTGGACCTCATCATCACCGGTGGTTACCGACCGATCCTGGCGGCGAGGGATGCGACGAAGACCGTTTCTATCGTTGTCACCTCATGTGACTCCGTCGAGGTAATGGTCGGGAGCCTGGTGCGTCCAGGCGGCAACATGACGGGCTCGACCTGCCTGTCCGCCGAGGTGAGTCCGAAGAAGCTTCAATTCCTTAAGGAGGCGTTCCCGAGTGTCAGGCGTATTGCGATCCTCTTCAACCCCGACGATCCGGGTCCGGCGCTCGGAATGAAACTGATGAATGAGGCGGCACCCGCGCTGCGAGCAGAGCTCCGCCCTATGAGCGTTCGTACGGACGCCGATGTGGTCGACGCTCTCATGACGCTCAGCCGAGAGCGCCCCGACGCCATGCTGGTATATCCAGACTTCGTGACGGGGCGCAACCGACCGAAGATCCTCGAGTTCGCCGCGAAGCAGCGATTGCCGGCGATGTACGGATTCAGGGAATGGGCAGATGCGGGTGGACTAATGTCATACGGTTCGAACCTGCAGGAACAGTTCTACCGCACCCTTTATCGTCGACAAGATTCTAAAGGGTGCTAAACCGGGCGACATGCCGATCGAGCAGCCAACACGCTTCGAGCTCGTCGTGAACTTGAAGACCGCGCGAGCGCTCGGTCTCGACATTGCTCCCTCTATACGTGGCCGCGCTGACGTGATTCTTGAGTGACATACATGTCGTATGGGCCTGATTTCCGCGATCTGTTCCGGCGGTCGGCCACCTACGTCGATAAGATTCTCAAGGGCGCCAAGCCCCGGGACCTCCCCGTCCAGCAGCCGACCAAGTTCGAACTGGTCGTCAATCGCAAGACGGCGCAGGCGCTTGGGCTGACGATCCCTCAACCGGTGTTGTTGCGGGCGGACAAGGTCATCGAGTGACCGCTTCTCCTGTATTCCTGCGTACTGTTGGTATACGGGGCATCGAACTTTCCGCTTCAGCGGACCGCGGGGTCGCGTTGCTCGCCCGTGGCCGCTGAGCGTAGCGTTCGCCGCACGGCGATGGAAGCCAGCGCCCGAGGTCGGCGATGGTGATGGCCCCAGGCATGTTAGGGCAATACGCGGAGCGTAGGCGATGGAGTCGAGGGACATGCCACCACGCGCGGTAACGGGGCGGCCCACTGTCACGGCTGTCGGCGGTGGTGACGAAGACCCGGCCGACGGCAGCTCATCGGCGCCGACACGGGAGACCTCGGCCAGGCAGAGCGTCCGCGCGGAGGGCTGCCGACAAGGCGCGACGGTGGAACACTGGCCGGCGGCAGTGTCGCAGTGTGGAATCTCGATAATGAGCCGCCTGGATTTGCCGCCGCGTCTTCACTATAGTCGCGTCCGGCATCGAGCTCATCGCGCCGCACGTGGACATGCGCGAGCGACGCCACCCAGCGATCTCAAAGGAGGACACTCATGACGGCAATGCGGTTTCTCCGCTTAGGGGCTTGGTTCCTCACTTTGGTAGCCGGGATCGGGATCGGGACGGCCATCGGCCAACAGAGCCCGCCGAAGGACAATAAAGGGCTAGACGCAAAGGTGGTGAGCACCATCGATCTCGCGCCTGACATGCCGAGCTATCAGCTGCGCTTGCGAACCATCACGGTGGAGCCCGGAGGCGTCGCCGGCCTTCACAGCCACAAGGACCGGCCGGAGTTCGCGTACATCCTGGAAGGGACGCTGACGGAGCTGCGGGAGGGCGGCTCCATGAAGCAGTTCAAGCCGGGCGATGTCATCACCGGATCGCGTGACGTCACCCACTGCGCCGAGAACCGGGGGCCGGGCAAGATCGTGTTCGTCGGCGTGGACGTTGTCAAGCCGTAGCGTTCCTCGTGCTCGTGGGGTGGAGAGGACTCCATGAGACCACGCGCGATCCCCTGACTTTGCGGTGGCCTGACCACTCTCTTGCGGGCGATGGCTCCTGGGAAATCGGCCGGCGGCCAGACCCGCAGCCCGGGGGCCGGCCCCGCAGAACCGGAATTTCACGTACTCCTGGAACACGATCTGCTGGGCTGGCGTCGGACACACCACGTGCGCCAGCCAGCGCAGATGCGCCGCGTTCCCTCAGCGAGGTTTTTGACGCGGCCATCGTGCAAGCTTCTCGGGTGAAAGCCGTCGCGGAGGTCACCGGGGCGCGAGCGGCGCGTTCAACAGGGCGACCTTTGCGTTGGCTCCTTCGCGGTGGTCCTTATAGCGCTGCTTGACCACCTGTCCCCCAAAGGGCTACGGTGGCCGCACCCGTCTGACCGTTGATTACGCCCGAGGTTGCACACCGGCATGACCTGTCCCCGGTGCCAGCACGAGAACCCGGTAGACGCGACGTTCTGCGACGAGTGTGGGGCTCGCCTCGAGGCGGCCTGCGCCGTCTGCGGGGAACCCAATCGGCCGGGGGCTAGGTTTTGCCGGAAGTGTGGCCAGCCGCTAATCCAGACCGATAAGGGGCAGCGGACTAACGCTTCACGATTCACCTCCCCCGAGAGCTACACCCCGAAGCACCTCGCCGAACGCATCCTGAACTCGAAGGCGGCCCTCGAAGGCGAGAGAAAGCAGGTGACGGTGCTGTTCGCCGACCTCAAGGGCTCCATGGAGCTCCTCGCCGACCGCGATCCCGAGGAGGCACGCAAGCTGCTCGACCCCGTGCTCGAACACATGATGGAGGCCATCCACCGCTACGAGGGCACGGTGAACCAGGTGATGGGTGACGGGATCATGGCGCTCTTCGGCGCGCCCTTGGCCCACGAGGACCATGCGGTGCGCGCGTGCTATGCGGCGCTCCGGATGCAGGAGTCGGTCAGGCGGTACGCGGAGGGGGCGCGCCGGGAGCACGGGGTGACGGTCCGTATCCGCGTCGGTCTGAATTCCGGCGAGGTCGTCGTGCGCGCCATCGGCGGCGATCTGCACATGGACTACACGGCTGTCGGCCAGACCACCCATCTTGCCGCTCGGATGGAGCAGCTCGCTGAGCCGGGCAGCATTCTCCTCAGCCCGGCCACGATGGAGCTGGCGGAAGGCTACGTCGAGGTCAAGCCCGTCGGTCCCCTGCCGGTAAAGGGCCTGCCCGCGCCGGTGGAGGTTTACGAACTCGTCGGCGCAGGGGCCTCGCGCTCCCGCCTTCACGCCGCGGCCGCCCGTGGGCTCACCCGCTTTGTCGGTCGCGACAGCGAGGTGGATCAGCTCCGCCAGGCCCTAGAGCGGGCGCAGGCCGGGCACGGCCAAGTCGTCGCGGTGGTCGGCGAGCCCGGCGTCGGCAAGTCCCGCCTCTACTGGGAGTTCACCCACTCCCATCGTGCCCACGGCTGGCTCTTGCTGCAGTCCGGCTCCGTCTCCTACGGCAAAGCCACCGCCTATCTCCCAGTTATCGATCTCCTCAAGGCGTACTTTCACATCGAAGGGCGCGACGAGACGCGGATTATCCGCGAGAAGGTGACAGGCAAGGTCCTGTCCCTGGACCGGGCGCTGGAGCCCTCCCTGTCGGCGCTGCTCTCGCTCCTAGAGGTGCCGGTCGAGGATGAGGCGTGGGGGCGGCTCGATCCCCCGCAGCGCGGGCAGCGGACACTGGACGCCGTGAAGCGTCTGCTGCTGCGGGAAAGCCAAGTCCAGCCGCTCATGCTGCTCGTCGAGGACTTGCACTGGATCGACGCCGAGACCCAAGCCCTCCTCGATAGCCTCGTCGAGAGCCTGCCGACGGCCCGGCTGCTGTTGCTCGCCAACTATCGCCCTGAATACCAGCACGGGTGGGGCAGCAAGACCTACTACCGGCAGCTCCGCATCGACCCCTTGCCGGCGGAGAGCGCAGAGACCCTGCTCACGAGCCTGCTTGGGACCGACAAGACCCTGGACTCGCTCAAACGCACCCTCATTGAACGGACTGAGGGCAACCCCCTATTCCTCGAGGAAAGCGTGCGGACCCTCGCGGAAACCAAGGCGCTGATCGGTGAGCGGGGGGCCTATCGGCTCGCGCAAGACGCCACGGCCATCCAGGTGCCACCGACGGTCCAGGCGATTCTCGCGGCGCGCATCGACCGCCTTCCCCCAGAGGACAAGCGGTTGCTCCAGGCGGCCTCGGTCATCGGCAAGGACGTGCCGGTCGGGCTCCTGCTCGCCATTGCCGAGCTGGCCGAGGAAGACCTGCGTCGTGGGCTCGCCCACCTCCAGACCTCCGAGTTCCTCTACGAGACGAGCTTCTTTCCCGATCTCGAGTACACATTCAAGCATGCGCTGACCCTCGAGGTCGTCTACGCGAGCCTGCTCCGAGACCAGCGGCGCGTCCTTCACTCGCGCATCGTCGGCGCGATCGAGGACATATGGTCGGGCCGCCTCTCCGAGCACGTCGACCGGCTGGCGGGCCACGCGTTCCGTGGCGAGCTATGGGACAAGGCGCTCCTCTACGGGCGCGAGGCAGGGGGCAGGGCCGCCAGCCGGTCCGCGTACCGCGAGGCGCTGGTTGTCCTCGAGCGAACCAAAGAGGCGCTGGCGCATCTGCCTGAGTGC
The DNA here is from genome assembly GCA_046723845.1 of Candidatus Methylomirabilota bacterium. GTDB lineage: Bacteria > Methylomirabilota > Methylomirabilia > Rokubacteriales > CSP1-6 > AR37. Next base: position 3,757 of record JBKOVG010000230.1, on the reverse strand, counting down.
GCGGAAACCCTGGAACAGGGCGTCGATCTTCGGCTCGACTTCCTCGCTGTCCTGAACGCGGTGGGCGATCTTCCCCGCATGCTCGACCTCCTCGCGGAGGCCGAGCGTCTCGCCGTCGCTCTTGACGACAAGCCCCGGCTGGCTCGCGTGCTTTCGTACATGAACCGCTGCTTCTGGTGGCTCGGGCAGCATGAGCCCAGCCTCGCGGCCGGTGAGCGCGCCCTCGAGATCGCCCAGGCGCTTGGCGACACCTCCCTCGAAGCGGCGGCGAACTACCACCTGGGCTTGAGCTGCATGTTCGCCGGGGACTACCGCCGCGGCGTCGAAGTCTATCGACGAAGCGGTGAAATCCTGAGCGGCGGCCTCGAGTTTCAGCGCCTGGGCATGCCGGCGCTCCCGGGCGTCATCAGCCGCGCATGGCTGGGATACGGTCTGGCGTGCCTCGGAGATTTCACCGGGGGCCTGGCCATGACCGCGGACGCCCTTCGCGTGGCCGAGGCCGCGGGTCATCCCTACAGCATCGCCGTCGCCGTGCAGTCGGCGGGCTTTCCGTATGTCGTCCAGGGAGACCTTCCGCGCGCCCTGCAGTGGCTCGCGCGGGCGGTCGACATGGCTCGGGCGGGTGGGTTTGCCGTGCTGCGGGTCCTGGCCGAGACCTTCCTGGGCCGGGCACTGAGTCTGGCCGGACGCCATGGTGAAGCCGTGAAGATGCTGGAGGATAGCGAAGAGTACGCCGAGTCCATCCAGTTCCGGGCCATGCATACCTTGAGCCTCGCGTGGCTGGCCGATGCCCACGTCCGAGCCGGTCGAGTAGCCCACGCGATGACGACCATCGATCGGGCTCTGCAGGCGACACGAGCGCGTGGGCAACGCGCCGCCGAGGCCGAAGTGTTCCTTGCCCTCGCCGCAAGCCATGCGCTCGGTGAGCATCCAGACCTCGAGGCGGCGCGCACGGCGACCCAACAAGCCGTATCGCTGGCCGATGACCTCGGCGCCCGCCCACTAGTCGCTCGGGGACACCTGATCCTCGGCCACCTTTCGCGCCAGGCCGGCGCCTCGGAGGAGGCGCGCAACCATTTCTCGCTGGCCGCGGGCATGTTCGCCCACATGGGCATGGACTACTGGCTCGCGCAGGTCGAGGCCCAGAGATCTTCTCCGGGGTGAAAGGCCCAACAGCGCGTGCCGCGACTCACAGGTCGCCTAGGCGGTACGCGTCTGTGCCGGCAAGAGCTGTGCCTGCGGTTCCTAGGCCAGCGTCCGAGTCGGGCACCTTATGTGACGGTGATGGGACCCACGGACGGGCTAGCGTCGCCGGGGGCACGTTCATCTTGCCTTCTATGAAACAGCTGGCCGTGTCAACTCGTGACTCGAGCCCACTCCCACAGATTTGAGATCTGTTCCGTTCACTGCTGGCCTATGCCAGTGGGACCGATCTCGCAAGGTTCTGTCAGCCTTCTATTCGCGCTCACCAAGGACGAGGCCATTGAGCCCGTCGGCGCACGAGTGGAAGACGATTTACATACCGACAGCAAACGCAACATCCCCATCGATCTTGACTTAAGCCACCAACTGATCAACTCTGCCTGTCTCCAGCACCGAGTCAGGCAGTCTCGGGTGGCTGGGTTCTTGGCGAAACCGTTCGGCGATCAGGCTCTGCTCGACCTCATACGGAGGGAGGCCTGCCCAGCCTGACCTGCCGCAGATCAGCTGACTCGCCCTGACACGGGCACCCAGGGCCGCAGGTTTCTAGAAAAGGCGTTCTGTTACTTACGCGCTCGAGCAAGAGAAACAGACGATTGACCATAAATCGGGCGAGGGCTTTGACCTAACGGTTACGCCATCGGGCTGGTGATCCCTTTCACGTAGAGGAGAATGGTCATGAACGATGAAGCTGCTGCCAAGTTTGGGCAAAGTCTCCGTGGCACCTTGATCGGGCGCGATCATCCCGAATACGATGACGCCCGCAAGTTGTACAACGGCATGATCGACAAGCGGCCGCTGTTGATTGCTCGCTGCGCCGACGTGGCCGATGTCATCGCCGCGGTGAACTTCGGCCGCGAGAACAGGCTGCTTATCGCCATCCGCGGTGGCGGCCACAACGGTCCCGGTTTAGGCAGCGTCGACGACGGCCTCGTGATCGACCTGTCGATGATGAAGGGCGTCCGCGTCGATCCGGCAAAGAAGACAGTGCAGGTGGCGCCCGGCTGCACCTCCGGCGACGTCGACCACGCGACCCATGCCTTCGGACTGGCCGTCCCATTCGGCATCGTCTCGACGACCGGCGTCGCCGGCCTGACGCTCGGCGGCGGGACCGGCTACCTCACCCGCAAATACGGGCTGACCATCGACAATCTCATCGAGGCCGATGTGGTTCTGGCGGACCGCAGCTTCGTCACGGCGAACAAGAAGGAGAACCCTGACCTCTTCTGGGCGCTTCGCGGTGGCGGCGGAAATTTCGGCGTGATCACCAGTTTCCTGTTCCAGGCTCACCCAGTCAGCATGGTCTACGCCGGGCCGATCTTCTGGGACGCCGCAAAGCACGCGCGAACGATCATGCGTGCCTACCGTGACTTCCTGCCGAACGCGCCGGAGGAGCTTGGCGCCTTTGTCGGCCTCAAAACCGTTCCATCCATGGATCCCTTCCCGCGCGAAGGCTGGGGCAAGCGGGCTTGCGCCCTGATCTCCAGCTACAACGGCCCGGCCGAGGAGGGCACAAAAGCGCTGGCGCCCCTACTCGACGCTCTGCCCGCTCCGATCTTCAACTGGATGGGTCTCATGCCGTTCCCGGCCATGCAGGGCCTGTTCGATCCATTCTTTCCCAAGGGGCTGCAATGGTACTGGAAGGGTGACTTCGTGAAGTCGCTCCCCGACGAGGCGATCGACGCGCACATCCAGCAGGCCGCGAACGCGCCGAGCGAATTGTCGCTAATGCATCTCTACCCGATCGACGGTGCCGTCCGCCGCGTCGCTAAGGACGAGACCGCCTGGAGCGCCAGAGACGCGACCTGGTCGATGGTCATCGCCGGGATCGATTCCAACCCCCAGAAAGCGGACCCGTTGACGCGCTGGGGCAAGGCCTATTGGGAGGCCGTTCACCCCTATAATCTCCCAGGCGCCTACTCGAACTTCATGATGGACGACGAAGGCGAGGTGCGTGTTAAGGCGACTTATGGCGACAACTATCCGCGGCTAGCGGAGCTAAAGAAGAAATACGACCCGGCGAACCTCTTCCGCATCAATCAGAACATCAGGCCCGCCGCCTGAGAAGCGCGTACCACGTCAGTCAGAGCCGAAGGGGAGATCGGCTCGACCTTCACCTTCATGTTGCCGCTGACGATCGACCAGCGTGGCGCCCGTAAGGTCGGTCCACTCGTCGCAAGAAGGAAGCTGGCCCGACTCAACCATTTGGAGACCAGGCAATCCCCGGTGCTCCAAAATCCCTGATGAAATACCGCTCACAAGTGCTCATCGCTGCAAGGGTCCTGCTAGGCTGACATTCGTGGTCAAAAGGGAATGATTGTGGACAGCGTCTGGAGGACGGGCAACAGGAACGACCTCCGACGGCAGTCATCCCGCCCTAGGGCTCGTATCCCCCTGACATAACCTGCCAGACTCAGACGCCGGCGGCCCCAGGAGCCCCTGCCACAGCATGTGAGGTTTTGTACTTCTCCTAAGCCGGGTCTCTCTATCGTGTAGCGGTCGGAATGATGGTGAAGCTCTGAGCAAAGTAGGGTGTATCGCCGAAGCAAGTGGTGGG
>JBKOVG010000434.1:0-18134 GCA_046723845.1 Candidatus Methylomirabilota bacterium | reverse complement strand
GACCATGGCACCGCCGTGGCCGCCCGCGCCCGCCGCAATGGCGGCGCGTCGGGCCCCCGCGGTGACGGGGTGCCGCATGCCCGATCCGTCGATCACGCTGTCGGCCAGGATGAGGTCGCCCACGGCCAGGGCAGGATCGAGCGCGCCGCACACCCCGGCGGAGACCACGAGAGGATGATCGCCGTCGGACACGAGCGCCGGCCAGCGCTCCTTCAACCGCGAGGCGCCGATGCCGATGGGGGCGATGCTCAGGCGATCGGAGCCGAAGGCGACAAACGGCCGGGACGAGCGAGCGGGCAGGAAGAGCGCCCGGGCCAGAGCCCGGGTCTCGAGCTCAACCGCCGTGAGGACCAGGATCGCGGCCAAGCCGGTCGGCACCGGACGCCGCGCCCCGGAGCGCCTTTTCCTTCTCCTTGCGCTCGACCCAGGCTTTCCAGCTATTGCCGGCCGCGGTGTCCTTCCCCGTGAACCTGATGGTGGCGATATCGCGGTACGGAATGGTGAAGGGGCCGTCCCCCTGCTCGTCGAAAAGCTGGATGAAAGGCTCCGGCGCGTCGGCGTTGCGGTTGAAGACGTAGCCGACGACCTCGGTGCCGTCGCGCTTGACCACGGTGGTGTTGCCCCGGTAGTCGAAGGCGAACTCCACCACCTCGCCGAGCGAGAGGTACTCGTTGATCTGCGGAACCCAGCCTTCGAGGGTCATGGCCTAGAGCTTGCCCGTGAGGGTGACGGCCACCGTCTCCGCGAATCCCTTCAGGGAGCTGAAGGTGTAGTCGACCGCCGTCGCCTCGTAGCCGCAGTGCACCATGCAGTCGCGGCACTTCTCGTTGCCGCTCTTCTTGCCGTAGTTCTCCCACCGCGTAGTCTCCATCAGCTCCTTGAAACTCGCGGCATAGCCTTCCTGGAGGAGGTAGCAGGGGCGCTGCCAGCCGAACATATTAAAGGTGGGGTTGCCCCACGGGGTGCACTCGAAGTCCTTCTTGCCCATGAGGAAACGCAGAAAGAGCGGGGATTGGTTGAACTTCCAGCGCTTCTTGTTCCCGGAGAGCATCTCGCTGAAGAGCTGGTTCGTGCGCGTCTGCCGCAGGAAATGCTCCTGGTCGGGGGCCTTGGAATAGCTGTAGCCGGGGGAGAGCATCATGCCCTCGACGCCCAGGGTCATCATCTCGTCGAAGAACTGGCGCATGCGCAGCGGCGAGGCGCCGTCGAAGAGCGTGGTGTTGGTGGTGACGCGGAAGCCGCGGCGGAGGGCGGTCGTGATCCCCTGCACCGCGTCGTCGAACACGCCGTCGCGGCACACCGCCTCGTCGTGGTCCTCGCGGAGCCCGTCCATGTGCACGCTGAAGGTGAGGTACGGCGAGGGCGTGAAGAGGTCGAGCTTCTCCTCGAGCAGGATGGCGTTGGTGCAGAGGTAGACGTACTTCTTCCGCTTGACTAGCGCCACCACCAGCTTGTCGATGTCGGGGTACATGAGGGGCTCGCCGCCGGGAATGCTCACGATGGGCGCGCCGCACTCGTCCACCGCCTTGAGGCACTGCTCGACGGTGAGGTGCTTCTTGAGGATCTGGGCGGGGTACTGGATCTTGCCGCAACCCGCGCATGCGAGATTGCAGCGGAAGAGAGGCTCGAGCATGAGGACCAAGGGGTAGCGTCGGCGGCCCGCGAGCTTCTGCTTGATGATGTAGCTCGCCACCGTGAACATCTGAGACACCGGCACACTCATCTTCTCAGAGACCTCCCTTGTCGGTCAGAGTCGTGGGCGACGGAGCAGCCGCTCCACGCCGGGGCACTCCCATCCAGGCTCGGCTCACCCTGAGTACCCGCAGCCGATAGACTATCAGAATTACGGCTACATGCACGAGGATTCCGGCCCCCAGGAGTGTCCACTCGCCGATCAGTCCTGTGGTGGCGAGGTTGAAGCAGAGGACGCCGTAGTAGAGACCGATGCCCCCCACCGGACTGCTCCGCGGCTCCGCCCGCCGGCCGAGCACCCACAAGTAGCCGCCTACGATGAGCGCGCCCACGAGGGCCCAGCCCGCGAAGTTGGAGAAGGGGACGCCGAAGTAGACGCCCGGCTCCGCGTAGTGAAAGACGCGCCCGAGAAACCAGCGGTCGCCGCGCACGGCCAGGGGATCGATGACCACGTCCAGGCCGGTCATGAGGACGCCCGCCAGGACCACCGTCTGCCATCCCCGCGATCGCCGGAGCGCCCAGCGCGCGAGGCAATACGAGGCATAGGCAAGGAAAGGAAAGGAGAGCGGATCGAAGAAGGGCACGTTCGAGATGAAGAACTCGCGCCCCGCGGTGGCTCCCGTGTAGTGATAGAGGCCGAAAGGAATCCCGATGCGCGTGGACCAGTACTCCGCGGTGAACGCGACGAGGAAGCCCCACCCGAGCCATCCCGCCATGCGCAGCCAGCCGAGATCGCGTCCGGCCAGGAGCAGGAAGACGGCGACAAAGGTGTAGACGTAGGGTCGCTGCACGATGCTGGCCGCCAGAAGGCTCAGCCAGGTGGTGGCATCGGAGCCCATGGCGCGACGGTAGCGAACTCTGCGGCACTTTTCAATGTCGCGCGGGTGCCCGTGCGCCGGCCCCTGTGATAGTATCGGTCGATGCCGGCGACGCATAGCCCCCGGAACCGCGTGTGAGCAGTCCTTCCACGATCGTCCACTCCGAAGTCGATGCCGCCATCGAGCGGGCGCAGTCCGCCCTTCTCGCCGCGCAGGCCCCGGACGGACACTGGGTGGGCGAGCTCGAGGCCGACAGCACGATCACCAGCGAGTATTTGCTCCTCGGCCATCTCCTCGACCGCGTGGATCGCGACCGCGAGGCGAAGATGGTGACGTACCTGCGCGAGCGGCAGCTCGCTGACGGCGGCTGGAGCCTCTACGAGGGCGGGCCCGCCAACATCTCCGCCACCATCAAGGCCTACTTCGCCATGAAGGTCGCGGGGGTGAGCGTGGACGATCCCGCCATGGCCCGGGCGCGCACGCGCATCCTCGACTGGGGCGGTCCCGTGGAGGCCAACGTCTTCACCAAGATCCTCCTCGCCCTCTTCGGCGAGTACGACTGGCGCGGGCTGCCCTCCATGCCCGTGGAGATCATGCTCCTGCCGCGCTGGTCCTACTTCAATCTCCTCGAGGTTTCCTACTGGTCGCGCACCGTCATCGTGCCGCTCCTCGTGCTCATGGACTCCAAGCCGGTGAAGCGGCTGCCCGAGTCGTGCCGGCTCGACGAGCTGTGGCCGGTGGCGCGCGAGAAGGCGAGCCTGCGTCTCAAACGCATCCCGCGGCCTTTCTCTCCCAAGCGCTTCATCTGGAAGAACCTCTTCATAGGAGTGGACGACGCGCTGAAGGGGTGGGAGCGCCTCGGCCCGCGCCCGTTCCGCGGGCGCGCCCTGGAAGCGGCGCGGCGCTGGCTCGAGGAGCGACTGGCCGTGCCAGGCGGACTGGGCGGCATCTTCCCCGCCATGGCCAACGCCGTCCTCGCCCTGCGCACCCTCGGCTATCCGGAGGATCATCCGCTCATCACCGGCCAGCTCAAGGAGATCGAGAACCTCGGCGTGGAGACGCGGGAAGCCCTCCACTACCAGCCCTGCGTCTCGCCGGTATGGGACACCTCGCTCGCCGCCAACGCACTTCTCGAGTCGGGACTGCCCGCCGATCATCCGCAGCTCATCCGCGCGGCGGAGTGGATGATGGACAAGCAGATCACCGTGCCCGGCGACTGGCAGGAGAAGCGGCCGCACGTGCCGCCGGGGGGCTGGCCGTTCCAGTACCACAACGACTTCTATCCCGACCTCGACGACTCGGCCATGGTGATGATGGCCCTGGCCAAGACGCAGGGGCTCGACGCGGAACGGCGCGACCGCTGCATCGAGCGCGGGCTGACCTGGTTCCTCGGCATGCAGGGCGACGACGGCGGCTGGGCCTCCTTCGACGCCGACAACGATCGGCTGATCTTTAACAACATCCCCTTCGCCGATCACGGCGCCCTCCTCGATCCCTCCACGGAGGACCTCACGGGGCGCGGCCTCGAGCTCCTGGGCACGCTCGGCCACGGGCTCGAGCATCCCGCCGCCCAGCGCGCGCTGGGCTTCATCCAGCGCAGCCAGCACCAGTGCGGCGCCTGGTACGGACGGTGGGGCGTGAACTACGTGTACGGCACCTGGTCGGTGCTGCGCGGCCTCAGCGCCATTCGCGAGGATGGCAGCAAGGACTACGTGCAGCGGGCCGTCCGGTGGCTCGAGGAGAGGCAGAACGCCGACGGCGGCTGGGGGGAGACGCTCGCCTCCTACGAGGACGACGACTGGGCCGGGCGCGGCGAGTCCATCCCGAGCCAGACCGCGTGGGCGCTCCTCGGCCTCTTCGCAGTGGGGCGCGCGGACGGGCCCGCCATCGAGAAGGCCATGCGTTTCCTGATCGACCGCCAGAATCCCGACGGCACCTGGGAAGATCCGCTCTGGAACGGCACCGGCTTCCCGCGGGTCTTCTATCTCAAGTACCACCTCTACGCGAAGTACTTCCCCCTCTGGGCCCTGGGCGTGTATCGGAGCGCCTCCGCGTGACCGACGGCTCTTCGGCCCCACACGCGCTGCCGCTGCCGGCGCGCTGGATCGGGGCGCTGGGCTATCTCACCCTCTACGTCGTCGAGTCGCTGGGACGGTTCGGGCGCTTCCTCGGCGAGGCGGTCGGTCTCGTTTTCGTTCCCCCGCTCAAGGTCGGGCGGCTGGCTGGACGCGTCTATTTCATCGGCTTCAAGTCGCTCACCATCGTGATCCTCACCGGGGCCTTCACGGGCATGGCCGTCGGCCTCCAGGTCTTCCTCACCCTGCAACGCGTGGGCTCCGAGGCCTTCGTGGGCCCCGCGGTGGGCATCTCCCTCGTGCGCGAGCTCGGCCCCGTGCTCACCGCCGTCTTCGTCACCGGCCTCGCCGGCTCCGCCCTCACCGCCGAGCTCGGCATCATGCGCATCTCCGAGCAGATCGACGCCCTCATGGTGATGGCGCTCAATCCCATGCGCTACCTCGTGGTGCCCGCCATGCTCGCCGGGCTCATCACCTTCCCCATGCTGACGGCAATCTTCGACGTGGCGGGCATCTATGGCGGTTACCTCGTGACCGTCATCCTCCTCGGCATGTCCCCCGGCACCTACTTCGGGCAGATGCAGGCCTTCACCGACATGACCGACGTGATGGTCGGCTTCTGGAAGTCCCTCGCCTTTGGGGCGCTCGTACCGTGGGTGTGCACCTACAAGGGCTTCCACTGCGGCCACGGAGCCGAGGGCGTCTCGCGCGCCACCACCGAGGCCGTGGTGCTCTCCTGCGTCCTGATCCTCGTCTTCAACTACTTCCTGGGCTCCGTCCTTCCGTGATCCGCATCCAGGGCCTCCGCAAGTCCTTCCGCGGCCAGCCCGTGCTCCGCGGCGTGGACCTCGACGTGGCCACGGGCGAGATCATGGTCATCATCGGCCGCAGCGGCGGCGGCAAGTCCGTGCTCCTCAAGCACCTCCTCGGCCTTCTCAGGCCCGACGCGGGCGCCGTGATCGTGGACGGCACGGACATCACCCGCCTCCGGGGCGCCACCCTCGAGGCGGTGCGGCGGCGCTACGGGGTGGTCTTCCAGGGCGGCGCCCTGTTCGATTCCATGTCCGTCTTCGACAACGTGGCCTTCCCCCTGCGCGAGAAGACGAACCTGGGCACGGCGGAGATCGCCCGCCGCGTGGAGGAGAAGCTCGCCCAGGTCGGCCTGGTGGACATGGGCCACAAGAATCCCGCGGAGATCTCGGGGGGCATGCGCAAGCGCGTGGCCATCGCCCGCGCCCTCGTGACGGAGCCGGAGATCGTCTTCTTCGACGAGCCCACCACGGGCCTCGATCCCATCCTCGTGAACACCATTCATCGCCTCATCCAGGAGCTGCACGGCAAGTTCCGCTTCACCGCGGTGATGGTGAGCCACGAGATCCCCGAGATCTTCGAGATCGCCGATCGCGTGGCCATGCTGCATGAGGGCGTCATCGTGGAGACGGGGGACGCCCGGGCTATCCAGAGCTCGACCAATCCCGTCGTCCAGCGCTTCATCCGGGGCGAGGTCGAGTCCGTTCACCATGCTGCCTGAGCTGAAGGGAGACATCGCATGAGGCGTTCCGCGCTGGACCTCGCGGTGGGAGTGTTCGTGATCCTGGGCATCCTCGCCCTGGGCTGGCTCTCCATCCGGCTCGGCAAGGTGGAGCTGTGGGGCGGGGGGAACTACACGGTGTACGCGGACTTCCCCTCCGCGGGCGGGCTCAAGCCCGGCACCACCATCGAGATCGCCGGCGTGCAGGTAGGGCGGGTGACGGCGATCCGGCTCGACAACTTCCAGGCGCGGGTGGTCATGTCCATCCAGGACAGCGTCAAGCTGACCCAGGACTCCATCGCCTCCATCAAGACGAAGGGCCTCATCGGGGAGAAGTTCGTCCAGATCAGCCCCGGCGGCTCGGAGAAGATCATCCCGCCCAACGGCAAGATCTCCGAGGTGGAGCCGCCCATCGATCTCGAGGAGTTGCTTTCCAAGTACGTCTTCGGCAAGGTGTAGGCACAACTTACTTCAGTGGAGGGTCATCGATGATTGGTCGCAGCTCGCATCGACCGAGGCTCGGCGGGGCGCTGTCCCTCACCGTCCTCTTCCTCCTGTCCACGGTCGCCACCGGCTGGGCGGGGCAGGCCCAGGACCAGCTGAAGGGCGCCATCGACCGAGTGGTCAGCACGCTGGAGAGTCCCGCCCTCAAGGGCGAGGGCAAAGCCCTAGAGCGGCGCCGGGCCGTGCGGAAGATCGCCGATGAGATCTTCGACTTCAACGAGATCGCCCGGCGCTCCCTCGGCCGCTATTGGCAGCCCCTGACGGAGCCGCAGCGCACGGAGTTTGTGGGACTGTTCGCCGACCTCCTCGAGCGCTCGTACATCTCCAAGATCGAGCTGTACGGGGGGGAGAAGATCATCTACAGCGGCGAGCGGGTGGAAGGTGATCTGACCACCGTGAGCACCAAGATCATCACCAAGAACGGCACGGAAGTCCCCGTGGACTATCGCCTCTCCAAGAAGGGCGACCGCTGGATGATCTACGACGTCAACATCGAGGGCATCAGCCTCGTGTCGAACTACCGCACGCAGTTCAACAAGATCATCCAGACCAACGGCTACAACGCCCTCGTGGAGCGCATGAAGACCAAGCAGAACGAGTTCCTCGAGGAGAGCAGCGGGAAGCGCAAGGCCCAGAAGTAGCGTGGCCGACGCCGCGCCGGCACCCTCCGCGGAGCCGGCGCGGCGAGCGCCGTCCTCCCTCCCCTCCCGCTCCCTGCACTGGTCCCTCGCCGCCCTCGGTCTCGTCTGCGTCGCCTGGCTCCTGTGGGACCTCGGTCCCACCGCCGTCTGGAGCGTCGTCCGCGCGCTCGGCTGGCGCGTGGTCGTCGTCCTGTTCGTCCCCTTCGTCGTCGCGGTGGCCCTCGACACCGTGGGCTGGGCCGTCCTCCTGCCGGGGACCCGCGTCGGCTGGGCGGCGCTCGGCGGCGCGCGTCTGGCGGGCGAAGCCGTCAACCTCGCCACGCCCACCGCCTCCGTGGGAGGCGAGCCCCTCAAGGCGTTCCTCGTTCGCGACCGCGTCGGGCTCGACACGGGACTCGCCTCCGTCGTCGTGGACAAGACGACCATGGTCGTGGGCCAGGCCCTCCTCCTCGTCGCGGGTCTTGCCGTCGCCGCCCTTGCCCTCGAGGCGCCGAGGGAGCTGCTTCTCGCCATGGCGGCGCTCCTCGGCGCCGAGATCGTCGGTGTGGGTGGCTTCGCCTTCGTGCAGCTCCGCGGTGGCGTGACCGGCGCGGGACGGATCCTCGAGCGGCTCGGCGTGGGGGCGGTCGCGCGCCATCGGGACCTGCTCCGTGATATGGATCGCCATCTCCTCGGTCTCTACCGGGAACACTGGCCGCGCGTCGCCGTCTCCGCCCTGCTGCACGCGGGAGGCTGGGCGGTGGGCGGGCTCGAGATCTACGTCGTCCTCGGGCTCGCGGGGATTCCCGTGGGGCTCGCCACCGCCCTCGTGCTGGAAGCCGTGAGCGCGGCGGTCCGCTTCGCCACGTTCATGATTCCCGGCTCCCTGGGCGCGCTCGAGGGCGGAAGCGTGGCCGCCTTCGTCGCCCTTGGGCTGCCGGGAGCGGCCGGCCTGTCCTTCACCCTGATCCGGCGGCTGCGGGAGGCGACCTGGGCGGTGCTCGGCCTCGCCGTCCTGGCCGTCTTCAAGGCGCACGCGCCGGGGCCGCCGCACGACACTGCGCCCGCCTGAGACTGCGGAAGCGCGCAAGGCTATGGTAAGCTGATGCGTCAAAATCAACCAGAACGAGGAGGTCCACGTGGGATCAGTACGCGTCGCCATCGTCGGAGTCGGCAACTGCGCCTCGGCTCTCGTGCAGGGCGTCCACTACTACAAGCACGCGCCTGACGACGGCTTCATCCCGGGGCTCATGCGGCCCCGCCTCGCCGACTACCACGTGGGGGACATCGAGTTCTCGGCGGCCTTCGACGTCGACGCCAACAAGGTCGGCCTCGATCTCTCGGAGGCGATCTGGGCCAAGCCCAACAACACCGTGCGCTTCGGGGAGGTCCCCCATCTCGACGTGCCTGTGCAGCGCGGGATGACCCACGACGGCCTCGGCCACTACCTCTCCCAGATCATCACCAAGGCTCCCGGCCCCACCGTGGACATCGCGGGCATCCTCCGCGAGACCCGCACGGACGTGGTGGTCAACTTCTTGCCCGTGGGCAGCGAGATGGCGACCAAGTGGTACGTCGAGCAGATCCTCGACGCGGGCTGCAGCTTCGTGAACTGCATTCCCGTGTTCATCGCCCGGGAGGAGTACTGGCGGCGGCGCTTCGAGGAGCGCGGCCTGCCCATCGTGGGCGACGACGTCAAGTCCCAGGTGGGCGCCACCATCGTGCATCGCATCCTGACCAAGCTCTTCATGGACCGCGGCGTGCACATGGAGCACACCAGCCAGCTCAACGTGGGCGGCAACACCGACTTCCTGAACATGCTCGAGCGCTCCCGGCTCGCCTCCAAGAAGATCTCCAAGACGGAAGCTGTGCGCTCCCAGCTCGCCCACGAGATGGCCCCCGATGACATCCACATCGGGCCGAGCGACTACGTGCCGTGGCTCAACGACCGCAAATGGGCCCACATCCGGCTCGAGGGGCGGTCCTTCGGCGACCAGCCCATCAACGTGGAGATCAAGCTCGAGGTGTGGGACTCTCCGAACTCCGCGGGAGTGGTCATCGACGCCATCCGCTCCTGCAAGATCGCCATGGATCGAGGGCTGAAGGGCGCCCTCCTCGCGCCGTCGGCGTACCTGATGAAGTCGCCGCCCGAGCAATGGTCGGACGAGACGGCGCGAGTGAGGCTGGAGCGTTTCATCGACGGCGGGGTGTAGCCCGGATTTTCATCCGGTCGTACAGGTCGCGCAGGGCCACGATGGTACACTTGGCCGAGCGCATGGTCGCCATCGGATGATCGTCATATCGCGTACGGGTCGGCTTCTGCGGCGCCTCGTGCGGCTCTCCTGCCGCCGCCCGGTGGTGACCACCGTCATCTCCCTTCTCCTCGCGGTGGCGGGGGTGACCTACACCGTCCGCACCCTCAGCTTCGGCACCTCGGGCCGCGACCTCCTCCCCCGCGATGCCGGCTATGTCGTCCGCTACAATCAGTACGCGCGGGAATTCGGCGAGCTCGAGGACATCGTCATCGTCATCGAGGCGCGCACCTTCGAGGCGGCCAAGGCCTACGCGGCCCGCCTCGTGCACGAGCTCCGCAACTCGCCTATCAAGTTCCCCCGCGTCGCCTATCGCGTCGATCCCCAGCGCTTCGAGGGCCGGCACCTCCTCTACCTGCCCACCGAGCAGCTCAAGGAAGTGCGCGATCGCATCTTCGACTACCAGGAGTTCATGGAGAGCTTCGCGGGCGACCCGAGCCTGGCCCGGCTCGTGGAGGGCGCCAACGCGGCCATGGCCTCGGCCTTCGTGTCGAACCTCTTCGACCTGGGCCTCGAGAAGGGCGGCGGGGAGAACACCAAGTTCCTCCAGGTGGTGCTGGAGCAGATCGTGGACCGCCTCGACCGGCCCACGCCTTACCGCTCGCCCTGGGGCACGCTCTTCTCCCTGGGAGAGCGGCCGCCCGAGGCCGGCTATTTCCTCTCCGACGACAAGAGCCTGCTCTTCGCGCTCGTGGAGACGCCCAAGAGCGACAAGGGTAGCTTCATGGGCGATCGCCGCGCCATCGAGGTGATCCGCGGGGTCATGGCGGACCTCAAGGCCGACTTCCCCAACGTGCAGGCGGGGGTAACGGGCGGCCCCACCCTCTCGAACGACGAGATGACGGCGGCCTTCGAGGACAGCAGCGTGGCCACCGTGCTCGCCTTCGCCCTGACCTTGCTCGTGATGCTCCTGGCCTTCTGGCGCGTGGGCAAGCCGCTCCTCATGCTGGGCGTGCTCGCGGTCACCCTCTGCTGGTCCATGGGCATCATCACCCTGACGGTGGGACACCTGACCATCTTCTCGGTGATGTTCATCTCCATCGTGATCGGCATCGGCATCGACTACGGCATCTACTTCCTCTTCCGGTACGAGGAGGAGATCTTCCTCGGGCGCAACCTGAAGGATGCCCTCCAGTTCACGGCCGCCCGCACGGGGCCGGGCATGCTCATCGGCGCGCTCACCGCGGGCGTGACCTTCTACGTGCTGATGCTCACGGACTTCCGCGGCATCCAGGAGCTCGGCTTCATCGCGGGCACGGCCATCCTCATGGCCTGGCTCGGCATGATGACGCTCTTCCCCGCCCTCCTCCGGATCGTGGACAGCCACCACGCGGCGCGGCCGCGCAACCAGGCGCCCCGTGCGCATGCCCTCGAGCGCATGCACGTGCCCGTGCTCGACCGCATCACGAACTATCCGAAGACCGTGCTCACCGTGGCCGGCCTCGGCACCCTCGCCTCCTTGGGGGCCATTCCCTGGATCGCCTTCGACTACAATCTGCTCAACCTCCAGGCCAAGGGCACGGAGTCCGTGGTCTGGGAGAAGCGCATCCTCGCCACCACGGGCCGCTCGGGCTTCAATGGCCTCGCCTCCGCGAAGACTCTCGAGGAGCTGCGGCGGAAGCAGGAGGCCTTCGAGAAGCTGCCCTCCGTCTCCGAGGTCGACTCCGTCCTACGGGTGATCCCCGACAACCAGCCGGAGAAGATCGCCATCGTCAAGACCTTCGAGCCCATCGTGGCCCCCGTGCGCGTGGGGCGGTCGAGCCCGGTGGACATCGATCGCCTCCTGCGCGCCCTCGGCGAACTCGAGCGGCGGCTCGACATCTTCGCCACCGAGGGGGGAGCCAAGCTGCCCGCGGATCTCAAGGACCTGCGCGCCAAGACCAAGGCGCTCATCAAGAAGCTGCGCGCGGCGGATCGGGAGGTGGCGGAGCCCGCCCTCACCCACCTCCAGTCCCAGCTCTACCGCGACTTCACGAGCAAGTTCTTCGACCTGCAGCGCAACCTGAATCCGCGTCCCGTCGGCCTCGCCGACGTGCCGGAGGAGATCCAGCGCAAGTTCATCGGCAGCCGCGGGGACTTCCTCATCCAGATCCATCCCAGGGTCGACATCTGGGAGCGCGAGGGGGCGCGCACCTTCGTGCAGGAGCTGCGCTCGGTGGATCCCGACGTGACGGGCGCGCCCATCATCACCTACGAGGCCATCGGCTACATGGAGCGCGCCTACTACCAGGGCACCATCTACGCCTTCGTGGCGGTGGGGGTGCTGTCCTTCCTGATGATCCGCCGCGTGCGCGAGACCCTCCTCGCCCTGCTGCCCCTCGTGCTCGGGCTCGTGTGGACCATCGGGCTCATGCGTGTCTTCGGCATCCAGTTCAACATGGCCAACGTGTGGGGCCTGCCCCTGATCATCGGCGCCTCCGCGGAGTTCGGCCTCAACGTGATGGTGCGCTATCTCGAGGGGCGCGATCACGGCGGGCCCCTGGTCGCGCGCAGCACGGTGATGGCCGTCGCCCTGAGCGGGGTGAGCACTATGGTGGGCTTCGGCAGCCTGATGATCGCCCGCCACCAGGGCATCTACAGCCTGGGCCTGCTCCTCACCCTGGGCTCGGCCTGCGGCCTGTTCGCCGCCCTCGTCGTCCTGCCGGTGATCCTCCGTCTGATCACCAAGCGCGTCGCGGCGACGGCCACGCCCGCCGTCGCCCGCTCCACCGCTGCGTAGTACCGGCCGCCGATAAGGGCCCATCTGCTTCGTTGGCGCCCTCGGCCTCGCGCTCAACGTAGAGAGACTACGCCTCGCGGAATCAATTCAGCTCTTGTCTCGCGACGGCCAAGGGCCGCCGCTCAACTCGAAATGCGGGGCGCCGCCTCGCATCTGGACCCTTCTCGACGGCCTGTGCCGCGTGCTACTCCCATGGAAGCGGCTCGTGAAAACTCCGCGAGATGCTGTCGACGGCCGGTCTTCAGAAGGCGTCGGGGGCTGCCGCGATTCTTTCCAGATCTGCGTGGGTGTAGGAGCCGAGGCTGCGGAAATCGAGGTCGGTGTAGTTCTTGATCCAGCGCAGGGCGACCTTGACGGACTTGCGGTAGCGCGCCTCGGTCTCCGGATCCTTCTTCGGCAGCAGGCGAAGGATGTCCTCGACTTCCGCTTCGAGCAGCCGCTTGACCATGGGAAAGTCGTGCACCCGCGAGGGATATGTGGAGTCCTTTGCGTGGTGACGGATACGCTGGGCGATCTGGGCCACCGACATCCGTCCGGTGGCCAGGTCCTCCATGAGGGCGGGATGCACGCCGGGCTTGCCCGCGAGGCTGTCGATGCCCTTGGCTCCGCGGCCGCCCAGCCACCCCTCCACGTACTCGATGACCATGCGCGCGTTGCGCCGCGTTCCCTCCACGGTGATGGGCCCCGCCGGCACCTCGATCTTCACCGGGTAGTTCGCGGGATCGGCCATGGCCGCGGTGGGCTTCCGACCGGCGGCCACGGCTTCCTTGAAAGGATCGCCCGCCGTCTTCATGTGGAAGATGTGGGCGACCCAGGCGCGGATGAAGCCCTCCGCCGCCTCCCATTCCTTGTCGGCGCGGATGGCTTCCGCAGCCACGCGGTTCACCTCGGGATCGTTGCTCGGCAGGGCGGTGGCCATGCCGCCGATGGGCACCGCGCCACGCTTGAGGCAGATCGCCACCAGCCGCCGGAAGATGTTCGCGAGGAACGGCGTGGTCTTGATGTCCACCCCGAAGCGGTCGGGCCACACCGACTTCGGATCGGTCATGACGAACTCGAAGATGGAGGCCTTGAGATCCCAGCGCGCGGCGTTGAGCCCCGCCGCGTAGGGCCCGAGGGCGTAGAGCATCTCCTCCATGAGGAACACCGCGGGGAGCGACTCCACGAGGGGAATGCCGCGGATGACCGCCTGGGCGAGGAAGGGCAGATGCCGGCGGCTCGCGTCGAAGAAGTCGCGATACCAGGCGACTTCCTCCGCGCTCTCCACCTTGGGCAGATAGAAGTAGATGCCCTGCCCCCGGCCCGCCTGCGCGCGGCTCGCGTAGAACAGGGTCAGCGCGGTGCCCAGGATGGCCGCGGGCACGGGACGGCCGTCCACGCTCACCTCGGGCTCGTCGAGGTGAAGCCCGCGCTCGCGGTGCATGAAGAAGGGCAGTTCGCCCGGCGCGATCTGGTACGAGCGACCGCGCGCGGTGTCGGTGAAGGCGAGCTCGCGGTTCACGGCGGCGAGCCGGTTGTGGGCGGCGCGCACGGTGTCGACCAGCCGATGGCCCGCGGAGTCCTCGTCGTCGTCGAGGTCACCCTCCGCGCGCTGGCCTTCCGGCCCCGGGTTGAGCGCATTGATGAACATGCTCGTGATGGAGCACGGTCCCGAAATCTCGATGCCGGGGCGCTTGAGATCGTCGGGCACGGGCGGCACCTTCCAGTCTCCCGTGGTGGCGGGCGAGGCAGGCTGCGGCCCGGGCAGCGTCCTCTGCTCGAGGGCGCGGCGGAGGACGGCGTCCCGCTGCCGGCGCAGGGCGTGCACCCGCGGCGTGAACTCGTCGTGCATGGCGCACAGGTAGGTGCAGAAGTCGGGGGTGAAGAGCTGCGCCGCCCCCTCCACGGGGCTGACGCGGAGGCGCGTCGATGCGGTCATCTCAGGGCTCCCGGATCGTCGAGGGTGAGGCCGACAGCCTGGTCACCTGCACCAGGTTCGAATGCAAGGCGGGCCCGCCGCCCACGTCGGCGACCCGATCGTCGGTGATGACGTTGACACCGCGGCCACCCGTTTGGTGCTTCGACCACCAGATGCCCTCGATCACCGCCACGCCGGGCCTCGTGTCGTCGGTGACCATCGCGCTGAAGCGGGCCGCCCCGCGACGGCTCCTCACCTCCACGAGGTCGCCCTCGCCGATGCCCCGCGGCCGCGCGTCCTCCGGGTGGAGGAAGACGGAAGGCCCGCGCTGGCGCCGGCGCATCTTGGCCGACTGGCTGAAGGACGAGTTCAGGAAGAATCGGTTGGGCGGCACGATGCACTGGAGCGGATAGTCGCGGGTCACCGCGGCGTTCTCCGGCCCTTCCACGAGCGGCGTCCACGTGGGCAGGGACGGCAGCCCCTCGCGCGCGAAGGCCTCGGAGACGAACTCGACCTTGCCGGAGGGTGTCGGGGCGCCGTTCAGGAACGGACGGTAGGGACGGCCCACGGCCAGGCGCACCGAGCGCTCCTCGCGCAGCCGCTCGTAGGTGATGCCCGCCACCGAGGGATCGCCAGAGGCGAGCACCTCCCGGATGAGGGTGGGCTCGTCCTTGACGAAGTGCGGGTCGCGCAGGTCCAGGGCCTCCGCGAGGAGACGCATCACCTGCCAGTTCGAGCGCGATTCCCCCACGGGCGCCACCACCGGCTCCGCGAGCTGGAGATAGAGGTGGCCGAAGGACTTGTAGAGATCCACGTGCTCCATCGAGGTGGTGGCGGGCAGCACGATGTCCGCGTAGTCCGTGGTGTCGGTGAGGTGCTGCTCGTGCACCACCGTGAAGAGATCCTCGCGCCGCAGCCCCTGGAGCACCAGCTCCTGGTTGGGGGTGATCGACGCGGGATTGGCGTTGTAGACGTAGAGGGCCTTCACGGGCGGGCTCAGCTCCGGATCCGTGAGAGCGCGCCCGAGCTTGATCATGTTGATGGTGCGCGGGGCGCCCGCGGCGATGAGATCGCGCCGCTCGAGGGCGCCCAGGTCGAGGCCGAAGGCGCGCGTGGAGGAGAGCAGCGCGCCGCCCGCGGGATGCGCGTAGGCGCCGGTGAGGGCGGGCAGGCAGGCGATGGCGCGACAGGTGGCGCCGCCGTTGTCGTGGCGCGACAGCCCGATGCCCACGCGCAGGAACGAGGCGCGGGTGGCGCCGTAGCGCCGCGCGAAGCTCACGATGCTGTCGGAGCTGAGCCCCGTGATGGCGGCCACGCGCTCCGGATCGTACTGCGTCACGTGACGGCGGAGCTCGTCGAAGCCCAGGGTCGCGCGCTGGATGTACTCGCGATCCACGAGCCCCTCGCCGATGAGCACGTGCATCATGCCGAGGGCGAGAGCGCCGTCGGTGCCCGGGCGGGGCTGGAGGTGCAGGTCTGCGGTCTTGGCCGTCTGCGTCCGGTAGGGATCGATGCAGACGATGCAGGCGCCCCGATGCCGGGCCCGCTTGACCAGCGACATCAGGTTGATGTGCGAGTAGCTCGCGTTGATGCCCCAGAGCACCACGAGGTCCGCGTGCACCATTTGCTCGGCGTCGTTGCCCGCCACCGTCCCCACCGTGGCCGCCCAGCCCGCGTAGGCGGTCGTTATGCAGATGGTCCGGTCGAGTTGGGAAGCCCCGAGGGCGTGGAAGAGCGGGTGCCCCGCCCAGAACTGGAGTACGCCGAGCGTTCCGCCGTAGGAGTAGGGCAGGATCGCCTCCCCGCCCCACTCCGCGATGACGCCGCGCCACCGCCGGGCGATCTCTTCCACCGCGGCTTCCCAGGTGATGGGCGTGAAGCGGCCCTTGCCCTTGGCGCTCACGCGCCTGAGCGGCGTCAGCACCCGCGTGGGCGCGTAGAGACGCTCCGCGTAGTCGTGCACCTTGCCGCACACCACGCCCTGGGTGAAGGGATGCCCCGCGTCACCGGCGACGGCGGCGACCCGCCCATCCTCCACCGTGACGGAGAGCGCGCACTGGGACGGGCAGTCGTGAGGGCAAACGGAGGGAAGCCTCTGACGCATCGGGGCAACAGAGTAGCACACGTGGACGACAGCCCCGGTCGGTCAAAAGGACCGAATTGACTGGCCAATTTCGGCGAGGGCGCGGGAACTCGAAGGATGCGCCAGAGGTTTGTGCGCTGTACACTCAGCTTCCCACACGCCAACACGGAGGCTCTCATGACCACCACAACCTGGCGAAGGCTCTTGGGCTTCCTCCTGGCCCTTCTGATCGTCCCGGCACTCGCCCTTGCCGACGGCGGCGGCGGCGGTGGTGGTGGGGGCGGCGGTGGCGGCGGAGGTGGTGGGGGCGGGGGCGGGCGCGATGCGCTGACCAAGACCGAGGATACCGAGTACGCGACGGCGGTACAGGCCATCGACGCCAAGCAGTACGCGCGGGCGATTCCCCTGCTCGAGAATGTGGTGAAGCGCGATCCGTCGAACGCCGACGCGTACAACTGGCTCGCCTACGCCACCCGCAAGAACGGGGATCCCAAGGCGGCCATCCCGATCTATCAGAAGGCGCTCGCCATCGACCCCAAGCACCTGGGCGCGCACGAGTACATCGGGGAGGCCTACCTGCAGCTCGACGATCTGGCCAACGCCAAGGAGCACCTCCAGCGGCTGGACAAGCTCTGCTTCTTCAGCTGTGAGCAGTACCGCGACCTCAAGAAGGCGGTGGAGGCGTACGAGAAGAGCAACGGCAAGGTGAAACCGACCGCCGCCTCCAACTGATCCCGTCCCTCGCCGTCCTCTCCGCGCCCGGCGTCGGGCTCGTTCCCGGCCCGGGCGCTCGTCTCTCCGCGACGCGCACGAAATCCAGGGGGTGACCTGCCGGCACCGCGGGGTATAGTGCTCAAATGCCCGGGCGGGTCGCGCAGCTGAATCGATTCAAGACGATGGCGGCGCGACGACTCGCGCTGCTCTTCGGCATCGTCTACTTCGCCCAGGGCATGTGGTATCTGCCGAACCAGACCATTACCATCTCCCTCAAGGATGCGGGACTGTCCGCGGGACAGATCGCTACCTTCTTCGCCATCACCACGATCCCCTGGCTGATCAAGCCGGTGTACGGGCTGCTCTCGGACTTCGTGCCACTCTTCGGCTATCACCGCAAGAGCTATCTCCTCCTCACCTCGGGCACGGCGGCCATGGGTGGCTTCCTCCTCGGGCTCACAGGCGAGCACTCCTACTCGCGCATGGCCACCCTCTTCACCCTCATGGCCCTGGGCCTGGCCTTCACCGACGTGCTCGTGGACGCCCTCATGGTGGAGAACGGCAAGCCGCTCGGTCTCACCGGCGCCTTCCAGTCCGTGCAGTGGGGCGCCATCATCACCGCCTCCGTCCTCGTGGGAGAGATCGGCGGCTATCTCGCGCATCACCGGCGGCTGCACGCCGCTTTCCTCGTCTCCGCGTGCTTTCCCCTGCTTTCCCTCGTCATGTCCACCTTCTTCGTGCACGAGGCGCGCGCCCGCAGCGAGCGGGCAAGCTTCCGGGAGACGTGGCGGGCCATCCGGCTCGCCCTTCGTGAGCGGGAGACCTGGCTGGTGGCCGGCTTCATCCTCTTCTGGACCTTCAGCCCTTCCTTCGGGCCGGCCTTCCTCTTCTATCAGATCGACACTCTGCACTTCGACCAGCAGTTCATCGGACACCTGGGCGCGCTCTCCTCGCTGGCCGGGGTGGCGGGCGCCTTCATCTACGCCCCGCTCTCCCGGCGCGTCCCCCTCCGGCGGCTCATCAACCTCTCCATCGCCATCGCCACCGTGGGCACGCTCGCCTTTCTCGTCTACCGGGACTGGATCTCCGCCCTCACCATCGAGGTGCTCTTCGGCTGCGTCAACATGATCACGCGGCTGTCCATCCTCGACCTGGCTGCCAAGTCGTGC
>JBKOVG010000114.1:0-6386 GCA_046723845.1 Candidatus Methylomirabilota bacterium | reverse complement strand
ATCGAGGATTGAACCACCCCGGCTTTCGCGGAGGCTCCCAGACCTCGAGAGGACGGAGTCGTGGAACCACCACCCAGGTTCGCCTCGGAGGTGAGGGAGCGAGCGATCCGTACAGTCCCGCCGTCCCATCGAACGCGGGTGGGCATCTCGAGAGCCGCCCGCCGGAGTCGAACCGGCGACCGACTGATTACGAAACTTGCCAGACAGACTTTGGCTGAGGTGGGCTGAGTTGGTCTGAGGTGGCTACAGTTCCGACAATGCTGACCTTTCGCCTACTGGCGAGATCGGCGGAGATGGGCGGAGTTCGGCGGAGTTTGGCTGAGTTGGCACACGGGAGGCACACAACCGAGATCCGACGCCGGATCTCCAAGCCGAGGCGACGACAGCGCCGACGACGTGGGTGCACGACGGAAGCGGGCTGCCCCGCTTGAATGACGGAGAGCCACGTGGCAGGCAGCGCCCTGTAGGCCACGACGACCGGAGGTACTCACGTCAGCATCGGCGGCGAACTGGGATTGGCTCGATGCCCTGTCGCGATCGATGCAGGACGTACTCGAGCTGGAACGCCAACCACTCCGCCGGCTCACTGCGGAATGGAACGAGAGGCTCCGGGATCTTGGTGGCGACCCGTCACAGGAAGACTGGCGCCGATTTCGTCCATTGGGGCTTGGCCTTCGTAGCCTTCGTAGCGCCTTCTATGAAGCGGCACCCCGGGTCAATGTGTCTTCAGCTTCGCTGGTCCTCTCTGAGTCGCATCGATCGAGACGGCGCGGCGACGAGCGGAGCATCCTTCTATCCGCGCTCAAAAACGGCGACACGCTGATCGCCGGCGCACTGGGGAATCGACTGGGGCGGGACGCCATCTATCTGTCGGTGCTCCCGCGGCACCAGGCGCCACATCGCGTCTCGCGCCCCGTCCGGGTCATGCTCGTCGCTGCGCGTGCATTTGGCCGCGTCCCGCGCTCCCTATGCTGCAGCGCCGACGCGGGTCGGCTCGTAGACGCGTGCATCGCGCCACAGGGCGAAGAGAATCCGCGTGAGCCGCCGCGCAAGGGCCACGACCGCGCGCAACGTGCCGTGCCGCTCCGCCAGCCGCTCCACCCACAGCCGCAGCGCAGTCCGCACCGTCGCCCGACTGCGCCAGTAGGCCCATGCGGCCTGGACGAGCAACCACCGCACGCGGCTGTTGCCCGTCTTCGTGAGCGACCCGCGGCGTTGCTGCTCGCCCGAGCCCCGCTCGCGCGGCACCAGCCCGACGTACGCCGCCACTTGGCCTGCACTCGCAAAGCGGCCCACCTCATCGAGCGTGGCTACGACCGCCGCCGCCGTCACCAGGCCCTGATCAGCGGCACGATCACGAAGTTGGCGAGCAGCCCCTTCAGCAGGAGCCAAGTCCGCCGCAGTGCACTCGCGATGTCCGCGACCGTGACCTTGACCAGATCCGGCCGGCCGCGCTGACGGTTAGCGCGCCCCGTCCAGGAGCTCCGTGAACCCGGACGGCGCGTGCGGCCGAGGCAGAGCTGCTCAAGGACGCCGATGCCCTCGCGCTCGCCCATGCGCGCCCTCTGTCCCGGCTATCTCCCGCGCATCTGCGCGACGTTGCGCGGCGGGAATCGACCGGATAGGGGATGCGCAGCGCGGCCATGGAGCGACTCCTCATCACCGGGATCGCCGGGGGGCAGGGACAGCTCGTAGCCAGGCGCGTCGCGGGCGAGTTCGAGGTCAGCGGCGTCGATTGCGTGCCCTGGGCGGGCGTGCCGCGGGAGATCACCCTCCACACGCTCGATCTGCGCAAGAAGAAGTTCGAGGACATCTTCCGCCGCGAGCGGCCGACGGCCGTCGTCCATCTCGCGTTCGTCCGACACTTCCGCACCGACCCGCAGACCCGGCACGAGATCAACGTCGCGGGGACGAAGCGCCTGCTCGAGTACTGTGCGCAGCACGGCGTGAAGAAGCTGGTCGTGTTATCGAGCTCCTACGTGTACGGAGCGCTGCCGGAAAACCCCTACTACATGGACGAGGAGACGGCCCTCAGCGTGAGCCGGCACTACCTGGATATCCGGGATCTTGCCGAGGTCGACACGCTCTGCACCGCGTTTCTCTGGAAGCATCCGGAGATCGCGACTTCGATCCTGCGCCCGGCGAACACGCTCGGCTACTACGTCCACAGCGCGATCGGCGCCTACCTGAAACTCGGGTGGGTGCCGACGATCATGGGCTTCAACCCCATGATGCAGTTCATCCACGAGGAGGATGTCGCGGAGGCGATCGCAGGCGCGCTCCATACCGGGCTCAGCGGCATCTTCAACGTCGTGGGGCCGGGCGCCGTCCCGCTCAAGGTCGCCATCCGGGAGACCGGCGGCACCGCCGTGCCGCTCCCCGAGCCGCTCGCACGCGGCCTGATTGGGCGCCTCTTCCGCCTCGGGCTCTACCCCGTGCCGCCCGCCGCGGTCGACTTCGTCAAGTATCCCTGCACGATCGACGGGCGCCGCTTCCGGGATGCGGCCCGCTTCAAGCCGCTCTTCAGTCTCGAAGAGACCTTCAGCAGCGTCCGGCGATGACGATCGGAGGGTCGTTCCGCTGGCGAAGACCATGAAGACCAGCTCCGAGCGGCGGCCCCCGCGACGTGCGGCGCGCACGACGCCACTGGCCGTGCGGCGAGAGCCGCGCACCGAGGCGAGCGGCCTGCCGACGGCACTCGATCGCCATGAGGAAGAGGCCAGCGTGCTGACCGAGTCGATCGACGCGCTCTGGGGCATCACCGGCGGCATCTTCGAGCGCCTCGCGTCACGCCTGACCGGTGACTTGAACCACGAGATCCGCGACCGCCTCTCGAGGGCGCCGCTCGCGATCAACGCCCACGGCTACGATCCGTGGGGGCTCAACGTCGACGTCACGCGGCGCGCGCTCCTCGTGATGGCGCTCTTCTACCGGTACTACTTCCGGGTGAAGACGTACGGCATAGAGAACCTGCCGGCGGGGCGCATGCTCGTGATCGGCAATCACGCCGGGCAGATCGCGATCGATGCCGCCATGATCGGGACGGCAACCGTGCTCGAGGCTGATCCACCGCGCCCGCTGCGGGGCATGGGTGAGTACTGGCTCCCCACCCTGCCGTTCTTCAACGTCTTCATGGCCCGCTGTGGGGGGGGGTCGGCACGCCGAAGAACTGCATCGACATCCTCGAGCACGGCGAGGCAGTGATCGCTTTCCCGGAGGGGGTGCGCGGCATGAACAAGCGGTTCTCGCAGCGCTACCAGCTCCAGGAGTTCGGGAACGGCTTCATGCGCCTCGCGCTGCAGACGAACACGCCGATCGTGCCGGTCGCCGTGGTCGGGTCTGAGGAACAGGCGCCCTCACTCGGGAGCTTCGCGCCGCTCGCGCGGCTGCTGAGCATGCCCGCGTTCCCACTGGTCTTGACGCTCTTCCCGTTTCCCGTGCGCTACCACATCTTCTTCGGCGAACCCATGGAATTCCGCGGGAACCCACACGACGAGGATGAGGTGATCGGGAAGAAGGTCGACCAGGTGAAGAGGCGGATCGCGGCCATGCTCGGGGAGGGACTCCGGCGCCGGCAGAGCATCTTCTTCTGATGGCGGCGAAGCGACAGAAACGGGTCTTCGTCCTCGGCGGCGGTGCGGCGCTCGGTGCGCACCACGTCGGTGCGCTCAAGTACCTCGAGGAGGAGGAGGGCATCAAGCCCGATGCGGTCGTTGGGAGCTCGATCGGCGTCGTCAACGCTTGCGTCTACGCCTCCGGCGGCGTGCCGAATCTCCAGGAGGCGTGGCGCGGCTTTCGCTCTTTGCCACGCATCTTCTCACCGAGCCTCCGTCACAACCCGCTCCTCGGCTACTCCTTGTTCTCGCTCGACCGGCTCGCCGATGCGATCGAGGAGTACATCGACTTCCCAAAGATCTTCGAGAGTCGCCTCGACCTCGAATTCATCCTCTTGAACCTCTCCCGCGGGCGCGGCGAGGTGTACTCGCGGCGCGACTGCGTCGACTGGCGCGACCTTCGCACTCTCTCGCGCGCCGGCTACTCGATCCCCGTGCTCTTCCCCCCCATCCGTTTCCGGGGCGATTGGTTCGTCGACGGCGGCTTCGCGTGGAACATCCCGCTCGAGCATGCGCTCGGTCTCGGCGCCACCGAGATCTACCTGCTGGCGCCGATCGCGAGCCAGCTGCCGTACCAGGGACACTTCGGCTCGATAGTCGACTTCGTGCAGCGCTTCGTCGACGTCATGTGGCGCACGATCGGAAACATGGGCTACCTCTACGCGCGGATGGAGGACGGCCACTTCAACGGCGTGCCCGTCACCGTCATCGAGCCCGGCGAGCAGTTCAGCGGCTTCGGCCCGCTGCACGTCTTTCACGCCCACCCGCGCAAAAGCCGCGCGCTCATGGAAGCGGGGTATCGCGACGCGAAGCGCGTGATGGCGGCGCGGCGGCGGCTCGAGGCACGTGCGCGGAGCGCGCGCGAGCGGCCGACCACCGGCGAGCTGGCGCAGGTGACGGCGGCGGCGAGCGAGGGCGCGGCGGTGCGCGGCGGCAAGGTCGTCGCGCTCCGGGGAGGTCAGCCGTAGCCGTCGCGCTGACGGTGATCCCGCATCGCGTCGTCGCGTCGCCCTGCGCTCACCGCGCCGAGGGCCGTGTCGACGACGCCTCGCGCTCCTCGGCACCCTGCCCCCCGCGCTCGAGCGGGGCTGGATGGTGGGCAACTACACGGCCATCGCCTGTGCGGCCGCCGAGACGCTCTGGCTCGTCGAGCGTACCGACCGTCTCACGACGATCGAGCGCGCCGTGCGCGACAACGTCGTCGAGCCCGACTTCCGCTACCCAAACGTCGACGGCCGCCTCGCGCTCGCGCGTCTTTGCGCACTCGCGGACGATGGGACGAAACCGCCGACTGGTTCGCCCGCGCCCGCACCGTCCTCGAGGAGCAGGGGGCGCGGCCCCTGCTTGCCATCGCCAACTTCGAGGAGGCGGTCATGTACCAGCGGCGCGGTATGCCCGGCGACCGCGAGCGTGCGCTCGCGCTGCTCGATCTCGCCCGCCGCCGGTTCGAGGAGCTCGAGATGACGGGATGGCTTCGGCGCGCCGCGAAGGCGGCGAACGAGCTCGGATCGTGATCGCCCGGGGTGTGCCGTCTGCGATCCCGGCGACCGGTATCAGCGCCAGCGCCACCGGCAATCCGGGCACGTGCTCGCGGTGAGACCTCAGGAGCGATCGCCGGTCCGCGCACGGCGTCCGGCGGGATGCGCCCGTCGCGTACGGGCGGGACACGCTCGCCCCGCCCAACCCCGAGCCGCCTGTCGCGTGCGCCACGTCGCACCCGCCGGCCCCGTTACGCGATCTTTGACACCGCCGAGCGAGCCGCGGTCTGCCGGTGGGGCAACAGGCAAGCGGCGCGCAGCGACACGGGCCTGACGTGACGAGTCGGGTCTTTGGGTTGCCCGAGCAGTTGGCGTTGCCGGCGGCGTCGAATGTCCCGGAGCCGGTGCGGTCCGAGGTCGAGCAGGGCGACACCGGGCGGGAGCGCTCCCATGAGCTCGACGACCGCGCGCGAGACGAGGACGTGCAGCGCGCGCGGGTCGTGACGTTGCTCCCACCTTCACGGGCGGCAAGGCAGCGTGGAACTACACACTGAACGAGCCCTCGCAGGGGCGTGTCGCCGCGGTGCTATTCGTCGGCGGTACCCTCTACTGCTCGGACGCGCCCGCGAAGGCGACCGGCAAGCCGCTATCGAGGGCGAGCAACGATCGGGTCGACAAGTTCGTCGCACAACCGAACACGCCCACGCCACCCTTCTGCATCGCGCCGTGACCGCGGGTGCGACCACCGGCTCGACTGTCATTCCCTGGCCGCGGGAGAACGCGCGCGGCCCGGTTGCGCTCCGGCGCCGCGACTGCGATCGTCGCGCCGATGGCTGCCCGCCATCGGACGGAGGGACCCATGGGTGACAAGTCACCGAAGTCGAAGCAGCGCGACCAGAAGCAGAAGGACGCGGCCAGGGCCGAGGTCGCGGCCCGGGCGAAGTCCAAGCAGGAGAGCTACAGCCAGGGTCCGCCGATCCCGGGGAAGGGCAAGAAGTAGCGTCGCTTCTCGGACACACGACGAGGCCACGATGAAAACCGTCGCCAACAAGACCCAGAAGCCGCTCAGCATCCCCCTGCCCCGTGGCAAGACCCTGCACCTCGGCCCTGGAAAGACCGGACATATCTCCTCGGAGGCGGCCGAACATCAGCGGCTCAAGAAGCTCGTCGACGCTGGCGAGGTCGAGGTCTTCGACGAAGCTCCTGCGCCGACCTGGGGAACCGGGGGCGGCGGGAAGACGCGCCCGTCGTTCTACGGCCACTCGGCGAGCAGCGGCGGTCGCCGCAGCGGCGA
>JBKOVG010000416.1:0-8400 GCA_046723845.1 Candidatus Methylomirabilota bacterium | reverse complement strand
GTCCTCGTCGCGCGTGAGGTCGGCGCCCAGAGCGACCGCCTCGCCCCCTTCGTCCTCGACCATGCTCACCGTCTGCTCCGCGAGGTCGATGGCCTTGTCCACCACGATGACCTTCGTCCCCGCCCGCGCGAGCAGGATGGCCGCGGCGCGGCCGTTGCCGATGCCCGTGCCCGCGGCGCCGCCGCCCGTCACGATGGCGACCTTGCCCTCGAGCCCCCAGTCCTCCGGCATCTGGCTCGCGGCCATGACTCAGGCCCAGGCAGGGGCGTGGGTACCCAAGGGCACGGGCGGCCGCGACCAGAAGGCGGGGGTCTCCGAGAAGCGCGCGGCGGGCACCACGTGGCGCAGCGGGCCGAAGGGCGAGGGCATGTCGGCGATCAAGTCCTGCACGTCGTCGAGCGAGAGATCGCGGGTGCTCCGCCCCTCCGCGGCTCGGCCGAGGGCGTCGACCCAGCGTCCCGTCTGGGCGAGCGAGACGCGCACGAGATAGCTCCCGCCCGCCCGCGCGCGACGGGCGAGGGCCATCTGGGCGCCGAAGGACGCGAGGTAGCCCGTGCCGTGGTCCACGACCTGGGCGGGGAGATGCTGCGGTCCCTTCGCTCCCACCGCCGCGCCTTGCTCCTGGGCCATCCCGCTCACCGACTGGATGATCGTCTCGAAGCCGCGTCGCTCGCGCCACGGCCCGGCGTGCCCGAAGGCGGAGAGCGTCACGTACACGATGCCGGGGCGGAGCCGCGCGACCTCCTCGGGGCCCAGGCCGAGGCGGGCGAGCGCGCCCGGGCGATACGACTGGCAGAAGACGTCGGCCTGGCGGAGCAGCGCGCGCACCTGCTCGACATCCGCGGCCTGCCGCATGTCGAGCGAGGTCGAGAGCTTGCCGAACCCCGTGTCGATGACGAGGCCGGGCAGGTTCGGCAGGTGCGGCGAGCTCACCACCAGCACCTCGGCCCCGAACGACGCGAGGGTACGGCCACATACCGGCCCTGCGATCACGCGGGTGAGATCGAGCACGCGGAGGCCGGAGAGCGCGCGCGGCCCGTTCCCCGCGGGCTCCGGCGGCGCCTCGCCGATCTTGACGATCTCCAGGAGGGGCAACCCCGCCACCGCCGCGCCCTGGGGATGCGCGTGCCACTCCGCGCGCGAGCGCACCATGCCCGTGGGTAATCCCGCCGCCGCGAAGGCATCCTCGAGGTCCCCCGCCTTCCAGGTCGCCACCGCCGCCGCCGCCGACTCGCGCGTGCTCTGGCAGCCGAGGAGCTTCACGGCGCCGTCGCGGTGGTGCGGCATGTTGGAGTGGATCTGTATCCAGCGCCCGTCGCCCGCCTGGTAGAAGCCGAACAGGGGATCGCGGCGGTGGATGTCCTGCTGCTCCGCCGCGCGCAGGTAGCGCTCGCTGCGGAAGGCGGCCACCGCGGCGCGGAGATCCACGCTGACGGACTGGGCCCGTCCCGTCCGCGCGCGCCAGATCTCGGCGGCGGCCAGGGCGCTGGCCCCGATGACCGCGGAGGCGGCGGTGCCGATCTTGAAGTCGGTGGGCAGGATCGGATCGGCGCCGGTGAGGCTGATGCGCTCGAGCGCGGCAGGGTCGCCGCCCGCCCGCGTCCACAGCTCCCGCAGGGCGGCCGCGCTCTCCGTCATCCCGCGGGTTCCCCCGCGTTGACCGCGAGGACCTGGCCCGACACGCTCCGCGCCATGTCGCTGCAGAAGAAGACGGTGGCGTCGACGATGTCGTCGGCGGTGACCATGCGCTTGAGGGGGGACCGCTCGACGAAGGCCTTGCGCATCTGCTCCACGGAGATGCCGCGCACCTGGGCCTGGCCCGCGATGACCCGATCGATGCGGTCGCCCTCCACTGCCCCCGGCGCCACGCAGTTGACGCGGATGTTGTGCTCGGCCAGCTCGAGGGCCATGCCGTAGGTCATGCCCACCTGCCCCGCCTTGGCCGAGCAGTAGCCGATGCGATAGGGCAGGCCGCGGCGTCCCGCGCCGGACGAGATGTTCACGATGGCGCCTCCGCCCGCCTTGATCATCTCCGGCACCACGAAGCGCGTGCAGAGATAGGAGCTGGTGAGACAGGAGTCGATGGTGTACCGCCAGTCCTCCATCAAGTAGTCCTGCACCGGCTTGGTCGGTCCCCCGTCGCCGGCGTTGTTCACCAGGGTGTCGATCTTGCCGAACTCCCTCACTCCGGTGGCGACCAGCCGCCGGACGTCTTCCTCCTGGGCGGCGTCGCACGCCACCGCGAGGGCACGACCGCCCGCCGCCGTCACCTGCACTGCCGTCTCCTTCACGAGGTCGGCCGAGCGCGCCGCGCAGAGCACCGCCGCGCCCTCGCGGCCGAAGCGCAGGCTGAGCGCTCGCCCGATGCCCTTGGAAGCGCCGGTGATGATGGTGACCTTGCCGTCGAGCAGTCCCATATCAGTCTCCGTTCTTTCCCGCCCAGGCATCCCAGTTGCGCTCGCCGTACGCCACGGAGGTCTCGATGTCCTCTTCGAGCAGGTACCCGGCGGCGACCAGCCTCCGCGCCGCCTCCCGCACGCGCCCCAGATAGTCCGCGCGCGACGCGTAGCGCTCAGCGATGGCCGGGCGCGGATCACCCGCCGCCTCGCGCTCGACGCGCGTACGAGCGAAGGGCAGCGTGCTTCCCGCGAAGTAGAGGATCTGGTCCACGCCGCCGCTCTCGGGGTGCCGCAGGTTCCAGCCCGTGTGGGTGGCGAGGGGAACGGTCAGCTCCGGCACGGGTACGCCCGAGCGCTCGTTGCCGTCGGCGTCCACCGCGCTCACCCGATTGCCAAGCGCCGGCCCCCGCCGCGGGGGGAGCGTGGAGAAGTCCTGGCGCTGCGCCCGCACGGGGTAGCGCGGGTAAGCGGCGTCGGGAATGCCGGCGAAGGTCTTCTCCAGCTCGCCCGGATCCACCGCGGTGCCGTCGGAGAGGCGGGGGTGGCAGCTCGGGGGCGGCGGCACGCCATCCGCCGCCCAGCGATCGAGGTTGACGAGGGCGGCACGGAGGAGCCGGCCGTAGTGCACCACGCTGCGGAAATTGCGCGCCCGCTCCCTCCAGCCCCGCGGGTCGGCGGCCACGGCCGCGGCGTCGGCGGGAGGCCAGATCCCGTGTCCGTGCTCAGTGCCCGTCCAGTGATACACGCGCACGTCGGGCCCATGCTCCACGTCGCGCGTGCCGGCGGGATCGGTGTGGATCAGGGACGCGTCGCCGCGGTGATACTCGAAGCTCGTGTTGGTGTAGAAGGCCTTGAGCCCGCCGCGCGGATCCACCTGGAAGGGCTCGAAGCAATCCATCATCTCCGGCCGGTCCTTGGAGTTCTGGCCGAAGCGCTGGTTGAACTCGCCCAGCATCGCCCCCGCCACGTTGGCGATGACGCCGTCGAGGGCGCGGCGGCCGCACTCGTCCACGTTGAGGTCGTGGTGGATCATGGTGCGCAGGAGGCGGCCCGTCTGCGAGCGGCCGTAGGCATAGGCGTGGTGGATCACTCCCGGCGCGGGATTGCCCTCGGCCGCGCTCCCATGCTTGAGCCAGGCGACGCAGTCGCGCAGCGCGGCCATGCCGAGGCCGAGCACGCGGGCGCCCACTCCCGTGTACGCGAGCTGATAGATGCGGCCCTTCTCGAAGCCACCGTCCAGGTACACGTGAGAGGCGTCGGGAACCACGCGCCCGTCTTCCACGCGAGCGAACCTCCAGCGATCCCGCGGGATCACCTCGATGGGCCCGTCGAAGAGGTCGCGCACCACGAGGACGGCCTCGCGCTCGTAGAGGTCCGCCGCCGGGTAGGGTCGGTGCGCGCGATCCGAGATGAGGAAGTGCGGCACGTCGACGGGCGCCTGGAGCTGGACGTAGAGTTTGCCGGTGAGCGGACGCCCGCCGGGACCGAGCGCGTCGGGAGCCTCCATACCCACGAGCCCGCGGATCTCCGTGGGCAGGTCGCATTGCCAGGCGCACGACGCGACGACCCAGCCTCGCCGCATCAGCCAGCCGTCGCCCGCGTCGATCGGAGGATGCGGATCGCTGGTCGGCCCGAGGATGGGCCGCGTGGCGTGGTTGAAGTCCGGCACGGTGACCCGGTTGCCCCGATTCACCACGTCCAGGATGAGCTTGCCGCTGCCGCGCGAGCGATCGACGGGGAGGAGGATCGAGACGTCCGAGACGAAGGCGACGCGGCCCGAAGCATCGCGCGGCGCGAGGGCGACGTCGGTGATGGCGCGGTTCGCAGCGTGCCCCGGATCGACCGTGAAGTGGAGCTTGCCCGCAAGCTCCTCGTAGGTGCCGACATCGCCGAAGGCACGCCAGCCCGCGAGGGGCCGGCGTACCGTCACCTCAAATCGCGTGACCGGCACGCGCCCTCCGCCGAGCCATGCTCGAGACCGCGATCAGCCCGCCGACTCGTTCCATGGGGCCCGATAGTGGGCCAGCCGGCGGCTCGCGTCAAGACACACGCGTCGTCAGGCGGCCTCGCGGATAGCGACCCGGTCCAGGAGCGCGCTGAGGGCCGGATCGGAGTACACGCCGAAGGCATCGACCACGGTGGCCTTGAGGCCGCGGCGACTCTCGATGCCGTAGACGATGGCCATGTCGTCGGGATCCGAGACGCCCTCGACGCGATGGACCTCGCGGATGACGAGGTCTTCGGTACGGACCGGCTCGCCGCTGCCGATGGCGCGGAACCTTCCATCGATCACCCGGAGGCCCTCGGTGAACCCGCGACGGCCGAGGTCCTCCACGGCGCGGGCGACCGTCTCGTACTCCAAGGGGGGCGTTCCCGGTGCGCTCTCGGTGCTCATCAGATCGGGCAGACGAGCTGGCCCAGTCTCGCGGTCAGCTTTGCGTTCTCGCGGTAGTCGACGGGCACGTCGACGATGGAGGGGCCAGGCTGGCGGAGGGCCTCCTCGAGGACCGCGCCGAGCTCGCGGGCTGACTCCACCCGATAGCCCGCGGCCCCGAAGGCGTGCGCCAGCTCGACGAAGTCAGGGTTGCCGAAGGTCACCCCCGATTCGCGTCCGAGGTGCATCTGCTGCTTCCACTGGATCAGGTTGTAGCCGCCGTCGCGGAAGATCACGTTCACGATGGCGAGCCCGAGCCGCCGCGCCGTCTCCAGCTCCTGGCAGTTCATGAGGAAGCCGCCGTCGCCGCTCACCGCCACCACCTTCCGCTCGCGATGCACGAGCTTGGCCGAGATGGCCGCAGGGAGGGCGAAGCCCATGGCCGCGAAGCCGTTCGAGATGAGCACGGTGTTCGGCTCGTAAGCAGGGAAGGTGCGGGCGATCCAGATCTTGTGAGAGCCCACGTCGGAGATCAGGATGTCCTCGCGCCCCATGCGCTGGCGCAGCTCGCGGAGGATGCGCTGCGGCTTGAGGGGAAAGCCGTCGTCCTGCGCGCCCTCCTCGATCTCGTGGAGGATGAAGCGACGCAGGGTGAGGTAGGGCGCGGGATCCTTCTCCCCCCGCACGAGGCCGTCCAGCAGCTCGAGCGCTTCCCGCACGTCCGCCACCACCTCCACCGCCGGCTGATAGAAGCTGTCCACCTCGGCGGGGGTGAAGTCGATGTGGACGATGGCCTTCTTCCGGTCGGGGTTCCAGTGCTTGGGCGCGTACTCCACCGGGTCGTAGCCCACCGCGATGATCAGATCCGCCTTGTCGAAACCGCAGGAGACGTAGTCTCGCGACTGGAGGCCCGCGGAGAGCAGGCAGAGATCGTCGTCGTGCGGCATGGAACCCTTGGCCATGAAGGTGTGGACCACGGGAATGCCATGGTGCCGGGCCAGGGCACGGAGCTCTGGCGCGGCCCCGCCGCGGATCACGCCGTTACCCGCGAAGATCAGGGGGAAGGCGGCGTCCTCGATGAGCCGCGCCGCCGCCCGGAGGGCGGAGCCGTCCGGTGAGGGGCGACGCGGACGCTCCGTCGACAGGGGCGCTCCTTCCGTCGACTCGCCGGCGACGTCTTCCGGCACCTCGATGTGGCAGGCGCCCGGCTTCTCCGCCTCGGCGAGCTTGAAGGCCTTGCGGATGACCTCGGGAATGACCGCCGAGGTCTCCAGGTGGGTGTTCCACTTGGTCAGCGGCCGCATCTGCTGGACGATGTCCACGCGCTGGTGTGACTCCTTGTGCACCCGGTCGCGCGCCCCCTGCCCCGAGATGGCCACGAGAGGCGCGCGATCGAGGTTGGCGTCGGCGACCCCCGTGGCGAGGTTGGTCGCCCCCGGGCCCAGGGTGGAGAGGCAGACGCCCGCTCGTCCGGTGAGCCGACCGTAGGCATCGGCCATGAAGGCCGCCCCCTGCTCGTGGCGGGTGAGCACGAAGGTGACGGAGGAGCCCAGCAGCGAGTCCAGGATGTCGAGGATCTCCTCACCGGGCAGCCCGAACACGTAGCGGACGCCCTCGTTCTCGAGGCACTGCACGATGAGGTCCGAGGCCTTCACGATCGTGCCCGTCCTCAGCCGATCCAGACGGACTTGACGTTGACGAACTCGCGGATGCCGTACTCGGAGAGCTCACGGCCGTAGCCGGAGCGCTTGATCCCGCCGAAGGGCAGGCGCGGGTCCGATTTGACGATGCCGTTCACGAACACCGCCCCGGCCTCGATCTGCGCGGCGAGCCGCTTCCCCCGCGCGCGATCCTGGGTCCACAGCGAGGCGCCGAGCCCGAACACGGAGTCGTTGGCGAGCCGCACGGCATCGCTCTCGTCCTTGGCCCGGACGACGGCGGCCACGGGACCGAAGGTCTCCTCGTCGAAGGCCGGCATGCCCCTGTCCACGCCCACGAGCAGTGTGGGCGGATAGAAGGCGCCGCGGCCGGTGGGCACCTTGCCGCCCAGGAGGAGGCGGGCCCCGTGCTTCACCGACTCCTCGACCTGCTGGTGAAGTGAGTCGCGGAGCTCGACGCGCGCCTGCGGTCCCACGTGGGTGCCGCGGTCCATGGGATCGCCCATGCGCCGCGAGGAGAGCTGTCCGGCGAAGAGGTCGAGGAAGCGCTCGGCCGCCGCGTCGACCACGATGAAGCGCTTGGCCGCGATGCAGCTCTGCCCGCTGTTGATGAGGCGCGCGTCCGCCGCCGCCTTCGCCGCCGCCGCGAGGTCGGCGTCGGCGAGCACGATGAAGGGGTCGCTGCCGCCCAGCTCGAGCACGGTCTTCTTGATCTCGCTCCCCGCCTGGGCGGCCACCGCCCGGCCCGCGGGCTCGCTCCCCGTCAGGGTGGCCGCCACGATGCGCGGATCCTTGATGAGACCCGCCACCGCCGGCGACTCGACCAGCGCGGTGGCGAAGAGCCCTTCCGGGAACCCCGCCTCGCGGAAGACGCGCTCGATGGCCAGGGCGCATCTGGGCACGTTGGAGGCGTGCTTCAGGATGCCCGCGTCACCCGCCATGAGGGCGGGCGCGGCGAAGCGGAACACCTGCCAGTAGGGAAAGTTCCACGGCATGACGGCGAGCACGACGCCCAGGGGATCGAAGCGCACGTAGCTGGTGGACGCGTCCGTCTCGCGCGGCTGCTCGGCGAGGAAGGCTTCCGCGTGCTCCGCGTAGAATTCGCACACCCAGGCGCACTTCTCCACTTCCGCCTCGGACTGCGCGATGGGCTTGCCCATCTCCTGCGTCATGGTCAGCGCGTGATCGGCGGCGTTCTTCCGGAGGAGGCTCGCCGCCATGCGCATGCGGGAGGCCCGCTCCGGAAACGGCATCTCTCGCCATTCCAGGAAGGCGGCATGCGCCCGCGCTACCATGCGCTCGAGCGCCTCGGGAGAGGTCGGCGTGAAGGTTTCCAGCACGTCGCCGGTGGCGGGATTCACGGACTGGATGCTCATGGCTGGCTCCTCCTCGGCCTCATTGTCCGGCGGTCGGAGCGGCTGTCAACCCATCGCGGAGGAGCTCGGCGCGCTCGGCGGGCGGCCGGAGACACACGGCGCCCGCACGTCCAGGCGCCCGGGCAGGTGGAGCTGGTCTGGGGAGCGGGTCAGGCTTCTCGCGCCGCGGCGCTCAGCCGCGCACGCGGGTGAGCACGCGCGAGAAAGCCGAGACCAGCGTGTCGATCTCGGCCTCGCCCGTCATGACGCCGAGCGAGCCGGCGCAGCTCGTCTGAAGCAGCACCCCTTCGTTGAGGAGCCCCGTGAACACCGCGCGCGTCATCTCCGCGTCGCCCGCGACCACGTCGCGATAGTTCCGGATCGGGCGCGGCGTGAAGTGCACGCCGAAGAGCGAGGCGATGCCGGTGACCTGGCCGGGAACGCCGGCCGCGGCGAGGGCGCCGCGCAGCTTCGTGCGGACCGACTCGCCCAGCTCGGCGAGCCGACGGTAGACCGGCGGGGTGAGCGCGAGCATCACCGCCTCGCCGGCGACCAGGGTCATGGGATTGGCGTTGAAGGTGCCGGCATGCGCGATGCGGGCGCCCCCGGCTCCG
>JBKOVG010000200.1:0-55004 GCA_046723845.1 Candidatus Methylomirabilota bacterium | reverse complement strand
TCCAGGTCAATGGGGCTAGCCGTACGACAACATTCGTCTCGTCGACGCAGCTCACGGCCGCCATTCCGGCCAGCGATATCGCCGTCGCGGGGACTCCGAGCATCACCGTATTCACTCCGGCTCCGGGGGGCGGCACGTCCGAAGCGCGCTCGCTGACCGTCGCGAGCGTGAATCCTACGCCGACCATCACCAGTCTGAGTCCGGCCAGCGTGACGGCAGGCAGTGCCGCCTTCACGCTCACGGTCACTGGCACCGGCTTCGCCGCCGGCGCGACCGCCACGGTGGGCGGCCAGGCCCGGACCGTGACGATCGACTCCGCGACGCAGGTGAGGATCGCGGTGCAGGCCACCGATGTGGCCAGCCAGGGGACGCTGGCCGTCGTGGTCACTAACCCGGCTTCTTGCGCGAGTGCCGTGTGTGCGTCGAATAGCGTCAATTTGAGCGTGGCTGCCTCGAGCACCTCGAGCACGCCGACGTCCCCGGTCCTCTACTTCACGGATCTCGCGAGCGGTCCCCGCAGTGGGAATGGGGATACCTCAAAGGGGCAGATTGCGAATCAGGACGGTGCGCTCGTTACCGTCTGGGGTCAGAACCTGGGCACCTCGCAGGGCACGTCGACCATCACCCTCGGAGGCGTGACGCCCACCGCGATCTACTATTGGGGGAACGCGACCCCGCCTAGCTGCGGCGCGGCGACCCTCTTCAATACCTATCGGAAGCTGCAATGCATCATCTTTCAAGTCGATCACGCCACGCCTCCGGGTGCACAGAACATCGTCGTCACGGTCAACGGGATTGCGTCGAATCCCGTGCCGTTCACCGTGCGGACGACGGGGACGATCTGGTTTGCGGCTTCAGGGGGGGGTGGGGCCGGAACCTTTGCGAGTCCCTATGGCTCGATTCAGGTGGGTGTCAACGCTCTAAACAGCGGCGACATTCTCTACGTCAAAGACGGGCTCAACGCCACAGGTGGGATCGTCGTACCCAAATCAAGTCACTACAGCATCGCGACCGCACCCCTCGCCATCGTCGCCTATCCCGGGGCGGCGGTTCAGGTTGGTGATTCAACCCACGACGGAATTGGCATCACGTGCTCCGGGTGCGGCTTCTGGATGACGTATGCCAAGCTGGCGATCTTCGGGGCATCCCAAGCGGTCACCATCCCTGATAACGGGCGCATCGTCGGGGCCCAGATTCAAACGCCCATCGGCGGCGGAGCCGCGGGGGCGCTCGGTGGGTTTGGCAGCAACCTCTTCATCCTCGGCGACGAGTTCACCAACTGCGGCAATCCCGCCTCGTTCGACAGTCTGTATCACGTCGTCTATCTCTACGGTCGTCGCTCCGTCACGACGCCATTCGTGGAGTCGGATCGAGAAGTCGGGTGGAGTTACTTCCACGGGAATACCGCCGGACGAGCGATCAACATCTACAACGGTGAAACGGGGGGCAACAACCCCATCACGCACCATCGCATCCACGACAACGTGATCGTGGATCAGGTCTGGGACGGGGTCATGTTCGGGGTAGGGGTCGTCGGGGAAAACTGGGAGTGGAACGACCTCATTATCAATGTCGGACTCGATGGCGGCAGTGGATCCGTTGGGAGTCGAGGGGGCATCAAGCTCCAACCCGCCAATCCTCCAGGCGTGACCTCGGGGCTCCCGATCACGATGCACCTCTTCAACAATACCGTCCTCAACGCGGGCGCGGTCGGTGCCGCCGGCAGCGGCGCTCTCTATATCGGCACGAGCGGATGGACGCCGGATATCCACAACAACATCTTTGCGCAGCTCTCGGGATTCCCCTATTTCGCCCCGGCAAGTCCTGCGATGAGCCCGGACGGTAATCCCGCGCATTGGTCGAACAATCTGTGGTACGGCGCAGGGGCCGCGCCAGCGGGCGATAGCAATGCCCTCAATGCGGACCCGAAGCTCGTATCAGCCGTCAGTCCTTACGACCTCCACCTCCAGGCCATCTCGCCTGCTATCGGAGCCGGAGCAAACATGGCGAGCCTTGGGGTCGGACTGCTCGACTTCGACGGACGCCCCCGTCCAACCTCGGGCACGTGGGGCGTCGGGGCGTATCAAGCCTCGGGATCAGGAACCACGACGTCCACGACCAGCACCAGCACTACGACTACGAGCGGGACGACTTCTACG
This sequence comes from Candidatus Methylomirabilota bacterium, assembly GCA_046723845.1. Lineage (GTDB taxonomy): Bacteria > Methylomirabilota > Methylomirabilia > Rokubacteriales > CSP1-6 > AR37. The sequence goes on along the minus strand of JBKOVG010000200.1, from coordinate 52,845 downwards.
ACCACGAGCGGGACGACTTCTACGACTACGAGCGGGACGACTTCTACGACCTCCACGTCACCGAGCCTGACCGTGAGCACGACGACCGCATCGGCTGGAAGCCCTGTCACCGTGACGCTCACGAACGGCCTCGGTGGCAGCACGGACTGGCTGGCCCTCACCGCAGCGAGCAACCCCGACGCGCCGGGCAACTTCCCGACTTGGACCTACGTGGGGGCGGGTGTCACGACACGCACGTGGACGGTGAACATGCCGGCCACGCCTGACCAGTACCAGTTCCGGCTCTTCCTCAACGACGGTTACGTGCGGGCGGCAGCGAGCCCGTTGGTGACGGTGCAGGCCGCCACCTCGACCACTACGACTTCCACGACTACGAGCGGTACGACTTCTACGACCACGAGCGGGACGACTTCTACGACCACGAGCGGGACGACTTCTACGACTACGAACGGGACGACTTCTACGACCACGAGCGCGACCGATCCGTCGACTTCCAGCATCACCGTTTCGGGCACCTCGACGTTTACTCGTGGTACGTGGACACAGTATGGTACTGGTACGTATGGTAGTGCTCTGTTCCGAGGTAATGGTAACGCGCCGTATGACGTCCTTGCGGACGGCACCACGAGTGTCAACGGCACGACAATGCAGCAGGCCGAGAAGGGGACTGGTGGTGAAAACGCTCTCCTAGGTGCATATAGCTCTGGGGGTGTGTACGTTCCCAGCTTGCAGCAATTCGTCTCGCTTCTTACTACGGGTCACTTCGCGGGGGGCAGCAACGAAGTCAACGTCTTCGATCTGGCGACGGGTACGTGGAATCCCTCTGGACGTCCGGTCAATCCTACCGTCAGATTGTTCATGCCAGTGAACGGCACGTGGCCCTCCTCTATCGCCTATGGTGGCATTCATCTCACCTCGCCGCTGGGTCTCATTGATACTGGTAACAATTACGGCGCCAATATCGCGCCATCTCAGAGGGGCCTACAGGTCGCGCCTAATCCTCGGCAGATTTATGGTGGCATCGCCGACATGCCGGGGTTCAACAGTGTCTTCCTCTTCGGCGGCTTTGGCTATTGGGATGCTCCAGGAGGCGCAGCTTCAATTGGAGCGACATACAACTATGTCACGAAGAAGTACCAGTTCCTAGACGCAGAGGCGTGGCCCTATGGGGCAACTACGAATATCACGGCGGCTGCGTGGGACACGGTCAATCAGAGAGTCCTCTTCACGACTGAGACTGATCTGTGGGCGTACTACCCAAGTGCCGCTCAGGGCTCGAGGGTAGTTCGCATTGTCGCGGGTGATGGATGTAACTCCGACGGCTGCTCACAACACACCATGCTGTGGGATCCAAAGAGAAAGAGGGCGGTCCTCTTTGGTGGTGGGAATCCTAGGTACTACAACTTCGCCGGCGGCCCCGTTGGTCCTTTCCCTTACACCATTACGGGAGCAGGACTCGCTACCACTCTCGGCCCTGGTATGCTCTATGACCCTGTGGCTGATTTGTATGTCCACTTCCCCGGCGGGAAGTCTCTTACCTACATCAACCCAGATACGTGGGTTGGTACCTCCCAGACTCCGAGTGGAGGTGCCACGCCCACTACGGCAAATATGGGTGGCTGTGGAGGTCTGGCTCTGCCTAACTGTCAGGGACAGGGGATGTACTATCGGTTCTTCTATTGGTCGCAGCAGGACGCTTATGTCGCACTGCCTACGGGAACGACGACGGGTGTGTACGTCTTCGCGCCGGGTCGCAGTTGAGGAAGGCGCTGCTGCCATGAGGCCTGTGCGGGAACGTGCCGCCCGGATACGCGGGAGCGAAGGCTCTTACGGTGCGACCAGCAACGATCGCGACCGGATGTATTCGGGCGGGGAGACTCTCACGTGGGTCGATCCGAACACGGAGGCGATCACGCTCGAGCAGACGGCCGGGACTCCCGCCGTGTTCAATACCAACGGTCGCGGACGCTGAAGGCCGTGCTCTTGACCCAGGACATGTTTGCCGGCACCTGCTACACGGTGCGCCAGCCCTAGGAAGCGTCGCCGACTAGATCAGGGGCCGTCCGCTCATCGGAGCGGACGGCTTTTCCCCGAGTAGCGCCACCAGGGTAGGCACGACGTCGAACGCCGAGCGCACACCGCCATCGGCCGCCACCACGCCGGGGGCGCGGAGGTAGGCGAGACCGTAGCGTCCCGTGTGGCCGCCCGTACGGCGCAACGGCACGGGGCCGATGAGCCCCAGCCGCGGATGCTCGAGCGCCACAGCGACGCCGCGCCACACCACGGTGAGATCGGCCTCCGAGCGGCCGAGGGCCAGCGGATCCCGCGTTGCCCCGCGCTCGATCGCCTCGACGGCGGGCTCCCCCGTGCGAGGGTTGCGGCACTCGAGGAGCAGGCGCTCGAGCTCTCCACACATGGCCTCGTAGCGCCCCGAGGTGACCGTGCCCCGCGCCTCGCGGCCCTCCAGATTGACGCGAATTCGCCCGTCATAGAAGGACGGCAGCGCGAAGGCCGGCATGCTCGGCCAGTGAGGCTGATAGCACATCGCGGGCTGCCACTGAACGTCCCAGCGCCCCGGCCGCGCCCCGTGCCAGCGCCAGTCGGCAACCGCGGCGCGAGCGCCCTTGAGCAGCGCACGCACCGGACGGGGCAGGGCCCGCGCCACGGATCGCGAAGGACCGGACTCGACGGCTTGCTGCCCGTGCGACGGCCAGGGCAGCCAAGCGTCGCTCGCCCGATTCCAGTCGTCCTCCTCGCCGAGGATCGGCACGGCGCTCGGCGCCGAAATCCATGCATCAGGTGGGCGCAGGAGGGGGGCGCCAAAGACGTGGCGATGGAGAAGCTCGGGCAAGAGCACCATGGACGGGATGTCGGAATGGTTCGATCCCATCCCGCCCATGGCGAAGGCCACGATCGTGGCGTCCCCCGCCGCCTCCACGAGCTCGGCGACCAGACGGTCGAGCGCTCGATGCACGTCGAGCATCGCCTGGGCCGCGGCGGGCCCCGAGGGATGCGTGTGGAGGGGATGATCCGGATCCACGCCGTGCCACAGACCCTCCACGGCGCTGTGCGCTTCTCCCGTCACGACCATGAAGAGCTCCCACTCCTTGAGCCGCTCGCGTGCGAGCCAGCGGGCCGCGAGGGTGCGGACGTCGAGGGCGCGGGTGAGCGCCGTGCCCATGGCCTCGGTCCGGGCCGGCGAGGCCCACGGCGTTCCGTAGAGCCACCGCCTCGCCGGATAGGGGCCGAAGCGCTGCTCGAACTCGATCAGGAGATCGGTGGGCAAGGCCGCGGGCAGAATGCCGGGATCGTGGACGCCCCATCCCACGATGCCGCGGGTGGTCGGCGCTCGCCGAAGATCGACGTACGGTGTGTCGAACACGACCACGCTCCGGCGGAGACCAGCCCACCATGGCGTGAATCGCGCGCCCTCCTGCCAGGCGGTGTAGCTCGATGGATCGAACTCGACGGCTCCCCAGCGACGGCCGGCCTCGGGCGACAGACCGGACGCCACGTGTTCCCAGGCGAGCCCCGTGCGCTGGGCGGCGCCGTGATCGAGAGAGAAACGGAGCGATTGGCGCCGGAGCCCGGCCAGGGCGGGCATCTCTCCGGCCGCCATCAGCCGCTCGGCGAAGCCTGACTCCAGGCCATCGAGGCCGATCATCATCACGCGTGGGCGCCGCACGTGGTCCTCTCCCTCCAATCTAGCCCGGGACCACAGATAAGGCATAGGGGCTGGGCGTCCTCTTCCCTTGCAATTCCGCAGCCTCTGGCCTATTGCTTGATGCAGGCTGTCGATTCCTTCCGACCCATCATGAAGATCGAGATCAGCGTTGTCATCGCCACCTACAAGCGGCCCCGTCTCCTCGAGGGAACGCTCGCGGCCCTCGCTGCCCAGAAGCCGACCGATGGCTTCGGCTGGGAAGTCGTGGTGGTGGACAACCACTCGCAGGACGAGACCGGCGGGGTGGTCGCGGCTTTCGCGAACACCGTGTCCATCCCCGTGAGCTGCGTGCCCGAGTCGAGGCAGGGACTGAGTCGCGCGCGCAATCAAGGCATCGCCGCCACCCAGGGCTCGATTATTGCCTTCGTCGACGACGACGTCCTGCCCGCGCCGGACTGGATCACACAGGTGCATCAGGCCATGCATCGATGGGACGCGCACGGCGTGGGCGGGCCGATCCTGCCCCGCTGGGAGGCGACGCCTCCGCCCACGTGGCTCACCTCGAACCAGCACCTCATGGATCGCCTCGCCATCATGGACTACCCCAACCGTTGCGTGCTCTCGTATCCCATGCGGGGCCGGCCCCAGGTGTGGGGCGCGAACATGGCCTTCCGGCGCGAGGTCTTCGAGCGGGTCGGCGGCTTCGATCACCAGCGCGGCATCGTGGGCCGCAAGCTCTATCGAGGCGAGGAGGTCGAGTTGATCAACCGCGCGCTCCAGCACGGGTGTCGTATTGTCTACGACCCCGCGGTCACCGTGTTGCATCGCATTGGCCGGAGCCGCATGCGCAAGGGGTACTTCCGGAAGCTCGAGTTCGATGCCGCCGAGGGAGAGGTCGACTCCAGTCGCCGGGGCCGTTCCATGCTCGGCGCGCCGCTGTGGCTCTACCCCGCAGTGGTCGGCGCCTTCTGGCGATGGATCGTCCTGGCCGCCTCGAGACGGGCAGGAGCCTTCGATCAGCAGCTCGACTGGTTCCGCTACATGGGATGCCTCTCCGGATACTGGAAGGCGGATCGGCGACAAGATGCGAATGGCCGGCCGTGAGCGCCGCGCCCGTCTCCGGGTCGTCAGGAGCCGGGGCGGGGTCGGCGCGCGCCTCGTGGCCGCCGAGGCCATACACGCGCGGTCGCCCTTCTTCAAGATCAGCCGGCCCCGCTACGTCGAGCGGCCGACGTATCAGACGGTGCAGGTCGGGTTCGCGCGTCACGCGCTCTCCCTGGGCGTGCTCACCTTCATCAACCACAGCTGTCACCCGAACGTGATCGTCGACACCTCGCGGATGGTGTGCTGGGCCACTCGCGACATCGCCAAGGGCGAGGAGCTGAGCTACTTCTATCCGTCCACGGAGTGGGTGATGGCGCGGCCGTTCCTCTGCCTCTGCGGGGCCGCCAACTGCATCCGCATCGTGGCGGGCGCGCGCCAGCTGTCCACCGACGTTCTCGCCCGCTACTTCATCAACGAGCACATCCGGGCCATGATCGGCGACGAGCTCACCGCCGCGTCCCGCGCCTGGATGCGGCGACTGTCCGCCCCCGAGCCTCCCCCGCGCGGCCGCCGCCGCTCCTTGGCACACCGCTAGCCAGACCCCGAGCGGTCGGCAGATGATCCGGCCGGCGGTCTGTGCGGGCAAAAAACCTTCGACCTGGCGGGCGCGGAGTATGCAAGGATACAGATCAGTGTATTCGTTTCTCCCCCCAGTCACCCGCCAGCTGGCACCCCTTCTCAGAGCAAGCTGGCTGGCTACGGCGTTGCTGCTGGTGCAATGCGCGGGGCGGCCAGAGCTGGCCCAGGGCAACCCGTCCCCGGCGGTCGATCCCGCGGTCCGCCAGTCCGTGAGTGTGGGCGCCTCGCGAGTGATCGTCGAGCTTCGGCTCACGCCCCCGTTCACGCCCGAAGGCGATCTTCCCGACGCGGCGGCCGTGGAGGCCCAGCGACGGAGCATCGCCAGGATCCAATCGGAGCTCCTCGACCGCCTCCAGGGTACGAGCTTTTCCGTCACGCACCGTTACGAGGGGCTGCCCCTGGTCGCGCTCGAGATTGGAAGCGACGCCCTGCGGAGGCTCGAGGCTTCGGACGACCTCGTGAGTCGAGTGCACGCCGACACGGCCCGGTCGCCCCAGCGGTGAGCCGCCTTCTCCTGGCGCTCGCACTGGGCCTGAGCCTTTTTGGCCCATGGCCGGCAGGCGCCCAGACACAGGATCAGGCGGCGCTCCAGCGCATTCGAGCTGCCGCCCAGGCGCAGGGACGGGCCCGCGTCATCGTCGAGCTGCGGCTCCCGGCGGGTCTCCACGTTCCGGAAGGGCTCCTGAGCAGCTCGGCGGCGGTGACCACCCAGCGGCGTGACATCGCTAACGTGGCCGCCCAGGTCCTGGCGAGACTGCAGGCGGGAGGCATCCGGATTCTCCACCAGTACGCGAGCCTGCCGTTCCTGGCTCTCGAGGTCGATTCCGCCTCGCTGGCGCAGCTCGAAGCCTCCGGGCTCTACGTGCGGCAGATCTTCGAGGACACCGTCCGGTATCCCCTCCTGTACCAGAGTGGTCCCCTCGTGCACGCGCCCCAGGCCTGGGCCTCGGGCTATGACGGCACGGGCTGGGCAGTCGCCATCATCGACACCGGCGTGGAGTCGACGCATCCCTTCCTGGCGGGCAAGGTCGTCTCGGAGTCGTGCTACGTGTCCAACAACGGCTGCCCCAACGGCCAATCGACGCAGACCGGAGCTGGCTCGGCGTGGCCACAGAACGCGAACATGTACCACGGCACGCACGTGGCGGGCATCGCGGCGGGCAACGCGCAAGCAGCCTCGCCGCCTCCAGCCTCGCCGTTGACCGCGACCTCGTCGGGCATGGGGCAAGGCGCGCAGATCATCGCCATCCAGGTGTTTCAGCCCTCCACCCTCGTGGCCTTCACCTCGGACATCATCCAGGGTCTCAACCGTGTCTACGCCCTGCGCTCCGACTTCAACATCGCGTCGGTCAACATGAGCTTGGGCGGAGGAGGCTCGACCACGACCTGCGACGACACGGAGGCGCCGACCAAGGCGGCCATCGATCAGCTGCGCTCCGTGAACATCGCCACCGTGGTGGCCGCCGGCAACAGCTACAACACCAACTTCATCAGCGCCCCCGCCTGCATCTCGACCGCGGTGAGCGTCGGGTCCACCGACAAGAACGACGTCGTGTCGTCGTTCTCCGACGTGGGCTCCTTCCTCTCTCTCTTCGCTCCCGGCGGGAGCATCGACTCCTCGCTCCTCAACGCGAGCTACGGCGTCCTGAGCGGCACCTCCATGGCCACGCCTCACGTGGCGGGCGCCTGGACCGTCCTCAAGCAGGCCGCGCCAAGCGCCAGCGTCACCACCATCCTCACCGCGCTCCAGTCCACCGGCGTTGTCATCACGGACACGCGCTCGGGCCCGCACTACGCCAAGCCGCGCATCGTGCTGGATGCTGCCCTTGCCGCCGTCGCCGCGGGCCCGACCCTGACCGTGAGCACCACGCTGGCCCAGCCGGGCAGTGCGGTGACGGTGACCCTGAGCAACGGCTTCGGCGGAAGCACCGACTGGCTCGCCCTCACCGCCGCCAGCAACCCGGACACGCCGGGCAACTTCCCCACCTGGACCTACGTCGGTGCCGGAGTGACCAGCCGCACGTGGACGGTGAACATGCCGGCCACGCCGGGGCAGTATCAGTTCCGCCTCTTCGTGAACGATGGCTACACACGCGCCGCCGCCAGTCCCGTGGTGACGGTGCCGAACCTCAACCCGACCCCGAGCATCAGCTCGCTCACACCCTCCGGCGTCACCGCCGGCAGCGGTGCCTTCCCGCTGACCGTGACGGGCTCCGGGTTCGTCGCCGGTGTCAGCGCCACCGTGGGCGGCCAGTCGAGAAGCGTCACCCTCGGGTCATCCAATCAGCTCACGGTCGCTGTGCAGGGCTCCGACGTGGCCCATACCGGCTCCGTGCCGGTGCAGGTGACCAACCCGGGTACCTGCACGGGTGGTGTTTGCGCCTCCAACGCCGTGAACCTCACGGTGACGACTGGGGGACCGACGCTGAGCGTGAACACGACCAGCGTGCCGCCGGGCGGCTCGTTGACCGTGACGCTCACGAATGGTCCCGGCGGGCCCACCGACTGGCTCGCGCTCACGGCAGCGGGAAATCCGGACACCCCTGGCCATTTCCCGATCTGGACTTACGTGGGTGCAGGGGTAACCTCGCGCACGTGGACCATCACCGCGCCCACGACCCCTGGGCAGTACGAGTTCCGCCTCTTTATCAACGACGTCTACATACGGGTAGCGACCAGTCCCACGGTGACCGTGGCGAACTGAGGCGGACGGCGTGACCTCGCGAGAGCCGATCCTCGCGCACGAGTTCCGCGTGGAGACGGAGGCCGCCGGGTCGCTCCTGTCCTGTCGTCTCCGCGCTGCCGGCGTGGAGCTGCCCGAAACCTTCTGGTATCGAGTCCCGCCCGAGTGTGCCCAGGCGATGGCCCCGCACGCCGACGCCTTCGTGCCGCCCCTCGTCTTCGCGGGCATGCCGAGAAATGTCTCCGGACCATGATCGCGCTCGAGCTGTGGGGCGCCCTGGCCGGGACTCAATTTCGCCAGCCGATCGATCCCGCCGATATCGCCCGGCTCCCTCTGTCGGGGGCGGTGCGGGTGTGGTGGAGGGAGATGATTCAAGCGGCCCGACGGGCGCGGATCGATCCCGCGCTCATCGCCGCCATGGAGAAGGCCGTGCGATGCAAGCGCGTAGAGCGACTCGCCGCTGGGACGAGTGGACCAGGGCTCGTATCCACTCTCGCGCGGCTCGGCCTCTCCCCGGAGCAGCTCAAACGGGCCGACGCCACGTGGCTCCGAGGCCTTGGCGCGGCGGGCCTGCGCTGGCTTCAGCGACATGCGACCCGAGGTCGTTGAGCTACTGGAGTCAGGCGGCCCGCATGGTCGAGCCTCCGGCGAGGGCCAGGGCCAGGCGCTGGGCTTCCTCGGGCGATTCGGCCCAGTGGGTGATGGGGCTCGCTTTCGTCCAGGTCGTGTGAAATGCCTTGACCTTCCCATAGCGAGTGTCGAGGGCCACGTGCGGCACGCCCATGAGCAGGCTCAGGATGTGGCCGTGCAGCCGCTCCGTGATGACGACCTGTCCCCTCGCCAGGAGCCGGAGGCCTCGGGCGAGACGAGCCCGGGCGATCCGCCGGAAGTAGCCCTGGTAGACGTTCGACGAGGCGATCGCGCGCGCCGACCCCATCCACCGGGGATAGCGCGCCATCGCCCAGCGTAGCAGAGTGTCGCACGCACCCGTGAGGGTGCGGTCGTCGACGAGCCAATCGCGGCGCTCCACCTCCGTGCTCATCGTTTGGGCCTCGGCGTGCCGCGCCTCGATATCGTGTCGGGCCAGCCAGAACACCTTGACGACGGGCGACGCCGGGCGCGCGAGAGGACCGAGGGCGAGCGCCATATCGGGACAGAGGATGCTCCTCGTCCGGAACTCGTTTCGAGCGAGCTCGAGGCTCTGCTCGTCGCGCAGCAGCAGGGTGAGGTCGGGATGCGCATTGAAGATGGAGCGCGCGCGGGCTAGATTCCGCGGATCGTTGAAGGAGATCGATTGCGGCAGCTGGACGATCGGGCAGTGGGGAAAGCTCTGCACGACGTGCTCTCGGAAGTGCTGATGCGCGGGCCAGAGATCGCCGAGATTCCCGCCGCCGCTCAACAGGATGACGCCCCGGCCGATGGCCGCGCGGAGCGCCTCGGGAGAGAAGGTGGGGATGTCGCAGCGGTAGACGATGGTCGTCCCGGTCGCCTGCAGCCACGCCTCCTCCGCGAGCCAGATCGCGCTGTCTCCTACGTTCGGATGATTCGGGAAGTCGAGGAGCGCGCAGGTCCGGTGGCCCTGGAGGAGGGGCCGGAGGACGTCGTCGATGCGGCCCTGCAGCTCGGCGATCAGCGGATCGGCGCGCACCAGCGAGGCGTCTCTACCACGGCCGGGCCATGTAGTCCCAGGAGGGGTGCCGGCCGAAGCTCGCGCGGTCCAGCGGCCCTCGGCCATCCACGGTGAACAGGGCCAGCCCGCACCCCGCAAGCAGCTCGTAGATCGCGCCGTCGTTCGGACCGGAGCCGTGCTCGAGCAGCACATACGGTTTCCAGCGCTTCAGGGTGTGCACGGCCCCCTCCAGCACGGGGAGCTCGGCGCCTTCCACATCGATCTTCACCAGATGCACGGGTAGGTCGGGTGGGAGCAGATCGTCCAGGCGCATGGTGCGCACCGTGATGGTTCGGGTGCGCATCCCGTGGGTCGCGATGCTCTTCCGTCCGAATCCGCTCAACGCGAGGTCATCGTCGATGATGTCGAACTCCGCCGTGCCCGCCCGATCGCTGAGCGCGGCCTCGTGCACGGTGACGGTGGGGAACTTCTGCCGGAGGGCGTCGGCGAGATGGGGGATGGGCTCGACCGCGATGTGCTGCCCGTCGGGGGCGACGCGAAGCATCCGTCGGAGCATCGACCCGCCGTGACAGCCGACGTCGACGCAGTTGGAGGCCCGGCGAAGCACCGAGGCCATGATCAGCTCCATGTCGCGGATGTGCTCCTGGTTGACCCGGGCCAGGCGCTGGGCCTCCCGCTCCCGGCGGGAGACGAGGGCGTGCCCCCAGGCCGTGGCGCGCCGAACGCGCCACCACGGAAACCACCCCTTCTTGCCGCTCATGTACCGCTCCCCGTGGCTGGCGAGCTCCTTGCGGCCGGCGATCGAGTCGCGCCCTTCGGGAGGCCAGATGGACCGGAGTCGCCTTTTCTAGCGTGCATCTGCCTGCGCGGGGACGTCGATGACCGACACCCGGGTCTGGCCGCTCATGACATCGCTCACCTGGAGCTTCCACCTTCCGGCTGGATCGTTGAGGGCCAAGGGCAGGGTCATGCGTGCGCGTCCCCGAGGCGCCATGAGGTTGCCGGAGTACTGGGGAGCCCGCCGACCGGAGGGATCGACGACGTCAACCCGCAAGACGTGGACGGCGGCGGGAGACCCGTCGAGGGACAGACGGTAGACGCCGATGTCACCGCGACGAAGCTGACGGGGACCGGCCACCGTCACGGCCGGCAACGGCTGCGGGGAGAGCAGCAGGAGGGTAGGCTCGTGGGGGTCGAGGTCGAAGGAGAGCCGGGTGCGCTTGCCCAGCGCCTTCGCTGCTCTCAGGTTGGAGACGAACCGCTCGCCTGGCCAGGTCACGGTGAGGGACCGCGGAGCTTCGAAGCGCTTGTTCGAGGCGCCGTCCGCCGAGCCCATGTCGGCCAGGGCGAGCTCGGGATTGCTCTGGATGGCGAGCATGGTCACCGCCCCGTTGCGAAAGGTTTGGATCTCGACTCCGATCACGGGCCGACCGGATGGGTCGGTCACGCGGAATTCGGGAGCCCCGAGCGTCGACTCCAGGAGGCGTCCCATGGTGCGGTGAAGCTCCGGCTCCGAGTCCAGGAGGCGGTCACGGGCGTAGCGCGTCATGTCCACGTTCAGGTAGATGGCCCGGCCGCGGCCGAAGCGCCGCTCCGTGATCTGCCCCGTGATGGGCGGGCCGAAGAAATCGGACAGCCGCGACTCGGGCAGGCGACGGCCATGCTCGTCGTACACGCCGGGAGCTCCATCCGCTATCAGGACACCGCGTTGCTCGACGAAGGTCCGGAGGGCCTGCGCTTCCCGGTCCGTGAGCGAGAGCGCGTGCGAGAGGATGAGCACGCGATAGCCCCGCCCGGCGAGGTCGCCCCGCTCGACCTCCTCGGAGGTGACGAAGTGGTACGAGCGTCCGAGATCCTCGAGCAATCGCCCCAGGGATTCGCGCCGCCACCGCAGGGGACCGTACTCGTCGGAGCTCGCCGAGCGCTTCGTCCACGCCTCGCCCTTCGGTCTCTGCTCGTCCATCCACTCCAGGCGGAGGCTGCGCGGGGAATAGAGCACGGCGATGGGAGCGGCCGGCCGCTCGCTGTTGATCACGAGGGCCCCCGTGCCGCGTCGGATCTCTGTGAAGTAGGGCTCGGCGTCCAGCCCCCGGGGCCCGAGGCGGCCATCGGGGCGGACGAACTCGGACCTCGCGTCCCAGAGGATCAGGCCACGGCTCCCGTGCAGCAGCTCGCGCCACACCCGGTGCTTCTCCCGCGGGCCTTGGGCGCCCGCGGTGGTGAGGATGATCGTCCGCGGATTGAGGGAGCGGATGAGCTCGACATTGCCGCCGATATTGTAGGGCTCGATGACGTCCAGCACGGCGCTCAAACGAGCATAGTCGTAGCCGCCCCAGCCGGGCTGCTGCGCGCCTTCGATGGCGACGTAGGCGGCAGGGTCGACGGCATGCACGGCGTCCGTGCCGACCTGGAGCGCCCGCGCGAAGGCCACATCCATCCATTCCTTGAAGTCGGACCACGCGGAGAAATTCTGGTCGGCGCGCTGCATGGCCTCGGTGGTGCCGTCGGGCATCACCGCGTCCCAGCTTCCGAAGCTGCTCCCCCATTGCCGGTTGAGCGCGGCCAGCGTCCCGTACCGCCCGGCCAGCCACGCGCGGAAGCCCACTAGGGAGTGGGAGGAGTAGTCGAAGTCCCAGAAGGCGGAGAGGTCGGCGATACCCGGCTCGTCGCCCAGGTTGTAGAAGAGGGGGCGATACGGGGCGTTGCTCCGTGTCGCCGCGGCCAGGCGCTCTCCGATCGCGGTGAGCCACTCGGGATCGCTGAGGCTCGGATCTCGCTTGAAGGCTTCCTTGCCTGCGGGGTCCTTCTCGTGGAGACGTTTCGCCTCCAGGAACTTCCAGTTCTTCGGCCGGTCAGGGAGCAAGCGATGGTATGCGGAGTAGAAATCAGTCGCGATGTTCTCCACGTACCAGCGCAGGTCGTTCTGGAGCAGGGCGTTGGGAGGCACCTGCTCGCTGTTGCGGTAGACGACGGCGCCCGCGGTTATCCCGATCTTCTTCAGGGTGGCGTACTGCTCGGCCGTGTGCGGCTGCCACATGATGATCTGGTAATCCCACCATCCCTGCGACGTCGGCCGGGCGATGAACGAGGTCGCCGCCTGCTCCTCGTGCGGGCCGCGTGCGCGCTTCGGGTCCGCCCCGAGCGAGAGCCGCACGGTGAGCCGATTCTGCATGGCCACCGCGCGCCGGAGATCCAGCGGGAAGGCCACGTCCGCGCCGCCGCGGAGGTCGACGGGGATCGTGCGCTGCTCGACCAGGCGATCGTAGACGTCGGTCCAGGTCACGGTCAGCGTCCCTCGCCCCGTGACCGGGGCGTCGATTCGATAGCGGGCCTGGATGCGGGCGTCACGATCCAGGGCGGGGGCGGGCAGCACGATCTCGCCGGCCGGAGCCGGCGCGGGAGCGAGAAGAAGGCTGAAGCCGAGCAGGATGCAGACTCGCCGCGAGCTTGTCGTCATCGAAAGAGCGGGGAGACGAGCGGTGGTCGACTACGCTCGGGTCGGCGCGAAGATGTACGCCGGCTCGTTGGCGTGACTGATGACACCGAAGACGTCGTACGTCGGGGAGTAGAAGAATCGATGCCACGTCCCGCCCCCGGGACTTTCGCCGATGACCGGGATGCTGGGCGTGTCTCCCCCACTGGGCGTGAGGAGGGAGCAGACCCACGTATCGGGCTTGATGAGCCAGAGATTCTCTCCCCCGTTCCAGATCACGTAGACGTCGGCGATGGGATCGTAGCGGCCTCCCGGGCCAGCGATGCTGGCGCACTCCGTGTTGCCCGTCAGGTTGCCGACGATCTGGCGGGAGACGGAGTGCGGGTTCTTCGAGAAGTCGTAGATGGCCACCCCGCCTTTGCGGGGCGCCACCGTATCACGCCCGATGACCACGGCACGGTTGCGCTTGTTGTCGAAGATCATGTGATTCAGCGCGTTGGAGTTGTTGATCTCGGATCCGCGGCTGCCGAGCGACACCACGCGCCTACCGAACGGCCGGGTCGGATAGTAAGCCCAGAGATTGTCGTTGTCGTGAAGGAGCACGCGGGCGTTCACGGGGTCCCAGCATCCGTAGGGGGTGTGGCCGTTGTACGAGAAGCCGGCGTCGAGATCGAGGGATCGATAGCGCTTGATGGCCGCGTCGTACTCGCAGGGAACATAGGCGAGGGAGGTATCCCACCAGAGGAACCCGCCCCACAGGAAGTGCCGCTTCACCGACGGCATGTAGATGCTGGCGCCATAGGACTGGCGCATGTTGGGATAGGCGCGGCGGCCCTGGCTGTCGAGCTCGGCGTGATCGGGGTACTTGTTGTTCACGTCGATGTAGAACGGTGACCCGCCGGTGCGGGTGCCCACGCCGGTGCCCGGCGCGTACGGCTGCGTATAGGCGGGGATCAGATCCACCGTGGGATCGACATCGTGCCGCCAGGCGCCCGTCTTCATGGCGAAGGTGTTGACCTCGTTCGAGGCCCAGCCTCGATGCCCCGTGCAGAGCAGGATGGGCAGCTCGTCGCGATCGGTGTCGTAGTCCGCCGTGCACCATCCCACGAAGGCGAGGTCGGGACTCGAGCTGGGAGCGCCCTTGAGGTCGCCCATGTGCCTGCCATTCACCCGATAGATCACATCCTGAAAGGTATTGGAGCCATAGGCCGTCCATTGTCCGCGCGGGAAGGCCCCGGGGGACCGTGGCGCATTCGACCGCTGCGCCTGGGCGGAGATGGGAGACAGGACGAGGGCGCCCGCCACGCTGCCGAGGAAGGCTCGGCGGGAGGCGATCGGCTCAGCGACTCGGCGGCGCGCCGTCATCGCTGGGTCACCCAGGCGAGCCCGCCATCGACCGAGCGGCGAATCACGTCGTTCGTCTCGTCGGGTGCATGCATCTCCGGGCGCTCGTCTCGCGAAGGAGCAGAACCGCGCATAGTGCACTCCATGCTAGCAAATGGCCCTCGGGGGACCAGCATCGGCCCGTCCGCGGCGCAGCTTTGCGAGCCACGGAACGGGCCCTCCCTCGTGCCGGGTTACCGTCCGTCGCCCTGGCGAGACTCCGGCCTGAACCGCCTTGGAATGCCCAGGAGCCATGATACGTTGGATATTGCAACGGTTCCAGGCTGCCGGCCCCCAGAGGGGAGGGTCGCTCGGATCCCATACGCGTCCCGTATGACACTTCCCAAGACTCTCTGGCTCGCCGTGAGCGGTCTGTCCCTGCTCGTGGCTGTGTCAGCGTACGCCCAGGACATCGAATGGCCGACGCCATGAAGGCGGCCGAGCGCGCGCTCAACGAGTCGCGCTACCCCTGCCCGTTGCACACAATGCATCGGGACTCCGAAGCCGTCGCCCTCGAGGCGCGCGCCGCCGCCATCCAGGCGGAGCAGCCCGCGGCGGAGCTGTCCAAGCGTACGAGCGAGACTCGTTGAGCTCGCCTGCAGTGTTCCTGCTCAGGGGCCGCTCGGTCGGCCACGAGGTGTCATGGTGAAGCGCGTGAGTGATCGGTGTCGTGTGGCGGCAGCGCTGCTCCTGAGCGGGCTCGTGCTCCTGACCGGCGCTGGGTGTACCCAAAGCCCCGAGGTCAAGAAGCAGAAGGCCGTCACGCGCGGCGAGCAGTACATGAAGGAAGGAAACGTCAACGAAGCTGTCATCGAGTTCCGGAACGCGCTCCAGATCGACCCGAACTTCTTGCCGGCCGTCCAGGGACTCGGGCGTGCCTACGCCGCCAAGTCCTGGAACGGTGACGCCATCCGCGAGTTCCAGCGTGCGGAGAAGCTTGCACCAAACACCCTGTCCATCGAGGTGGACCTGGGCCGCGTGCTCGTCCAGAGCGGCGCCTTCAAGGAAGCCGAGGCCCAGGCCTCGTCCATCCTGAGCAAGGAGCCGCGGAACGTCGACGGCCTCTACATCCGCGCCACGGCCCTGCTTGGACAGGGCAAGGTCCAAGAGGCCATGGAGGTGCTCCAGAGCGTGCCCCCGGGAGAGGCGCCTCCCGACATCAGCCGTACCACGGCCATCGCGCTGGCGCGGCTCGGCAAAATCGCCGAGGCGGAGCAAACCTTCCGAGCCCTCGTCGCCAAGGATCCCAAGGACGGACTGAGCCTGGCCGGACTGGGCGCCATCGAGCTCTCCCGCGACCATGCCGCCGAAGCTCTCGCGCTCTACGAGCGCGCCAAGGCCGTCCTGCCGGCCGACCCGCGCATACGACAGGGACTCGCGGTAGCGCACGCGAGGCTCGGACAGCTCCCCGAGGCGATCAAGGAGCTGGAGCAGGTTGACCAGCGCGCGTGGTCGGCGGACACGGTGCTCGCCCTCGCCACGTACTATCTCCGGGCGAATCGTCCCGCCGACGCGATTCGGCTGCTCGCGCCCGTGGTCGAGCGTGCGCCCCGCTTCCCGAGCGCCCGCTACCTCCTGGGCCTGGCGTATCTGGCCAGCAACGACCCTGGTCCCGCCATCACGCAATTCGAGGAGCTCCAGCGGCAGGCGCCCGACAATGTCCAGACGCGCTTTCGCCTTGGCATCGCGTACTCGAGAGTGGGGAGACCGAAGGAGGCTCTCGCCCAGATGGACTCGGTGGCTCGGGCCATGGACCGGACGGCGGAGTACCAGCTGGAGCGTAGCCAGGCTCTCCTGCTCGTTGGCCAGCTCGATGAGGCCCTGGTCGCCGCCAACAACGCGCAGCGCCTGGCCGCCCAGCTGCCCCAGGTCTATCTCCTCATGGGCCAGATCCAGGCGCGGCGGCGCGACATCAAGGCGGCGCGAGAGATGTTCGCGAAGGCGGCCGAGATGGACGCGACCTACGTGCCAGCCCGCCTTGCCCTGGGCGGCCTGGATCTCGCCGAGAAGAACCCGGACAGCGCGATGAAGGAGTTCGACGCGGCCGTCAAGGCCAATCCGAAGTCGCTGCAGGCCGTGCAGGCCAAGGTGAGCGCACTGCTGGCGGAGAAGCGCATGAAGGAGGCCATCGAGGTCGCCGAGTCTGCCGTGAAGGCCAACGACCACGATGCCGGCTTCCACACCCTGCTCGGGGGCATCCTCCTCGCCGACAATCAGCTAGACAAGGCGTCGGCGTCCTTCCGGCGGGCCCTCGAGCTCGATCCGAAGTCCGTGGCCGCCCGGCTGGGTCTGGCGCGGGTCGCCATCGTCCAGAAGAAGGAAGACGAGGCGATCACCCAGCTCCAAGCTGCCCTGAAGGACCGGGCAGATCAGCCCACGGCCGTGCTCCTCCTGACCGCGCTCTACGAGAAGTCCGGCCAGTACGATCAGGCCATTGCCGTTCTGGAGGCGGCCCTCAAGGCCTCTCCGCGCCAGTCCGCGTTCTCCACCCAGCTCGGAGAGCTCTATCTGAGAAAAGGGCGGTACGACGACGCCATCGCCCTCATGTCGGACTTGCTCTCGCTCTATCCCGAGTTCGTACCCGCCCGACTGATCCGGGGTCAGGCCTACCTGACGGAAGGCAAGGGCCAGGCCGCTCTGCAGGAGCTGCAGGCCGTCGTCAAGGCGAATCCCAAGCTGCCGGCTGGGCACTACTTCCTTGCTCGCACCTATGCGGCCCTCGGGAAGCTGCCGGAAGCGAAAACAGAGTACGAGGAGGTGCTGAAGCTCAATCCGCAGTTCGAGCCGGCCAAGGCCGAGCTCGCGGCGCTGTCCGGGCAGAAGCCTGACGAGAGCACGCAGATCGAGCGGTTGCGCGCCGCCCTCAAGAGCGATCCCAAGAACGTGGGGCTGCGCATGACCCTCGCTCAGATGCTGCTGCGTCAGGGTCAACCCAACGAGGCCCAGGCCGAGCTGAAGCGGGTCCTGGACCTGGCCCCCGCTGATCCCGAGGCCAACTATCTGATGGCCCAGATTCTCCTGAAACAGGGGAACGCGGACGAATCGGCGAACCACCTTCGCGCCACCCTCCGAGCCAATCCGGCACACGTGGGCGCGCACATCATGATGGGTAGCTACCTTCTCCGCAGGGACCAGCCCACGCAGGCCATCGGGGAGTACGAGGCGGCGCTCCGGGTGAATCCCAGCCTGCGGGACGTGAAGTACGAGCTGGGAATGCTGTACGCGAGGACGGGCCGTCCGGCTGATGCCATGCGCATCGTTCGCGAGCTCGAGCAGAGCGATCCGAAGAGCGGCGTGCCGGCGATCATGCGGGGAACGGTGCTGCTCGGCCAGGGTGATGCCAAGGGAGCGCTGGACGCCTTCACCGCTGCCCTCAAAGTGCCCGGAACCCACCTCGACGCCTACCGAGGCCTGGGCCAGGCCTATCAGCAACTGGGCCAGCCGGACCGTGCCATCGAGAACTACCGGCGAGCCCTCGCCGTCAATGCCGACGACATCGTCTCGCTCAACAATCTCGCCTGGCTCCTCACCGATTCACAGAAGAAGCCGGAGGAAGCGCTGCCCTTCGCCACCAAGGCCGAGAAGCTCGCCCCTCGTTCCGCCGAGGTGCTCGACACCCTCGGGTGGACTCAATACAAGCTTGGGTCCTTCGCGGAAGCAGAGAAACTCCTCTCACGAGCGGCGGAGCGGGCGCCCGCCAACGGCACCGTTCGCTTTCACCTCGGCATGGCCTACATGAGCCTCGGCCGCAAGGCGGACGCGGTGTCGACCTTGCGCCGCGCGGCCCAGCTCGATCCGAAGCTCGCCCAGAGTGAGAAGATCGAAGACCTCATCAAGCAGCTCGGCGGCTAGATCTCGCCGCTCCGAGGATGCCCACGATCGCTGGCTGAGCGAGTTCCGCTGGATCCTTTCGCTCGGGCGGCCTGCTCTTCGCCACCACCTGGCCTCGCCACTACCTCGAGCGCTGCGAGCTGGCGCGTCGGGGCGACGTGAAGGGAGGGACCCACGGGGGCTCTGCGCAGACCTTCGAGGGCATGGCGGGATGGCTCCGGCGCTACGATGGCGGAGAGTATTGCTACAGCCCCGTGGGCGGCGGCGACTCCCTGTCGAGCGACTTCTACGGTGAGATGTGCATCCCGGAAAGCTATGTCAGGCGGCGATGGTCGAATCGCTTCGAGGTTCTCGACTACGTGGAGGCGGACGACGATTGGCTGTGGCAGAACCTGATCGTGGCGCAGCCGCAGTAAGAGGCCTGGCTCAGGCCCTGATGGCCTGGCGCGCCTCGCGGAGGATCGAGCGGGCGGCCTGGAGGGCGCGCGCGGTCGCTTCGAGGTAGGCGCGCCCCCACCGACAGTCCGGCTCGAGATGATTGCCCTCCGCCCATTCGTTCCACGCATTCAGGAATAGGAGGCGTTCTTCGGACTGACGCTGCCGGAGCGTGTCCGCCACCATCGCCTCCAGCCACCGCCCGTAGACCTCCGGCGTCGACTCGTGGAAGATGTTGGCCCCCTGTTGGCGACGGGGGGAATTGTCCCATCCCGGGGTGACGCAGCGGAAGCGCGTGTAGGACACAGGAGGCTTGGCCTGCATGCGCCGGCTCATGTCCGCGTAGAAGTAGATCCGGTGCTGCATGTAGGCAGGGGACATGAGCCTGGCCTTCTGGAGCTGATTGTAGAATCGCGCGACGCCGTCCCACTCTTCGCGGTGGTGGCGAGCCGCGGGCAACACCTTCCACTGGGGGGCGAACTCCACCGCGGCGTCGAAGCCGATGTCCCGTGGATCGACCTCTTGTCCGTGGCTCTCCACCTCGGCCAGATACGGGTTCGGCAACCCTGCCTTGACGCACACCTCCCTCCAGACGTCGGCCGTGCGGCCAGGATCGGGAAGATTCCCCGCCCGGTACACGAGGAAGACGGGCCGGCCGTGGATCCTCACGTAGCGGTCATCGGCCAGGATGGGGAGCAGATGCTCCATGTGCTGGCGATCGTCCTCGGGCGAGTATCGCTGGGCGAGGAGCACCTCGCGCTCCTGTCCGTCCCACTTGCGCGTCCAGTTCTCGTTGGCCCAGCAGAGACAGAAGGGAAACTGAGGACGACCCGAGCGAAACACCTCGTCGAAAGGACGACTGAGGAGCCGGCGACCGTTGAACCAGTAGTGAAAGTAGCAGAAGCCCGTGATGCCGTAGGCGCGGGCGAGATCCGCCTGGGCTTCCCGGGTCTCGGGGACGCGCAGGTCGTAGAAGCCGAGGTCGGCGGGCAAGTGCGGCTGGTAGTGCCCCTTGAAGAGGGGCTTGGCCCGGACCACGTTCCTCCACTCCGTGAAGCCCGCGCCCCACCATTCGTCGTTTTCGGCAATGGGATGGTACTGGGGCAGGTAGAAGGCAAGGGTGCGAAGGAGCGAGGCTCCGGATTGCTGGTCCATGGCGACGCCCTAGCCTAGCAGCTCTTCGTGGACCACCTCAAGATAGCCGCGGCCGAACTTGAGATCGGGCTCGAGGTGATTACCCTCGGCCCACTCGTTCCACGACTTCACGAACAGGAGGCGCTCCTCGGCTCGGGCGTCGGCTGTCATGGCGATGCAGCGACGGAGCTGCCGGCGGAAGAGCTCGGGGGTCGACTTGTGGAGGACCAGTCCGTTCCGCCCGCTCCTCGGCGAGTTGTCCCAATTGGGCAGGAGGCAGGGATGGCTCCTGATGCCCGGACGACGCGGCGGCGCCACCTGGACCTCCGCCTCCTCGTAGGGGATGATGGTGGGCCGACCGCTGCGCTTCCACCACTCCCAGTGGGCCCGACGCACGGGATGCCACCAGGGCTGCCAGCCGTGGAGCGAGGGAAGGTTCACGGTGACGGAGGCGTCGATCCCGTGCTCGGTGTGATTCCATTCGCTGCCACCTTCCGCCACCAGGTACAGGCCCGGGAAGCCGGCCCGATGCGCGAGGGTGCGCCACAGATCCATGAAGCGGCGCGTGTCCGGTATGGCCATGGGGCGATAGATGTAGAAGAGCGGCTTGCCGTCGACGCGCACGTAGCGGTCGTCGCCGAAGGCATCGACCACCGCACGGAAATGCGCCTCGCAGTCGGCGTCGCCGGGATAGGTCTGCTCGATCAGGATCCGGTTAGGATTACCGTGCCAGATCCCTGACCACGTCTGATTGGCCCATCCGAGGCAGAAGGGAAATTTTGGCTCACCCGACTTGAGCACCTCGTTGAAGGGGCGCTCGAGGACCCGTCGTCCCGCGAACCAGTAGTGCCAGTAGCAGAACGCCTCGATGCCGTAGGACTGAGCCATCTCGGCCTGGGCTGCACGCGTCTCGGGCAGACGGAGATCGTAGAAACCAAGGTCGGCCGGAATGTGCGGCTGGTAATGACCAGGAAACATCGGCACGGCCTTCGCGACATTGGTCCACTCGGTGAAGCCCTGCCCCCACCACTCGTCGTTTTCCGGAATGGGGTGGAACTGGGGAAGGTAGAAGGCGATGAGCCGAGGCGTGCCTTCAGAGCGGGTGCGGCGAGATGGCATTAGCCCGGAAGCACGACCCGCTGCACGACATTCAGCAACCGAGTCTCAAGGTCGAACGCGACGGCGTCGCTGCGCATGTTCAAGGCTTGCATTCCGAATCATTCCAGGAGCAGTCCTCATGCCAAATGAGAGCGCCCTGAATGTCTTGGATTCCTGAGAGGATCGCGTGACGCGCCCGGATATGCGCTCGACTCACGCCGATAAGAGTCAGCCGTTGCGCCGAGATTTGTCACCGCCGTCGGTGACGGCCGACGCCGGGTCTGGCTATTGCGACACTTTCCCGGCCTCCTACGCCTCGGCGGCGAGCGGCGGGGCGAGGACCACCGTCCCCGTACCGACGAGGAACGTCCGTCGATCCACTACCGAATCACCTCATCCGCCCGCCCCAGCAGCGACGGTGGAATGGTCAAGCCGAGGGCCTTGGCGGTCTCGAGGTTGATGACCAGCTCAATCTTGGTGGGCTGCTCGATGGGAAGGTCTCCTGGCTTGGCCCCTCTGAGTATCTTGTCGATGTACTCCGCAGCGCGGCGATAAACCGTCGAACAGCTCACACCATAACATGAGGCCACCTGCCTGTACAGGGCCTTGGTGGGGATAGATCGCGGCGAGCCGATGCCTAGCCGCGAGATCGAGGATTTCCCGTCTGTGCACAACTTCAAACCCCGACGGAAATACTAGGAGAGCCCGGTCACCATTCTTAGTCATTTCGCGGAAGGCGTCGGCGATGTTCACAGGCTCGGACAGAATCAGAGGATGAACCTTAAATTAGATGAAAACCTTTAGCACGCCCCCCTCAGCCTCTCAACCAACGGGCGGGTGATCGTGACCATGGCGGGGTGAGGTGGAGGCGCCGGGTGGCCGTCGGCCGCTCCGGCCCTATTGGTCCTTCTCTGGCGTCTCCGGCACGACGGGCGGCTCGCGTCTGGTCAACACAATGTCGTCGAAGTCCACGCTGGCCGTGCTCGCGATGTACAGGCGGTCCACCAGCTCGAACCCGGAGACGCGGAGGGTCATCCAGGGGAGATTGGCCTCGTTGCCGAGGGGGAGTCCGACGGGAAAGGTCCTGAACTGGGGCCGGATCCGATCGCGGGGGTCGAAAGAGCGCGCGATGAGCACCTGCACGTCGAAGGTGCTGAAGCCTTCGATGCTCAGGGGCTTGCGGGGAATCTGGCGGTTGCGGGTGACTCGATAGCGCAGGCTCTTCAGGCCGAAGAGCTTGCCGTCGAGCGACCGGATGAAGATCCCGTGCAGATCGTTGACCCCTGCGAAGTGCTGTGCCTCGAAGCCGGTGGAGAGATCAGCCGGGTGGAAGTGCGAAGGCTTGAATGATCCCTCACGCGAGGCGATCTTATTGCCCCAGAAGGACTCCACGAGGAATCCTTCCTGCCGGAAGCTCGCATTCCCCGTGCCCTGGCCCGGCTCGAAGGGGAGGAGAGAGCCCGGAGACCGCACGGTGAGCTTGGGGGGCACGCCGCCCGCCAGCGCCGCATGACCCTGCGCGACGACCACATCGAGCCCGATCACCTCGCGATGGGCGAGCTCAGGGGTGTCGGGGGACGTGCCCGGTCCTTCCACGGCGACGTTGTCGAAGCTGATGACGTACTCGAAGCGCTGCGCCACGCCGGGGACGGCCAGGCCGAGGATGGCCAGTCCGGTGAGCACGGCCAGGGCCGGGCCGGGCCATCGTAGGAGGGAGAGACGGTGGGTGCTCATCGGTGGCATCTCCTTCCCATACTAGGCCACGACCTTCGTTCGCGCCAAGAGAACAGAGGCGGCGGCTGGCCATAGTACACTGCCCCTCGATGTCGTCCGTCGAGCCCGCGACCGTTGGTGTCACGAGCGCGGCCCGGACCGCTCCCCTGATTGCGCACGTCATCTACGGCCTCAAGACGGGCGGAGTGGAGAACGGCCTCGTCAACCTCATCAATCACATGCCGGCGGAGCGCTACCGCCACGCCATCGTCTGCATCACGGACTACTCGGACTTCCGGCTGCGCATCCGTCGCCCCGACGTCGAGTGCTACGCCCTCCACAAGCCGCCCGGCAAGGTCCCGGGCTTCTATGTCAAGGTCTGGCGGCTCCTGCGGCGCCTCCGCCCCCAGATCGTCCACACGCGCAATCTCACCACCCTCGTCACTCAGCTCCCCGCTACGCTGGCGGGAGTGCCCGTGCGCATTCACGGCGAGCACGGGCGCGACATGCTCGACCTCGACGGGAACAACGTGAAGTACCAGCGCGTGCGGCGGATGATTCGACCCTTCGTGCACGAGTACATCGCGCTGTCACGCGATCTCGAAACGTACCTGCTGGGCAAGATCGGCGTGGCGCGGCCGAGGGTGACCCAGATCTACAACGGGGTGGACACGGAGATCTTTCGTCCCGCGCAGCCGCGCCGCGCCGACCTGCTCGTGGAAGGTTTCGCCGCCGCCGACCGCGTGGTCGTGGGCACGGTGGGACGGCTGCAAGCGGTGAAGGACCAGGTGACACTGGTGCGTGCCTTCGTGTGCTTGCTGGAGCGTCGTCCGGATCTCCGCTCGCGCCTTCGCCTCGCCATCATTGGCGCCGGGGCCCTGCGACAGCCGTGCCTGGAGATCCTCGGCCAGGCGGGATTCCGCGATCTCGCCTGGCTGCCCGGCGAGCGGGCCGACGTGGCCCGGCTCATGCAGGGCTTCGACGTCTTCGTGCTCCCCTCGCTCGCCGAAGGCATCTCCAACACCATCCTCGAGGCGATGGCCACCGGGCTGCCCATCGTCGCCACGCGCGTCGGGGGGAATCCGGAGCTCGTCGACGAGGGGCGCACGGCTCTCCTCGTGCCAGCCGACGATCCGCCGGCCATGGCCGCCGCCATCGAGATCTATGCCGACGACGCGACGAAGCGCGCGCAGCACGGCCGCGCGGGCCGTGCCCTCGCCGAGGCACGCTTCAGCCTTCCCGCCATGGTGCGCAGCTACCTCGAGGTCTACGATCGCGCGCTCGGGCGGCGCGGCTCGTCGGCCGACCGATGAAGCTCCTCACCTTCGCGACGCTCTATCCGAGCGCGGCGCGGCCTGGTCACGGGATCTTCGTCGAGACGCGGCTGCGGCACCTCCTCGCCAGCGGCGCCGTCCAGTCGGTGGTGGTGGCGCCGGTGCCGTGGTTCCCAGCGGCCGGCGAGGGACTCGGTCGCTACGGCACCATGGCGCGTACGCCCCGCCGGGAGACTCTGCACGGCATCGACGTGCGCCATCCTCGCTTCCCCCTGGTGCCGAAGGTGGGCATGAGCACGGCGCCGTTCCTCCTCGCCGCCGCCTCGGCGCGCGCCCTCCGGGAGATCCGGGACGGGGGCCATGACTTCGAGGCCATCGATGCGCACTACTTCTATCCCGCCGGAGTGGCGGCGGTCCTGCTCGGCCGCCGCTTCGGTCGCCCCGTCGTCATCACGGCCCGCGGCAGCGACATCAATCTGATCGCGCGGCATGTGATTCCCCGCCGGCTCATCGTGTGGGCGGCGCGCCGGGCCGCCGCGGTGGTCACGGTGAGCCAGGCGCTGAAGGGCGCGACCGAGCGGCTCGGGGTCGATCCACAGAAAGTCTCCGTCCTGCGAAACGGGGTGGACGCGCACGCCTTCCGCCCTCTCGATCGTGACGCGGAGCGGTCGCGGCTCGGTGTCACGAGGCGCCTCCTCCTCTCGGTGGGCAACCTGGTCAAGCTCAAGGGGAACGATCTCGTCATCCAGAGCCTGGGCGCTCTCCCGGACACCATGCTGTGCCTCGTCGGCGAAGGGCCCGACCGCGAGCGTCTGGAGGCGCTGGTCCGTGGGACGGGCGTCGGAGACCGCGTGCGCTTCCTCGGCCAGTTGCCGCAATCCGAGCTCCCACGCTGCTACTCCGCCGCGGACGCACTCGTTCTCGCCTCGAGCCGGGAGGGCTGGCCGAACGTGCTCCTGGAGGCCATGGCCTGCGGCACGCCGGTGGTCGCGGCCCGGGTGGGCGGCACGCCCGAGGTGGTGACCTCGAGAGCGGCCGGCGTCCTGTTCGAGCCTCGGACCGTTGCCGCGCTGGCGGATGCGATCCGTGGACTCCTGAAGAACCCGCCGGAGAGAGCGGAGACTCGTCGTCACGCGGAGCAATTCAGCTGGGATGAGACCACGCGCGGGCAGCTCGCCCTGTTCGAGCGCGTGGTGGGCTCGATCAGTCGACCCGGATCAGCTCCGCCGATCTCTCACGGTTAGCGTCTCGTGGCGAGCTCGGCGAGCGTGGCCTCGACCTGGTCGGCCACGCGGTCCCAGGTCAGGTCTCTCAGGATCCGCGCCCGGCCCTGCGCTCCCATGTGCGCCGCCAGGGCGGGATCGGACAGCAGCCGATCGACCGCGGCGGCAATCGCCTCGGGAGCGTGAGGGTCAACGAGAAGACCCGTCTCGCCGTCGAGCACGGCCTCAGCGATGCCTCCCGAGCGGCCGCCGATCACGGCCTTGCCGCAGGCGTTGGCTTCCAGGAAGACCATGCCGAATCCCTCGAGGTCGCACAGGTCGAGCTGCTCGCGGCTGGCCATGATGAACACGTTGCACAGGGCGTACACCTGCTCGAGGGGCACGTCGCTGACCTCGCCGGTGAGGATGACGTGGTCACCGACGCCGACGTCGCGGATCAGGGCTTCGAGGGGCACTCGGTGACGTCCCTCGCCCACCACGAGGTACACGAGGGTGGGGTGCTGCTTCAGGAGGGTGGGGAGGGCGCGGATGACCATGTCGTGACCCTTGCGGGGTACGAGACCGCCCACCGACAGGAGGATCGGGCCCCGCGGTCGGGCGCCGAGGAGACGCCGCCGCAGGCCCTCGTCTGGGTCGGCCGGACGGAAGGTCTCCGCATCGCAGCCTGGATGCACGACGACGATACGCTCGGGAACTACGCCCGCTCTCTCCACGAGCCCGGCGGTGAATCGACTGTTGGCGAGGACGCGATCCGCGCTCACCAGGGCCTGGCGAGCGACTGGCCACGAGGTTTTCATGGCCTGCAGCACCTCGTTGCCGTGCGCGTAGATCACGAAAGGAAGGCCCAGCCAGCGCCGCAGCCAGAGACCGAAGTAGCCCTCGCTGGTGGTGGTGGCGAGCTGAACGGCCTGCGGCCGCTCCCGGAGCATGATCTCGCCGACGGTCGTCGCCACGGCCAGGGCCTGGGTCAGCTTCGAGGTGGCGAAGGCGCGCGGCCGGCGGTAGACGTGAACGCTGTCGGCTTCATCGGCGCCGGGGCCTCCCGGCACGTTGGTGAGACACGACACGCGCGCGGGCCCGAGCGCCCTGGCCACGCTCGCCATGTAGTGCGAGATGCCGCCGTGCTCCGGCGGGTAGTACGTGCTGATGAGCAGGGATCGCATGGTAGTGGAGACCGCCGTCGGCGAGCCCCATGCCGCGCTCGGCGTCGCGATCTCGAGGCTAGGATTTCACACGCCGGTCCGGCTCGGCAACAAATCCCTGCCGAGGATCCCGCCCGTGGAGGCGTTTATCGGATGGCGGGAGCCTCCGAGTCTTCTACAATCGAGCGAGGAGCCATGCCGGCTCCGACATCCGCAGGTTTCCGGGGAGCCCACGCGTGAAACGCATCCTGTTCGTGTCCCGGCAGTTTCCTCAGGACATCGTGCGATCCGTTCACGGTGTGTACATCCGCATGCGGGTCTTCCTGGACGCGCTCCAGGAAATGGCCGATGCCCTCGAGATGCTCTTCTATGTCGAGGAAGGTGTCGACGCCTCGCCCGCGGCGATGCAGCAGGCAGAGGCCGACATGCGGTCGTTCTGGGGCATCGAGGCCACGGTGACCTTGTGTCCCGTCGCCACGCCGGACGATCCCCGGGGATTCCTCAATCACTATCTCCGCCCCGCTACGAGCTTCTTCGCCCAGTCGCTCTACGCGGGGACGGCCGGCCCTGCCCAGGTCGCCGCCTTCGAGACCGCCTTGGACGCACGCCCCGAAGCGATCTTCGTTCACCGGCTCGACGCCATGTGTCCCGCCCTCCTCACCCGTCGTCCTCTGCCTCCGATCTACCTCGACCTCGACGACATCGACCATGTGAAGGTGGTGCGCCAGCTCAGACTGCCACCCTTCTGGCCCGGGAAGTACCTGTACTACCTGCAGCTGCCCGCCCTCTTGTCCGGAGAGCGGCACGCGATCAAGCTCGCCCGCAAGTCCTTCGTGTGCTCCGATCTCGATCGCGACTATCTCGCCACGCGCTGGAGGCTCCGTGGCGTGGTCACACTTCCCAACGCGGTGAGCCTTCCCGCCGAGTACGGCACGGAGCCCGGCTCGCGAGCACTCCTCCTCGTGGCCACCTACGCCTACGGTCCCAACATCATCGCCGCCGACTTTCTCGTGAAGGACGTCTGGCCCCTCGTGCGGGAGGCCTGCCCCGACGCTCGCCTCATCGTGGCGGGCAACAAGCCGGAGCGGATCCCGAGCTTTGCGCAGCGTCCGGCCGGAGTGGAGTTCACGGGCTTCGTGCCGGACTTGGAGCTGCTCTATCGGCGGGCGGCCATCGTCTGCTGTCCCATCCTGTCCGGCGGCGGCACCCGGATCAAGATTCTCGAGGCCGCCGCCCACGGCAAGGCGGTCGTTTCCACCGTCGTCGGCGCGGAGGGGCTGAAGCTCCGCGACGGCGTCGAGATCGCCCTGCGCGACGGGGCCCCCGCCTTTGCCGATGCGTGCATCGAGCTGCTGGGGGATCCGTCCCGGCGGGAGGCGCTGGGACGTGCCGCGCGCGAGGCGGTGGCGCGTCGCTATGACCGCCGGCGGATCGTGGCCCAGGTCAAGGACGAGATTTCGGGCCGGCCCGCGAGATGAGCGATCAGGCGGCCAGGAGACCGCGAGCGGCGAGCCGGGTCCGGTGGGCGTCAGTCAGGAAGAAGTAGTTCACGGAGCGGTCGCCCGCGCGGCGACGGACGAGGCGGCCCGCGTCGAGCCAGAAAGGCTCATAGCCCCAGCCACCCAGGCAGGAGACGATCCGATGGCTGGACGAGCCGGCCGCGTCCGGGTCTCCCGTGACTTCGACGCAGAGGGCGGGCCGGTCGCGCTCGATGGTGCCCGCCGCGCCCTCCAGGGCTTCCGCCTCGTGCCCCTCGACGTCGCACTTGATGAACGTGATCGGCCGCGCCGGCTTGCTCAGCACCGAGTCCACCGTGCGCAGCTCGACAGAGAAGTGGCGCAGGCGATCGGTGCCCCCTGTGCCTCCCGCCACCAGGGTCGCCTGATGGTAGTTCTCGCCCCCTGTCGGATAGTGCGGGACGGTCATGACCGCGGTGCCGTTGCCGCGAGAGGCCGCGCAGTTGTGGAGGACAACGTTGCGCAGCCGCAGCCGACGCGTGCAATGGCTCAGGAGGGCAAACGTCGTGGGGACGGGCTCGAAGCTGTGCACCCGGCCCTCCGGCCCCACCGCCTCGGACAGGACACGGGTGTACCAGCCCGCATAGGCGCCGATATCGAGGACATAGTCGCCCTGGTCCACGAGGGCGACCATGACGTCCGCCTCCGGCGACCAGAAGGAGCGCACGGTGTTGACGTAGCGGACGCGCTTGAGGAGCTGGATCATGCCGTCCGGCATGAACCGGAGGGCGGCCGCCTTGACGGCAGCGCTCGCGCTAGGCACGGGCCACCCCCGTGCAGATGTCCGCGAAGGCCGAGGCGGCGCGGCGCCAGCTCACGTAGTTCTCGACGTAGGCGCGCGCGTTGTGCCCGATCCGATCGCGCTCCGCGCGGTCCTTGAGGAGGCGGGCCACCGCGTTCGCGAAGTCCTCCGGCTGGTCGGCGAGGACCACGTTGTCGCCGTCCCGGACGGGCAGGCCCTCCACCCCGATTCGGGTCGACACCACCGCCTTGCCCATGGCCATGGCCTCGTAGGCCTTGATGCGCGTGCCGCCGCCGATGCGGAGGGGGATGACGAAGAGGGCGCCCCGGGCCACGTGTGGCCGCACGTCCTCCACGCGACCCACCACGCGGATCTCCGGATGCACTTGGGTGCGCTTGAGGAGCTTGGGGGAAGGGTTGCGTCCCACCACCGTGATGTGGGCGGTGGGCACGAGCTTGCGAAGCCGGGGCAGCACCTCGTCCGCGAAGAAGAGGATGCCGTCCTCGTTGGGACGCCAGTCCATGGCCCCCAGGAACACGAGGTTGTTCTCCTCGGGCGGCTCGGGGTGAGGGCGGAAGAAGTCCGTATCCACCCCTGTCGGCACGGCGTGCACGTTGCGCGCCCCGTAGTCGCGCTCGAGCACCTGCTTGTCGAGCTCGGACACGGCCACGATGCCGTCGAAGCGAGCGCACGCCTGTCTCTCGTAGCGCTGCACCTTGCGCCACTGCAGATACCAGAACAGCCGGAGGAGCGGGTACTGGCAGGTGCGGTAGTAACGCTCCCAGATCATGGACTCCACGTTGTGCTGGAAGAGCAGGGTGCGCGGGGTGGGCAAGGCGCGCAGGTTGAGGGTGGGCCCGAGGAAATCGCAGATCACGAGGTCGTAGCGACGCGTGGTGAGGAGCTCGCGAAGCTTGGCCACCGTGTGCTGCGAATAGTCGCCGAGCACGGTCACGGGATAGCGCGACAGCGAGTAGGCGAGCACCTTCAGGTAGAAGGCCAGGGAGTACTTGGTCACCGTCGAGCGGGGCACGGGATGGAAATCGTGGCACAGCGGATCCATCTGATGGAGATGCGGCAGGTCGGACTTCGGATCGACATTGCTCACCAGCGTGATGTCGAAGACGTCGCGCAGATGGCGGAGGGTCTGGCTTGTGCGAATCTTGCCGCCCGTGTCGGCGGGATACACGAACGGCTGGGAGAAGAAGAGCACCTTGAGGCGGTTCGATGCATCACGGGCGGTCATCTTGACGGGCCTCCGGGCAACCATCGCCGTTCGACGGCACATCTGCACAGGCCTCCCCCGGCCTCGGGTCACGCACCTCCCGAAACGGCAGCAAGACGTGTGCCAGAACCATGACTATTGTGCCGTCTCGAGCACGAACCGGATATCCTGCTTGCGGAATCGCCCACCAACCTCCTGGGGTCGGATGGGCATCGTCAGCACGCCCACGGCGAAACCCAATGACGTCTCGGGGGCATTCGCGTACGGGCTGTAAGTGAAGACAGGCCAGACGAGCCGAGCCGGCGAGTCGACCCGGAGACTCCAGCCCCGATGCCGGATGAGGCCGGCGACCTCGTCGGGCCCCAGCTCCACGCGATCGGGCCCGAGCATGACCTTCGTCTTGCCCGTCTCGAGCAGCTCCCCCGGCCGGAGCACGAGCTGAATCGCCAGCTGCGCCTCCTCCACCTGCCCCATCTCCGTGACGGCGAAACGGAAGGCGACCTGCTGGCGTGAGGGCTCCGGCACCTCGAGGTCGGCGAAGAAGGTGTTGTAGGCGAGGGAGAGGCGATCAAGACCGGGTTCCATTCTGAGCGCGGTGCTGATCGGCAAGTGACTTGCTCGCCCTCTCACCGTCTCCCTGAAGGTGGCCAGCTCGGGCTGGCGCTTCGAGTTGGCGCCACTCACGATCAGCCCTAGCTTCTCATGGAAGATGCTCAGATGACACTGCCGGTCGAGGAAGAACTGGTTGGCTACCGGCTGCGTGCTGGTAAGGCCGGATAGCGCGATGGTCCAGGGCTCCCGCTTGCGGATGCCCGCGGGCACCCGCATGCGATAGGAGAACTGCGGCTTGTCCTGGGGAATGGGTGCGGTCGGGCCCTCGTGGAAATAGAGGGCGTTCTGGGCGATCCGCCCCAGCATCTCGAGCCCGCCGCGGCCTTCCGGGAAGAAGGCGGTGAGGAACTCCGCGTATCGGCGCCCGTCGGGAAAGCGCGAGAAGCCGAAGTGGCCCCACGGATCGACGCCCCAGCGCCGGTTGCGATCGTTGATCACCTCCACCGGCGTGCCGTTCGGCCAGGTGAAATGCGTGTGGAACTCCGTGCCTCGCCGGAGGGCCTCCACCGCGGCGGGATCGGCGCTGTGCTCCGCATAGAGGGCGACCCCGGTGAAGGTGAGGTAGTCGTAGCCGGTGGTGGGCCCAGCGTCGCTATGCTCGCCCCAGTACCCGTCCGGCGTCTGCTCCTCGGCCGCGAATCGCCGCATCACCCGACCGCCCCGCTCCTCCCACTCGCGGTTGCCGAAGACGATGCCCGCCAGGTACACCGTGGAAGCCCAGAGCGCGTAATGGTTGGTGGAGGTGCGGATGAAGGGCGATTGATAGCGCGGGAAGTGCTCGCGGCCTGCTACGGCGACAGCGAGGGCGCCCACGTTGCGCTCGATCTCCGCGCGCCACCGGGCGCGCCGCTCCTCGCCGAGCTGGTTGACGAGGAGGCGGTAGCTCTCGAGCCAGAGGTAGATCTCGCGATGGTCGATGCGCGCCCGGGGAGGTCCCTGCGCGCTGTCCGCGGCGAGGAGGTCGCCGATTCGTAGGGCCAGTCCGAGCCAGCGCGGATCGCCTCGCGAGGTGTTGGCGGGATGACTCGAGGTGTAGAGGACGGCCGCCGCGAGAATGGCCGACGGGAAATCCTTCAGGGGCGGCGCGGCCTCCAGTTCCGCCAGACCGGCGCTCGGCTCGGCCGTCTCGAGTCGTTGCTCGACGGGCGGCATCCCGGCTTCCATCAGACGATAGTAGCGTCCGGGAAGCGAGCTCGACGGTCCCGCGCATCCGACGAGCAGGACCGTCAGCAGCGTCATCCACACCCTCGTCATGACGCGGGGGTAACGAGTATGCAGACCTCGCCGGATGACACCGGGGAGGCGAGCGGTGAGGGGGAAGGCTATGGCGCGATCTCCAGGAACGTGATGGAAGGAATCTCCGTCCAACCTAGCATGGGCCCGAGGCGAGACTGAACATTTCCCTCGCCTGCCGCCTCGCGAAGCTTGGGAGGACGGGAGATCGTGACTATAGTCGAGGAAGTCGTGCGCACACCCTGAAGGGGGCGAGGAGATGCGGATCACGTTCATCGGGCACGCCAGCCTCCTGATCGAGGCCAACGGGCTGAGCATCGTCTCGGACCCGTGGTGGAACGGGCCCTGCTTCGGAGCACAGTGGTGGCCGCACCCGATGCCCCATGTCGAGGCGGTGCGCGATCGACGCGTCGATTACGTGTACGTGTCGCACGGCCATCACGATCAAGGTCATCGAGTGCGGAAGGGGCGGGGAGACCTGCCTCAACGTGCACGACTCCCTGAACGCGGCCCCCGAGGCGATTCAGCAGAAGTTCTTAAGCCTGATCCGGCAACTCTAGGGACGACCCGACTACGTGTTTTGCCTTCGAATCCGTGGCCCCGAATGCCCTGGTCGAGCTCGGAGCCCGCGGCAACGAGAACTTTCGCGGTGGGCGGATGGAAATGATCTCGAGGGTAACGTGTCCGCGCTGACCTCCCTGAAGAGCGTACAGTACCGGGTCGTGTAGAACGCCGACCACATTTTCACCGCACTGGCGAGCCTGGAGGAGTTCGTACCTCAGATCAGAGGGTGGTTGGAGGAGTCACGGGAAGCATGCGCTCGGACCGTGGGCAGGGCGATACAATTTCGTGGGACCTACGGAAGTATCACCAAGGCCTGTTGGACGAGTCGTAGAGCTTGAGTGAGGTTCTGCACGGACTGGCTAATGTATTCAGCGCGAGGCACGTTCGTATTGTCCACGGGATATCTTGCCAGATTCCAAGCCTGCTCTGCTCGCTTTTGTGCTAGGACGAGCATAGGGTCCTTGTAGGTTTGCTGCTGTATTGCCACGCCCATGCCCCATTGCGCAGCACGGATTAATGCGTAGGCGCGGTGAGCATTACCTCGCAACGCGGGATCGATAGGCGTAGAGTCATCGGATGAGAGCGCTTGAATATCACGCAGATTTCTTCTGGTAAGTTGAGTAAATTGGAGAAGTTGAGCCTTGAAGACCGCGGGCTCCTTGCTTGGTTGCGTATCGTCCTGAGCATGAACGAGGGTCGTTGCCATCACGAGGCCGAGGAGATTGACCAGTGTGATCGCCAAGCCAAATGAGGATCGCATACACGTTTATTTTCCACCGTCGCATCGTGAAAGACAAGCAGTGAGATGCCACGATGCGGCATTCACAATGTCCACGCAGTTCTGATCAGGGCGGACCCACCAATGAGGCACGCTCTGTTCGTGGCGTACCACTATCCCCCTGAGAGCAGCAGCAGCGGGGTGCTGCGGACGTTAAAGTACACGCGCTATCTCGGACGGTTTGGATGGCGCGTTACAGTGCTGACGCTCAATCGGGAAGCCTACCAGGTGACGGATCCCAAACTCGAAGACCAGATTCCGCCGGAAGTACGTGTCATCCGAACCCGATTCATCGATGTCAAGAAGCATCTGGCCATCCGAGGGAGCTACCCTTCCTTCTTCGCCATTCCCGATCGCTGGTCCGGGTGGTGGCCGTGGGCGGTGGCGGCAGGCCGGAAGGTGCTCGGGGAGGATCCGGTCGACGTGGTCTATTCGACCAGTCCTCATGCGACTGCCCACCTTATCGCCCGTAGCCTTGCTGGACGCGCGCTTCGTTGGGTCGCAGACTTCCGTGATCCATGGTACGAAGAGCCCCCCGAGCCGGGCACAACCCGCCTCGGCCATTTCGCCGCACGAAGGCTGGAGCGCCTCGTCGCCCGACGTGCCGATCTCATCGTGGCGAGCACAACGCGCCTCCGGAACAGGCTCGCAGCTCGGTATCCGGGGAAGCCGCCGGAGAAGCTCATCGCCATCCCTAACGGCTACGACGAGGCGGATTTCTCGAGCGCGCTTGGACCATCGACGTCTTCTCCCGACGAGTTACTGATCGTGCACGCCGGGAGCCTTAGTGCAAGCTTTCGTGACCCACGGCCAGTGTTCGAGGCGGTGCATCGAGTGGCCCAGACGGGACTGGTGGATCCGTCACGAATCCGCTTTCGCTTCCTAGGCGGTGGCCCGTTCGGTGAGTCGGCGGAAATGAAGGAGGCGGTCAAGGGTGCCGGGCTGATCTCGAGCGTCGAGTTCCTTCCTCGGGTGTCCTATCGGGCATCGCTGGCGGAGCTGGGTCGAGCCAGCATGCTCCTGCTGCTCCAAGCTTCGAAGGACACCGTCGATCTCGTCCCTGCCAAGTTGTTTGAATACCTCAGAGCGCGGCGCCCCGTGCTGGCCCTTGCGCCGCCTGGAGCCACCGCCGAAGTATTGAGCGACACTGGGGGAGGATGGGTGGTGGATCCGGCGGACATGGACAGCCTCTGCGGGGCCATCGCCAACGCCTATCGGGCGTGGACAAGCGGCGATCTCGATCGGTTGACCGCCACGTCCGCCACGCTGGAGCAATATAGCCGCGAGCGCTTGGCGGGCGTGCTCGCCGGACACTTCGAGGCCCTTCTCGGGCGGTGTGACCCAGCCTGAACTCACGCCTTGAGGAGATCGGCAGAAATCGTCATGACAGAATCAAGATCGTACGTCACTAGACGCGAGAATCGAGCACGACGTTACTGTCTGGAGATGAGAAAGTGGATCGCGCACGATGCTTGTCGCTTCGCACCAAAGGAGCGCACGAACGTCGTGAGGCCGGCAGCACCTGGCTAAACAGATTCAGTTTCCTGCTAGAGCTTCTCGCGCAGGACCCGCAGGATGTCGGCATAGGAAAGCATGGCCTCTATCTCTGCCACCGTGAAGGCGATCTGGAAATCCTGCTCGAGGTTCAGGCAGAGCTTGATGTGAGTTAGGGAGTCCCACGACTCGATCGAGTCCATGGCGGTGTGGCCGTCGATGGCCTTCGGATCAAGGTCGAGTACGTCCGCCATGATTTGCTTCACCTTCTGTTCCATGGGCCTACCCTGCCTCCGAGACTATCTTCATCCATTCCGGGTACTGGATTCCGCCGGTCGAGAGGTCGAGACTCCATGGAATCTGCCCGGCACCGTCGCTTGGATCGGACTGGAATCCATGTCTCTCGTAGAGATCGCGCACCGGAGCGTTTTTGGCGGTGGGCACGATGCGCCCACGAATGCGTTGGGCGCCTCGCTGGGTGGCGTACTCGCTGACGTGGGCGAGCATGGCTGTTTCCACGGTCCGCCCGATGACCCGGCAGCTCAGGAGGAGCGTGTCGATCTCCACGTCGCTCCCCGAGGCGCGCGCCATCATGACGCCCACTATGCCGTTGTCGCCGAAGCGGTCTCGCACCCGCACGGTCTTGACCAGGGTGTCAGGATCGGCGCAGCGCTCGAGTACCTCAGCCTCCGTGTATCGAATGGTCGTGACATTGAACTGATTGGTCTTCTGGGTCAACTGGGCGGCGCGGGCGACCGAAGTATTGTCCACAGGGGCGAACGTCACTTCCATCTCGAGCCGGCGGTAAAAATCCTCGAGCGACTCGCTTTGCGCGCGGAGCTCCTCAGCTTGGTCGCGCTGTTCATAGAGCTCGGCCCGACGCACGTCCTCGGTAGACATGCTGAGCGAGTCGAAGTAGCCCGGCTCGAGCAGAGTGCGGACGAAGTGCTCGGGCTGTGCGGGTAAAGACAGCACCGTCACGGCCGGAAGGGCATGGGCGACCTCATCACATTCAGCCGGATTGTCGTCCACATATACGATGTGATCCAGCGCAATGTTGAGATGAGCGGCAATCTCCGAGACCGATTGGCTCTTGGCATTCCAGCCGACCCGAACGACAGAAAAATCTTGCCTTCGAAGAACCATCTGGCCGTTCGAAGCAAAAACCTCGTCGACATCGCCTGGATTGTTTTTGCTCGCGATGGCGAGGATGACGCCCCGCTGGCGGAGGCCCCGTACGGCACGTTGAAAGTCGATAAAGGCATTCCCAGGATACTCGGGTCCCAGGGCGATTCCCTGGGGGCCCTCTTCACCGACGACCCCGCCCCAGAGGGTGTTGTCCAGATCAAGGACGAGACACTTCTTGGCTTTGCCCGTAAGCGCGCGGAGGAACTTCACGTACTCGCGGGCAAGTTCCGGAAGTGCGCCTCGGGCGACGGGAGCCCGAGCGTAGAGGGTCATACGATCGTCGTACCAGGAAAGGGCGCCTCTGCGCTGCACGAGCCCTGCGTAGTCAACCATATGAATCCCTCGCGACGCCCTGCATGCGCTGCCGAGATCAGCATTCAGGGTAGCCACGAGATCGGCTTGGGAACGTTCCGCCTGTCCATCCAGGATGCCCAGACGGCGCCAGGTGGGCGGGACGAAGTTGTGAATGAGAAGGGTCGCCGCCGAACGTTCGCGGAAGGCCTGTGCAAGCTCCGCGAGCTCGCGCCCGGCTTCGGCTACCGCCGCATTCAGATCCGTGGTGTCAGTTACGTCGTGTCGATAAAGATCGGGCACAAGGTCCCTGCCCTCTAAGGCCAGAACAACTGCGTCCGGGGCAAAGGCGTAGAGGCCGCTGTCGCGGTTCAGGATCTCTTGCCGGAACTGACCGAAGCCGGCCTGATAGAGTTCGACCCGCAGCCCCTCGAGAAAGCCGAGGGCGATCAGCGCATCGTGAAGGAACTCGATCGAGAATGATGACAGGAGCGCTACGCGCACTGACGTGAGCGGCAGTCGCTCTGGAGAGGATTTGTCAACGGCATGACGTATGAAGCTTGCCGTCGCCAAGAGTTGACTCTTGCTGAGCAGGTCTCGCGCGCTCTGCGTAGCCCCGGCCAGATCACCAGCATCGAGCGCGGCCCGAAAGGCGAGGCGGACCTCTTCTAGGGTCGATGTGTCAGCGGTCATAGCAATAGACTCCCTGGGCAGCGAGACTTTTGGCCGCCGCCATCAAGTCCCTGGCTTCGAGGAGAATCACGTCCAGCTCGCCTAGTCGCACCTGCGCCCACGAACCCCGATTCCTCACCACTGGCTCGAGCTTGAGGAGATTGCGACGTCGCGAGAGGGCCGGATCGAAGAGGCGCGTCTTCGACGTGACTATGGTGCCTGTCTGGTCGCAGCTCTGCAAGATGAAATCGTCCTTCGTGAAAGGGGAGACGGGCATTCCTGGCTCAAGCACCTCCTCGATGTAGTGAAAGAAGGTCACAGACCGTATATCTGTTCCGAGGAGGAGAATTCGGCCATCCGCTTCGAGAAGCCGGGCGAACGGAGAACCCGCGCCACATGGTGTGCGGGCAAGATGATGATCGGCCAGCATCCTGGTCGCCTGCGCCCCCCACGCAGCTACCGGGTGCGTGGGGTGAACGCTTCGGATCACCCCGGGGGATCGGCGGAAGAGCTCGGTGAGGAGACCAACCTGCGAGGGTGTGCGGCGCACATCGAAGACGGCGCTGCGCGAAACATAGTCCACGGCAGTTCCGGTGAAGGGCAGAGTTGGCATCAGAAGGGTTCCCTGCGTGCCGACGGTCTCCTGTAGCACACGTACCACGTCGCTGGGCTTGCCGGAGAAACCCGCGAAGCGGTCGAAGCTGCTGTGCACCATCAGGATATCGCCCGGCGTGATCCCCAGTTGGCGGAAGGCTCCTGCGAGTTCTTCGGCCCCGAAGGCGCGCCAGCGACGAACGTACGCCAAGCGTAGTCGCTTTCGCCACCCCTTGAGCTGATCCTTGACCCCTTTGGGAAGAAGGGTGGTGAGGCCTCGGTTGCTCATCCCCCCGGTCCTTCGGTTCCCTCTTTGGACCCGACGCTCAGCCGAGCTTGAAGCATCAGAGCATCGAGAAAGTACTTTGTCGCCCAGTTGGGATATCCAAGAGTCATGTAACTGCCCAGCAACGGAAATGACCCGCCAATTGCGCCGATCACACCGGAATCCTGTCCCTCCAGAATTTGCAGCGCCTTGAGATAGTCGACCAGGCGGTCAGCGGCTTGCCGATACTCGTGGTTCCCGGTCACCTCGTATAGCCGGTAGCAAGCAACGGCAAGCTGAGCGTTACCGGTGAGGCACGATGAGAAGGCGGCTGGCTCCCAGTTGGAAAAGAAACAACCGGCGAGGAACCCGTTCGGAGTGATGCGACTGATGACCGGAGCGATACCACGCCTGGCCGCCATTATAAAGTCCTCTCGACCCGCGCGGATCCCGACTTCGAGAATTCCCTGGAGAGTATATCCGATCGTATGAGAGATGGGTGCCTCGCGGTCGACCAGACAGTTGTTGGCGAACCATCCATTGGGCTGCTGCTGGCCCACCGCTGCTTCAGCCGCCCGTATAGCAATCT
Source organism: Candidatus Methylomirabilota bacterium (assembly GCA_046723845.1). Classification (GTDB taxonomy): domain Bacteria; phylum Methylomirabilota; class Methylomirabilia; order Rokubacteriales; family CSP1-6; genus AR37. The sequence continues at coordinate 14,755 of JBKOVG010000200.1, read as the reverse complement.
TGGCGTATCGGTCGTCCTCCACGTCCTCGGCAAACTGCCAGAGAGCCCAGCCGCAGAGGCAGTTGTACGTCTTGATCGAATGCCGGACAACAAAAGCTCCGTGCGATCGGAAATGTCCGTCATCGCCCATGTCGGCGACGAGGAAATCGGCTGCCCGCCGTCCTGCCTCTTTGAATCTTGCGTCACCTGTGGCGCGATAAGCTGCCGAGAACCCCTGGAGAACCATCCCTGTATTGAAGACGGCAGCCACTTGATCTTCGGGGGCACATACCATTCCCCCCTGAACGGCTCCGGAAGGCATCTGGATGGAAATTTCCCAGTCGGCCATCTTGAGTGCGCTCTTTCGCACATCCGCGCCGCCTAGTTGGTCTGCTGATTCCAAGAGGGAAGGGATGATGTAGCCCGTGGTCTCAGGATACGAGGCAAGCCAACCAGCCGTGGTGGAGGCGCGGCAGGGGAAGTACCCGAGAGAAACGCCGTCATCGCTCGTGGCGCGCTGCGCTCGCAGCAGCCAGGCCGTCGCGGCTTCTGCTCTTTCTCGCGTTTGGCCGTGGATGGGACGGACAAGGCCGAAGAGGAAGCGGCTCCAGTCCCGGAACAACACACGTGCGAATGGTCGTACGGCTGGCCACCGCAGGGCGGACAGATTCGCTATCTGTCGCCGCAGCACCCAGTAGCGTTGCCGAGGGTTTCCTCGAAGCGCGATGCGCGCGGCCTGGGCGACTTTCACGGTCTCTCTCCGGCTGCTCTTATGGAATCACGCCGCCATCCCCTGATCTTCGCTCGATTCTTGGCCGACCGCGTTTCGTTGTCCTGCATGCTCTCTATCTGAATTCCTTCGCGTCGATGCTGTGCTTGGCCAGCATGTCGTGGAACGTGGGACGGCTGATGTCGAGGGTGCGCGCGGCCCGACTGATGTTGCCGCGGCTCCGCACCAGCGCGTTGACGATGAGGCGACGCTCGCTCTGATCGCGTGCCTCCCGCAGGGTGGGCAGCGCGTCCACGGTGGCCGACGGATTGAGGTCGAGATCCGCGGGCCCGATGACCCGGCCGCTGGCCATGATCACCGCGCGATGCACCTTGTTCTCCAGCTCGCGGATGTTGCCCGGCCACGGGTACTTCACGATGGCCTCCAGGGCCTCGGGGCTGAAGCGCGCCTTCCGCTTGAGGGCGTGCGAGTTGCGACGCAGGAAGGCGTTGGCGAGGAGCACCACGTCCTCGCCGCGATCGCGCAGCGGGGGAAGGTGAATGGTGACCACGGAGAGTCGGTAGTACAGGTCCTCGCGGAAGCGGCCGCTGCGCAGCGCCTCTTCCAGGCTCTGGTTGCTCGCCGCCACCACCCGCACGTCGATAGGGATGACGTCGCGCCCGCCCACCCGCTCGATCTCGCGCTCCTGCAGGAAGCGCAGCAGCTTGACCTGGAGGGGCAGGCTCATCTCCGTGATTTCGTCCAGGAACAGGGTGCCGCCGTTGGCCATCTCCACCTTGCCCTTCCGCTGGGCGTGGGCGCCCGTGAAGGAGCCCTTCTCATGGCCGAAGAGCTCGCTCTCCAGGAGGGTCTCCGGGATGGCGCCGCAGTTGATGGCCACGAAGGGCCCGGCGTGACGCGGGCTGTGCGCGTGCACGGCCCGGGCCACCAGCTCCTTGCCCGTGCCGCTCTCCCCCTCGCAGAGGACGGTGGCGTCCGTCTTGGCCACTCGCTGGATCACCGAGAAGATGTCGCGCATCTTCGGGGTCGAGCCCAGGATGTCCGTGAAGCGGATGGAATCCTCGAGCTGTCGCGCCTGCGCCGCGCTCTCCCGCTCCAGCTGGCGGAGATAGGCGGCCCGCCGCAGGACGACCCTGAGGTCGTCCAGGTTGACTGGCTTCAAGTGGTAGTCGAAGGCGCCCCGCTCCACGGCGGCCATGGCGTTGGCGCGGTCGCCGTTGCCCGTGATGATGATGACCTTGGCGTCCGGGGTCGACCCGAGGATGTCGTCGAGGGCGCGCAGGCCCTCTTCCGCGGTGTCGGGACTCGGGGGCAGGCCCAGGTCGAGCGTAACGATCTCCGGCGGAGCCTGCTGGAGGGCCGCGGCGGCCCGCGTGCGATCGGCGGCCACCGTGACCTCGTACTCGTCCTGCAGCGCGTAGGTCAGCTGCTGCCTGATGTCTTCATCGTCTTCGATGATGAGCAAGCGTTCACGTTCCATGATTCGTTGCCTCCCCTTCAGTGGGATGACGGCCGGGTGGACCCTTCGGCGAGTCGATCGCCGCCGGCCACCAGGTCTTCGAGCCGCTCCAGGAGCTGGCTCCAGTTGTGGTTCGTTTCGACACAGGAACGGCCGGCCGCGGCGAAGCGCTCGCGGGCGGCGGGATCGCGAAGTAGAGAGACGACGGCCCGGCTGAATTCCGCCGGCTTCCGGGCCACGAGGAGATCGCGTCCGGCCACCGCGCTGATCCCGGCGAACGCCGCCGGGCTCGCCACGATGGGTACGCGCATGGCCATGGCCTCCAGGACCTTGTTCTGCAGCCCCCGCGCCACGCGCAGCGGCGCCACCGCCACCGCGGCGGAGTCGAAGTAGGGGCGGACATCGTCCACCCTTCCCGTGACCACGATGCGATCGCCCTCGGCGAGCCGGCGCACGGCAGGGGCGGGATCCATCCCTACGATATAGAACTGGGCGTTGGGTACTTCCCGGCAGATGCGCGGGAAGATCTCGCTCACGAAGTAGTGAGCCGCTTCCACGTTCGGCCGGTACGACATGTTGCCGGTGAAGATCATGCGGTTCGGCACGTACCCGAGCCCCGAGGACCGACCGGGCTGGAAATACTCCAGGTCCACCCCGTTCGGGATGACGGAGATCGGGGAGCGGACGTAGCCGGCGAGCACCTCGCGCTCCCGGGGAGCATTGACGGAGGTCGCGTCGAACCGGGTGCCGAGCCGGCGCTCCGCCCGCCGCACCCGCCGGCCCTCGAGCCAGAAGGCCCAGGACAGGGGCAGGGAGGAGGAGCGAGCGTACTCGAACCACTTCTCGGAGTCGGCATCCCCAAAGTCCATCACCTTCCGGCAGCCCTCGTGTCCGGCCACGTAGGGCCCCATGGACGAGCAGTGGACGAGGATGGCGTCGAACGCGCGCATGGACAGGAGGCGGCGCACCTTGCGCGAGAGCGAGGAGCACTGGAAGTAGCCGAAGGTGGCGGGCCGCCCCGTGAGCCCGTACAGGACGAAGCGAGCCCAGGCGCTCACGGGAGAGAGCCGGCCCACGTAGAGCTCGTCGCAGTAGCTCCGCAGCTGCTCGGCATCCGCCTCTTCCTGGGCGGAGCGCACGAGGGTGGCCACCGTGACCTCGTGGCTCCGCGCGAGGTGGCGGATGATGTTGAAGGGACGGATCTTCCCGCCGCGCTTGGGCGGATAGGGCATCCGGTGGCAGAGGAAGAGGATCTTCATGCGTCGCGGAAGGGCGCGCCCAGCGTGCCGTAGCGCAGACCGGCCACCCCGCCGAGCTGGGTGGGCGAGAAGATGCCCCAGCTGTCGAAGAAGAGCGCGGGAGTTTGGAGACGGCGCGCCAGCTCGGGGATGCCGGCCGACAGGTAGCCGGGATGATTGTTCATGATGACGACGCCGTCGGCCTGCTCGAATCCCTCCTCGAGAGAGCAGGTGTGGGCTCCGAGATCGGCGATGACCTTTTCCGGCGTGACGAAGTCGTGCCCCCACACATCGACCCGCGCGGCCTGGAGCCGCTGCATGAGCGGAATGGCGGCCGACCCCCGCACGTCCTCCGTGGCGGGGCGACCCTTGAAGGCGAAGCCCGTGACGAGGATCTTGGCGCGCATGGTGGAGCGACGGAGGCTCCGCAGCTCCTGCAGCACGCGCCCGGCCACGTGGTCGGGGAGAGCCTGGTTGATCTTGCGCGCCTCCTCGATCACGCGCGGCTTGAAGTCCATCTTGCGCAGGCTGTCGATGAGGATGAGGGCGTCCTTCTCCAGGCAAGGCCCCCCCACGAAGCCCGGCTGCGCCACGTTGGATCGCGGATACTCGACGTTGGCGGCGTGGATCATCTCGGAGGCGGAGAGCCCCATACGCTCGGCAATGAGGGCGACCTCGTTGGCGAAGGCGAAGGTGAGATCACGATAGGTGTTGTTGATCAGCTTGATCATCTCCGCCGCCTCGAGGGAGGAGACGCGCACGATCTTCGGGGTGATCAGACGGAAGATGGCCTCCGCCCGCTCCGCGCTCGCCTCGTCGAAGCCGCCCACGATCTGGGGCAGGGAGCGCATCTCGGGGATGGCCTTGCCCTCGATGGTCCGCTCCGGGCAGAACGCGAGCCCGAAGCGCTGGGTGTGGCGCTGAATCTCCGGCAGCACGATGTTCCGCGTGGTCCCGATGCTCACCGTGCTGCGGAGGATGATGAGGGGATCGGGGCCGAAGCCCACGGCCAGCCGCTGCGCCGCGACCCGGATGCGCTCCAGGTTGGGCCGTGACTGACCCACTTCGAGCGGGGTGCCCACCGTGATGATGTAGACGTCCTGCCCGACGGGCGGCGTCGAGGTCAGGGTCAAGCGCGTGTGGAGATGCCGGGCCAGGAGCTCGTCCAGGCCATCCTCGCGGAAATCCGCGATGCCGGTGGTGTTGACGCGAGAGACGAAATCGTCGTTGGTGTCATATCCGACCACCTCGAAGCCCGCCTCGGCGAGGACGGCAGCCAGAGGCAGGCCGATGTGGCCCGTACCGACGACGCAAACCTTCAGGGGACGATCACTCATGGTCAGCTCCTGGCACTCCGGGAGTGCTCGATCAAAACGCCCCACCGGTGCGGGCGTGCTTGGCGTTGGGAATGCGACCGGAACGACGTAGGGATGGGCGCATGCATCTACCGTCCTCCCCCGAGCGAGGCGTACAGATCCACGGCCAGGCGCTCGACGACAGCGAGGTCGGCGGACAGTTGGGACTCTGGACCAGCGGGCATCGCGATGCGGACGAGCATGGAGTCGGCATGCCGGTCCACCACCATGTCGCGCATGAGCGCGAGCCGGAAGCTGTAGTCGTTGCCGAAGACACGGCGTCCGATCTGGTGCCAGTAGGCTACGAGCAGCCGGTGCTCCTCCTGCTGGACGATCACGCCGGAGAGGGCGACGGGACTCGTGCCCGCTCCATAGAGCGGAGCGGAGAGCGAGACGGGCTCGATCCGGTTCACCGCGCGCCGGGGGTAGATGCGGTTCACGGAAGCGCGACGGATCTCATTGTCCTGTCCCATAAAGAGGGCAACGGACACCCAGGCAACCTGATCGCCGTGGTGATACGTCCGTCGCACGGAGATCTTCTCGCTCGAATCGACGGGCAGCACGTCTTCGGGCGCACCGTCGGAGCCCGTCCACACGCCGAGCGTGCTGGGGACGGCATACACGGAGGCCGGGTTCACCGCTCCCGTCACCGGAGCCGCACTGTGCAGCAGGAATGCGGCGGCCGCGAAGAGGATAAGCACCGTGCCGAGACGCAGGCCCATCCTCACGCCCTCCCTCGCTTCCAGAACCGGGTCAGGAACGTGTCGAGGACGACGAGAAGGACGACGGTGGCCAGGAAGACGGACGTCCCGTTGAACTTGTGAATCACGTTGTTCAGTGCGATCGGTCCGAGATAGTACGCGCTCAGGGCAGTGAGGATGAGCCGGATGATGTTCGAGAGAAGGCCGAGCGGCGCCGCAGCAAGGGTGAGAGCGGCGCGGATCCAGTTCGGTCGCGCCTGGAGCTGCGCATAGGCCGCGCCCAGCGCGAGGAGGGCGGCAATGGCGGGCACGCTGCTGCACTCGTCGGCCACCTCCAGCGTCATGTTGGGGAGCTGGAGCATCACGCCGTTCTGGAGCACGGGCACCCCAAGCCAGCCAAGCGCGGTGGCGGTGAGACCGGCGTCGAAGAGGCGCGACTGATACGTCAGCGCCTTGAGGGTCAGGTAGGGTAGCGGGATCATGAAGGCCAGATAGGCGATGGCCATCCACGCCTGCCGGAGGAACCGCTCCCCCATGAGGAACAGCACCACGCCCAGCAGGGTGATGGGTAGCGAGAGCCTCGCCACGAACGATTCCCCGCCGAGCGAGCCGATCACGAGCATGGCCAGCGCCACCACGATGAGGGGAAGGCCTGCGAGGGAGCCCTTGACGGGGGCCTCCGCGAGCAGGTGGCGCCTGTTCCACAGGAGATACGCCGAGATGACCGGTACGGCGAATCCATGGGACAGGCTCGGGTACTCGGTCCAGTCGCCGATGAGGCCAATCAGGATCGGCACGTAGAGGGTGGCCATGGCCGCGACTGAGAGTCCCAGGGCGAGCCACTCAAAGCGGCTGCCCGGCCGGGCAAGGGCGGCCACGGCGATGCGCTCCGGCTTAGCGGCTACCTCGACGGTAATTTCTGGAGCAGCCTTGTCCGGCGCGATGACGTTCACGGCTTCTCCTCCGGGAAGAGCAGGGTCACCGTGGTGCCCCTGCCTTCGAGGCTCGAGACGTCGATGTGCCCGGCATGCGCGGTCATGGTCTCTCGTGCCTGATAGAGCCCGATGCCCCAGCCACCCTTCTTCGTGGTCTGGAAGGGGACGAAGAGCGACGTGCGGATGAACTCCTGGCTCATGCCGCAGCCGGTGTCGGTCACCGAGCACATGACCTGGTCGTCCTGCCCTCGCACCGCGATGGTGATCGTGCCGTCGCCCTCCATGGCTTCCGCGGCGTTGGTGATCAGGTTCTGGACGACGCGCTGAATGGCATCGGTATCGCCCCGCACCGACGGCACGGCGTCGAGGGCGAGCTCCAGGCGGAGCTTCGGCCCCAGGGGCAAGGAGGCGACGGTGTCGCGCACCAGCTCGTCCAGGGGCACGCTCTCGAACTCGAGCTTCGTGGCGGCCTGACGGGAGGATAGGCGCCCCACCAGCTTCTGCATCCGCTCCACCGTGCGCGTGAGCGTCTTCAGGGCGTCGACCCGAAAGGCCGGCTCGTCGAAACGCTTCCGCGCGTTCTGGGTCAGCATGGACAGCGCGGAGACGGAGTTTTTGAGGTCGTGGATGATGAATGACGATAGCCGGTTGAAGCCCTCGAAGGCGCGGGCCTGGGCCAGGCGCTCGGAGAGCTGGACGGTGGCCGTGGCGCTCGCCGCCTGCTCGCCGAGGGTGGTCAGCAGATCGAAGTCCTCCTCCGTGTAAGGTGCCTCCGCCCGCTCTGCTCCCACCAGCAACACCCCGACCAACCGTCCGTGCGTGCAGAGGGGCACCGCCACGATGAGCCCGGCGGCCATGATCTGCCCGGCATGACCATTGCCAAGATCAGCCACGCGCCGGGCCTCCGGAGCCTGGTGACGGGCGAGGAAGTCCTCGACCTTCAGCTCGAGGGTCTTCGGCAGGGGCCCCGCGTTGAGGGCGGTGTGGAGGCGGAGATCGCCGTCGACGTCGTCGGCGAGATAGAGGGCGGCCTTCCGCGCCCCGATGGTCTCGGTGACGCTGCGCAGGAGCTGCGTCGCCAGCCCATCGAGGGTGATGCGCGCGGTGAGGGCGGCCGTGAACGAGCGCCACTGCTGACGGTAGTCGTACTTGTCGGCGTAGAAGTGCGTGCTGATGTACCGGCGGATCCGCCAGCGGAGGCTCTCCGACAGAGCGAGCGCCGCCAGCCCCATGACGGCCACGAAGACGACGAGGGTGCCGAGGACGGCCGCTTCAGGTATCCCCAGCACGTTCATGAGCCAGCCCGCGGCTCCCGCGAGGAAGAGATAGACGCCGCACAGGCCGACCACGATGGACCGGTAGACGAAGTGCCGCGACACGGTGAGGTCGGTGCGGAGCACGCCCGAGCGAAGCAGGCCGACGGCGACGAAGATCTCGCCGACCACGATGGCGGTGGTCCGGAGGAGAAGGCTGGAGCGGTCGACGGCGTGGAAGAGCAGGGTCTGGCTGAGGAGATAGAACCTGACCGCGAAGATGCCGCCCAGGCCGAGGGCGAGATACTTGAGCCGCCACCTGAGCGATCCTCGCGTGTTGCGCAGCGAGGGCTCGAGTCCATACAGGACAGCGATGGTAGCCAGGAGCTCCAAGGCAACGCCGATCCGACCCACAGGGGTAGTCTCGGCATAGAGGAAGCCCGGCACACCGATCGTCTCCGAGAAGAATGGCCAGGCAAGATCGGCAAGGGCGGCCACGACGAGACCGCACCCGCCGAAGACAAAGGAAATGCGCCAGTTGCGGGGCACGGCGGCGTCCGCACCGCGTCCGGCCAAGAACGCGAACAGGCACCAGGGAATCGGCGTGAGCAGGGTGGCGGTCTGCAGGGCGAGCATCCAAAAGGCCTGGCTCTCCGGCGTCATCGCGTAGGACAGGAGCCGGTCGACGAGGAAGGACTCCACCGCGAAGGCCACCATGCCCGCCGCGAACATGATCTGGCGCAGATGCCGGGGCGGCCGGAGCAGGGCGAAGGCGGCGAGGCCGAGGCTGGTGGCAAGGGCGAGAAGGGGCGCCTTGTCCATTATGCCCTCGCCCCCACCAGGTACTCGCGAAGCCAGAGCTCGAGGACCATCAGAGCCCAGATCTTCCCCGAATGGTCGCGGCGGCCTCGCTGATGCTCGTCCCACAGGCCGGACACCGTCTCGCGCCGCACGTAGCCGCGATGCGCGGTCTGGGCGGAGAAGAGGAGATCGTGAGCGGTCTCCCGCAGGTCGCTGCGCAGCCAGGCGCCCAGGGGAATGGAGAAGCCCTGCTTGGGCCGATCCACGTCGAGGACGGGCAGCCGGGGCGCCAGGTGCCGCTTGAGGAGGAACTTGGACACGGCGCCCCTGTACTTGAGCTCGGAGGGCAGGGTGGCCGCGAACTCGATGACCTTGTGATCCAGGAGCGGCGAGCGCACCTCGAGCGACGAGGCCATGCTCATCCGATCCACCTTGACCAGGATGTCGTTGTGGAGCCACGTCTTGAAGTCGACGTAGAGGATGCGGGAGAGCGGGTCGGCCTCTCGCACGCGGTCGAAATGGCGCGCGAAGGCCTGGAAGGGATCGTGATGGCGTGCCTCCTCCAGGAACTCCGGCGAGCAGATGGCCTGCTTCTCGTAGTCGCGGAACATGGAGAGATCGTTGAAGTAGGCCCGCTCCGGCGACTGGCTCAGGTTCAACAGCACGAGCTTCATGCGGAGTGGGCGGGGCATCCAATCCGCGCGCGGATAGACGCGGCCGAGCGGTCCCAGCAGGCCGCGGCGCACGGGCCCCGGGATGAGCGGCCGCACCCGGCTCTCCATCCGGTTGACACCGTACCGCCGTTCGTAGCCCGCGAAGATCTCGTCCCCGCCGTCGCCGGACAGGGCCACCGTCACCTGCTCGCGGGCGGCCTTGGAGACGTAGTACGTGGGGAGCGCGGACGAATCCGCGAAGGGCTGATCCAGGTGCCACACGAGACGCGGAAGGTCCTCCACCGCGTTGGGACGCACGAGAACTTCGTGGTGGCGGCTGCCCACGGACTGGGCGACCTGGCGTGCGTACTCGAGCTCGCTGTGGGAGCGCTCGGCGAAGCCTACGCTGGTCGTGACCAGGGGTCGGTCGGATTGACGGGCCATGGAGGCGACCACCGCCGAGGAGTCGACGCCACCGCTCAGGAAGGCGCCCAGGGGGACGTCGGCGACCATGCGCACCTTGACCGCCTCGTCGAAGATGGGCGCGAAGGCCTCGAGCGCCTCCTCGGGGCGCGAGGGACCGGTGGGCTGGAACACCACGTCCCAGTACTCGTGGAGCCTCACCTGGCCGCGCTCCCACACCAGGAACTGGGCGGGGGGGACCTGGTGGATGTCCTGGAACACCGTGTTCGGGCTCGGGATGTTCCCGAATGAGAAGTAGTCGCTCAGGGACTCCACGCTGAGGCGCCGCTTGATGCCGCTGTCCTGGAGGAGGCCCTTCATCTCGGAGGCGAAGATGAGGCGCTCCCCGTCGGCGTGGTAGTAGAGCGGCTTCTTGCCCGCGCGGTCACGCGCCAGCATCAGCCGTCGCTTCCTATCGTCCCAGATCACGAAGGCGAACATGCCGCGCAGGCGCGCCACGCAGTCGAGGCCCCACTCCTCGTAGGCATGCACGATGGACTCGGTGTCCGACCGCGTGGTGAACACGTGCCCGCGCGCGGACAGCTCGCTCTGGAGCTCCTGGAAGTTGTAGATCTCGCCGTTGAGGATGACCACGCAGCTCCGGTCCTCGCCGTAGATGGGCTGATCGCCCCCCGCCACGTCGATGATGCTGAGCCGGCGGTGACCCAGTCCCACCCCGGGTCCCACGTGGAAGCCGTCGGCATCGGGACCACGATGATGCATGACCGTGGTCATCCGGCTGAGCAGCTCCCGGTCCACCGGGTGGGTGTGATCGACGAAGGCAAAGCCGGCGATCCCGCACATGCTAGGCGGCCCTCGTGACCGGGCTTGGGCTGCCGTCGATCCAGCGCCGCATCCAGAGCTCGAGGCAGAGCATGGCCCACAGCCGGGCCGAGCAATCCCGACGTGCCGAATCGTGAGTGCGCAGGAGTCCTTCGACCCACGACGGCCGGAAGATCCCGCGCTGCCGCGTGCGGGGATCGAGCAGGAGATCATGGGTCATGTCGTGGAGCTCATTGCGAAACCAGGCGCCCAGCGGCACGCCGAAGCCCATCTTGCGACGCGTGAGGATGTCCGCGGGCAGCCGGCTCGACATGGCGCGCTTGAGAATGTGCTTGCCCGCGCCGCCCACCAGCTTGAGGGAGCTCGGGATGGTGGCGACGAATTCCAGCAGACGATGGTCGAGCAGGGGAACGCGGCTCTCGAGGGAGACGGCCATGCTCGTCCGGTCCACCTTGGCCAGGATGTCGTCCGGCAGATAGGTCTCCATGTCGATGTACTGGAGAGCGGACACGGCGTCCAGGCCGCCGCCCGCGGCCAGTAGCTGCTCGAACCGGCGCGGAGCGGACACGGTTCCCGCCTCGCGGAGCCATTCGTCGGACAGGGCGTGGCGGAGGGTTTCCGGCCGTTCGTGCGTGACGAGGCGGGCATAGCGCTCGATGGTCCCGGCCCCGCGCATCCCCGTCCACGCCTGGCCTCGGGCTCCCACGGGAAGGAGCCGCGAGGTCAACCGGAAGAGCGGCCGAGCCATCCGGCCCGGGCCCTGATCCATGCGGGTGGCGAGGGCCATGGCCTGGGCGTAGCGGCGATAGCCCCCGAAGCTCTCGTCGCCCCCGTCGCCGGACAGCGCCACCGTGACGTGCTCGCGGGTGATCTTCGACACGTAGTAGGTCGGGATGGCCGAGGCGTCGGCGAACGGCTCGTCGAGATGCCAGGCCAACTTGGGCAGCACGTCGAGCGCGGCCGGCTTGACCACGAGCTCGTAATGGTCCGTGCCGTACCGCGTGGCGACCTGGCGGGCGAAGCGGAGCTCGTCGAAGTCCGCCTCATCGAACCCGATGGAGAAGGTGCGGATCGGCGTCGGCGACGCCTCCGCCATGAAGGCCACCACCGTGCTGGAGTCCACGCCCCCGGACAGGAAGGCGCCGATCGGTACGTCACTGACCATGTGGCACCGCACCGCGTCCGCGAGCTCGGCCTGGAGTCGCTCGATCCACTCCGCCTCGGTCACCGTGGTGTCGGGGGCGAAGCGAAGGCGCCAGTAGCGTGTGATCTCCGGGGCGCCGCCGTCGAGAGGCAGGACGAGGAGCGAGGCGGGCGGCAGCTTGCGCACCGAGGCGAAGATCGTTCGCGGGGCGGGGATGTAGTGGTACGTGAGGTATTCGCCGAGGGCTTCGGGATCGAGGTCTCGCGTGACGGTGCGATCCTCCACGATCCCCTTGATCTCGGAGGCAAAGAGGAGACGGTGACCGTCCCATGAGTAGACGAGAGGCTTGATGCCGGCGCGGTCTCGCGCGAGCACGAGCCGGCGATGGCGCTCGTCGAGGATGGCGAGGGCGAACATGCCGCGGAGCCGGCTCACGCAGGCGGGACCGTCGGCCTCGTAGGCGCGCAGGATCACCTCGGTATCGGACTTCGTCCGGAAGCGGGCCCCCGCCGCCTCCAGCTCGCTCCGGAGCTCGCGGAAGTTGTAGATCTCGCCGTTGAACACGATCCACACGCGGCCGTCATCGCTCGACATGGGCTGGTCTCCTGTCGAGAGATCGATGATGGCGAGCCGGCGATGGCCGAGCCCCACCGCGCCTCGGCACACGACCGCCTCGCCGTCGGGTCCCCGATGGGCCTGCACCCCCGTCATGGCGCGGAGCAGGCTCTGGTCGACGGGACGGCCCGTGACGTCGGCGATGCCGGCGATGCCGCACATATCAGGCGTTCCCTCCGGTCACCGCAGGGAGTCCCAGTGGTGCGGGTAGTACACGTGACCGCTCGTCTCACGGTCGGCGGCGCGAGGGCCGTCGATGGCCAGGCGGGCGGCGCGCCGCTTCAGGTCGTACGTCCGCTTGAGCGTCGGGTCCGTGATGTTCACGTTCAGGGTGTAGGCGCCGCGGTTGAAGAGGACCGGATCGAGGATGAGGCGCAGGACCCCGCGCTCGACGGGCGAGGTGATCTTGACGGTATCAGGATCGGTCACCACGCCTCCGAGGGCATAGCCCTGGATGTCCTGCACGGCGACCCCGAACACCGCGCCGGGGAGCGGCTGGGCCGCCGAGTAGGTGATGTCGACGAGAATGCGATCGCCGCGGTCGAACCGTGTCTGCGGCTGCTCGGCCGCGTCGAGGGTCACCACGTCGTGAATGGTGGCCAGGCCCTCGAAGGCCGCCCGCTCCTGCTGCTGGGTGTGCTCGGCCTCCGCGTTCATGGCCGACGTCACGTGCTCGAGGTAGGCGTCGAGCACCGCGTCCGTCTCGCCGAGCATGCGCACCCGGCCCCCTTCCACCCAGAGGACGGACTTGGCGTGGTCGGTGATGTTGGTGAGGTTGTGGGAGCAGAGGATGATCGTCTTGTCCTGCTCCTTGAGCTCGGCGATCTTGTTAGCGCACTTGGCCTGGAAGGACGCGTCGCCCACGGCGAGGATCTCGTCGATGAGGAGCACGTCGGGATCGGTGTGGGCGGCCACCGCGAAGCCCAGGCGCATCTGCATGCCCGAGGAGTAGTACTTGATGGGCGTGTCGATGAAGCGCTCCAGCTCGGCGAAGGCCACGATGCGGTCGAACTTCGACTGGATCTCCCGTCGGGACATGCCGAGGATGACTCCGTTGAGGGCGATGTTCTCGCGCCCCGTGAGCTCGGGGTGGAAGCCGGCCCCGATCTCGATGAGGGCGCCCAGCCGACCATGGACCACGAAGGAGCCGGAGGTGGGCACGGTGACGCGCGAGAGGATCTTGAGGAGGGTGCTCTTCCCCGCCCCGTTCGGGCCCACCAGCCCCAGGACCTCGCCCCTCTTGAGAGAGAAGGTGATGTCACGGAGGGCCCAGAACTCCTCGCGGGGAGCGACCTGGCGACGGAGCAGACGCGCGGTGAAGCGCTCCATCTCGTCCCGGATCGAGGTGACGTACCAGCCGCGGCGCAGCCAGTAGCGCTTGGCGACCTTGTTGAGCTCGATGGTGATGTCAGACATTGATGTTGGGTTCCTCAGATGACGTCGGCGAACGTGCGCTCGGCCCGGCGGAAGATGGCGAGCGACGTTACCGTCAGCGTCAAGGTGACGAGCACGCTCACCGCGAGCGCCTCGAGATCCGGCCGGGTGCCCAGGATGATGGCCCGCCGGTATCCGTCGATGATGGGCGCCATCGGATTGAGCAGGTACAGAGGCTTGAGCCAGTGCGGCACGACGCTCACCGGGTAGGCGACCGGCGTGGCGAACATCCAGAGCTGGATGCATAGGGGCAGGGCGTGCCCGATGTCGCGGAAGTTCACGTGGGCGGCCGAGGTGACGCTGATGACCCCCAGGGCCAGGATCATCTGCAGGACGACCAGGGGAAGGATCCAGAAAGCCGCCGCGGTGAGGCTGATCGTGTAGTAGACGAGCATGGCCCCGAAGAGCAGGGAGGCGATGATCAGGTCGAGCAGCCCCGCGACCATGACGGAGAGGAGGAGGGTCTCCCGCGGGAAATAGATCTTCCGGATGAGGGCGCTGTTGGCCGTCATGGCCAGCGTGCCCCCGGAGATGGTGTTGGAGAAGAAGGTCCAGAAGATGAGACCGCTGTAGGCGAACACGGGATAGGGGATGCCGTCGCTCGGCACCTTGGCGAAGATGGAGAATACCAGGGTGAAGACCACCATCATGGAGAGCGGCTGCAAGATGGCCCAGGCCACTCCCAGGGCCGTCTGCTTGTAGCGGGCTTTGATGTCGCGCACCGCGAAGCTCAGGATCAGCTCGTGATGGCGAACGGCGTTGCGAATCGTCTCAAACATGTCGAGGCCTCTGTCGGGGTCGAGTAGGAAGTGCGGCCGGGGCGGGTCGAGGAGCGAGCGGCCGGCCACGCCGCCGGGGGGGGTCGAGCCGGGCGGCTGCCGCACGCTGGGCTTCCGCCTTGGCGGCCTCCACGCGTTCTGCTTCCTGGGAGAGGACGTAGAGCATGGAGCCGCCGGCCAGGAGCAAGTAGTAGAGATCGTTGTATGCGAAAGGGATGAAGGCGCCGGACAGCATGAACGGATAAAGAGAAAGTTGGGTCATGTCGGCGTAGCGTGAGAGGTAGTCGTACTCGGGGTGATTGCGCCAGCGGCGCCGCAGTTGTCCCAAGCTGATCACCGTGCTCAGGAGGGCTCCGATGTAGAGTCCAAACCCCAGAAGGCCGTGCTCGCTGAGGACCTCGAAGTAGACGCTGTGCGCATCGAAGGCCTTGTAG
>JBKOVG010000404.1:0-11208 GCA_046723845.1 Candidatus Methylomirabilota bacterium | reverse complement strand
ATGCACGAGGACTACACCCAGTACCCCGTCATCCCCGGCCACGAGCCCCTCGGCGTCATCGAGGAGATCGGCGCCCAGGCAAGGCAGCGGTGGGGCGTCATGGAAGGCGATCGCGTCGCGGTGCGCTCCGGCTACGGCTGCGGCCGCTGCGCCGCCTGCGCCAGGCATGAGCCGCGCGCCTGCCGCACCCGTGGCGGTACCTACGGCTACACCGACGTGAACAAGCCGCCCCATCTCTGGGGCGGCTATGCCGAGCACATGTACCTCTCCTCGCACTCCGTGGTGAAGAAGATGGACTCGCGCCTCCCGGCCGGCGTCGCCGTGATGTTCAATCCGCTCGCCGCCGGGCTGTCGTGGGCGGGGACCATCCCCGCCACCGCTCCCGGCGACCGCGTGGTCGTCCTGGGCGCGGGGCAGCGCGGGCTCTGCTGCGTCATCGCGGCGCGCGCGGTGGGGGCGAAGCAGATCGTGGTCACCGGGCTCAGCCGCGATGCGCGGAAGCTCGAGCTGGCGCGCGAGCTGGGCGCCGACGTCACCATCGACGTGGAGAAGGAGGACGTGGTCGCCCGCGCCCGCGAGGCCACCGGCGGCGGGGCGGAGGTCGTGGTCGACACCACGCCCTACGCGCCGCAGTCGCTCAATCACGCCATCGCCATCGCGCTGCGGAAGGGCCGGATCGTGGTGGCGGGGCTCAAGGGGCAGAAGCTCGCTCGCGAGCTGCCCGTGGACGACATCATCTACAAGGAGCTGACCATCCGCGGCGTGCTGAGCATGTCCGTCGACGACACCTTCCGCGCCATCGAGGTGATCGAGTCGGGTCGCTATCCGTTCGACCGGATGCACACCCACACCTTCCCGCTCGAGCAGGCGGAGGATGCCATCCACGCCCTCGCCGGTCAGATCCCCGGGCTCAATCCCCTCCACATCGCCATCGTACCGGGAGCGCCGAAGGTTCCCCTCCCCGCCTGACGGCGCGGCGGGCGGTCAACGGGCGAGGTCGCGCTCGAGCGCCTCCACGCTGTCGGCGGCGATGCTCACGAGCTCGTCCACCTCGGCCGGCGTGATGCACAGCGGCGGCGCGAAGCGGAGCACGCTCCCCCGCGCGTAGACGATGGCCCCGCGGTCCCAGGCCTTCCGGTCGAGCTCGCCCACTTGCTTGGCGTCGAGCGAGCGGCCGGAGCCGTCCGGCTCTACCAGCTCCACCGCGGCGAAGAGTCCGCGCCCGCGCACCTCGCCCACGATCTTCCGCTTCGCGAGGGCGTCGCACAGCCCCTGCACGAGGCGCGCGCCCATCGCCTCCGCGTTCTCGATCAGCCGGTCCTGCTCCATGATCCTGAGATTCGCGAGGGCGGCCGCGCAGGCCACGGGGTGGGCGGCGTAGGTGTTGGGATGCACGTTCTCCTGCTTGGAGTCGGCGGCGAAGGCGTCCGCGAGATGGCGGCGCGCGATGGACGCGGAGAGCGGGATGTAGCCCGAGGTGATGCCCTTGGCCACCGACATGAGGTCGGGCACCACCCCTTCGTGCTCCACGGCGAACCACCGGCCCGTGCGGCCGAATCCCGTGATCACCTCGTCGGCGATCATCAGCACCTCCAGCTCGTCGCAGATCTTCCGCACGGCCTTGAGCCAGCCGATGGGGGGGATGATGATGCCGCCGGAGGAAAGGATGGGCTCCAGGATCACCGCGGACACGGTATCCGGCTTCTCCCGCTCGATCACTTCCCGCAGCTCCGCGGCGCGACGGCGCACCAGCTCCTCATCAGTGCCCGTCCCGCGATCGCGGTACGGGTGCGGCGGGGTGGCCTTGGTGAAGCCCGGCACCTGGAGGGGCGCGTAGGCCTCGACCAAGTGGGGCAGGCCGCACACCGCGAAGGTGCCCGCCGTCGCCCCGTGATAGCCGCCGTGGAGCGAGATGACCTTGTGCTTGGCCGTCTTGCCCTTGGCGAGCCAGTAGTGCCGGGCGATCTGCATCGACCGCTCGTTCGCCTCGGAGCCGCTCACCGCGAACATCGAGTAGGTCAGGTCGCCGGGCGTGAGGGTGGCGAGCTTGGCCGCCAGCTCGGCGGCGGGCGGGTTCGAGAACTGACGCGTGGTCGGATAGTAGGCGAGGCGCACCGTCTGCTCGGCGATGGCCTCGGCGATCTCGCGCCGGCCGTGGCCCACGTTGACCACGGCGAGGCCGGCGAAGCCGTCGAGGAGCTTCTTGCCCTTCTGCGTCCACACCCACACGCCCTCGCCGCGATCGATGACGAGCTCCTCGTCGGAGAGCCAGGGATGATCCTGCGTCTTGTGCGTCCAGAGGTGCTCGATGGTGCGGCCGTCGATCATGGTGTCCTCTCCTTGGCGGATTGGCGGAGCGCTGCGGTTGCCTCGAGGTCGACTGCGCCCGTGGCGGGATCGAGGACCACACCGTACCATTCGCGGGCGGCCTCGATCGACACGTATCCCAGGGCCACGTCGCGCGCCACGAGCCCGGGGTCACGCGCGAGGGGATCGCCGTAGCCGCCGCTTCCCGACACGCGCATGCTCACGAGATCGCCGTGGGCGATGGGCTGGATGGCCTTCGAGTGGAGGGCCTGGGCGCCCTCGGTCCCGGGGTTGAGGATGGTCGCGCCGAGCGCCCCCGGCCGGCCGCCGCGGAGCCCGGGCGGCGCGAACTTGTGGCGGTCGGTCAGGTTCGACAGCGAGCCGGCCTCACCCAAGAAGCGGATGTCCTTGCGCAGGCCGCAGCTCCCCCGGAACTTCCCCGCCCCCCCGGAGTCGGGGATCAGCTCGAGCCGCTCGATCACGATGGGGAAGTTGCTCTCGTTCACCTCGATGGGAATGTTCTCCAGGTTGAAGGAGCCGCACACCGCCTCCGCACCGTCCTTGGTCGGGCGGCCACCCATGCCCCCCACCACGATGTCGTAGTAGACGAAGCGCTTGCCCCGGCGCGGGTCCCGGCCCTCGAAGATGGGATTGGCCCAGTGCGACGAAGCGGCGATGACCCGATCCGGCACCGCCTGGGCGAGGGCGGCGAGGATCACGTCCACGATGCGCTGCTGCATGACGGCTCGTCCTCCCGCCGCCGCGGGGGGGCGGGGATTGAAGAGCGAGCCTTCGGGGGCGCGCGCCTTGATGGGACGCATGGTTCCCGCGTTCTGGGGAATCGTCTGCTGGACGAGGGCCGACTTCACGGTGTGCCAGGTGTAGGAGAGCGTGTAGTTGAAGGCGCTGTTCATGCCGGAGCGCGTCTGCGGGCTCGAGCCGTCGAAGTCCACCAGCACCTCGTCGCCGTCCACGATGACCGTGACGTGGACGCGGAGCGGCCCGCTGTCGCGGCCGCAATCGTCGTAGAAGTCCTCGGCGGCATAGCGGCCCGGCGGCAGCTCGCGGATGGCCGCGCGCATCTCACGTTCCGAGTGGGCGAGGATGTCGTCCCACGCCGCCAGCACCGTCTCCGCGCCGTAGCGGTCGAAGAGCTCGAGCAGGCGCAGTTCCCCCACGCGGGCGGCGTTGCGCATGGCCTTGAGATCGCCTTCCACGATGTCGGGCACGCGCACGTTGCCCGTAATGAGCCGCATGACCTCGCGGTTCACCTCCCCGCCCCGCCACAGGCGCGTGGGCAGGACGCGGATGCCCTCCTGGTAGAACTCCGTCATGCCCTCCACGGCCTGGGAGCCGGCGGCCGCCCCGCCCACGTCGACCTGATGCGCGCAGTCGACCACGAAGCCCACGAGCTGCCGACCGTGGAACACGGGCGCGGTGATGAAGAAGTCGGGCAGGTGACCCGAGCCCATGAAGAGATCGTTAAGAATGATGGCGTCTCCCGGCTCCATGGTCTCGACGGGATACTCCCGCATGACGTGACGGACGATGGAGGGCATGGCGCCCAAGTGGCCGGGGCTGAAGTCGCCCTGCGCGATCATCTCGCCGCGGGCGTTGAAGAGGGCGGCGGAGAAGTCGCGCCCCTCGCGCACCGCCTGCGAGTAGGCGGTCTGGCGGAGCGCCGTCCCCGCCTCGTCGGCGATGGACTGGAGCGCGGCCCACACCACCCCGCGGGTGATCGGGTCCACGCGCGCGGCCAACACGCTCATGCCGAGCCTCCGATCTCGATGACCAGGTTCCGGTGGCCATCGACGGCCGCCTCGTCGCCGGGCAGGAGGATCACCGTCGTCTCCCGCTCCTCGTGGTCCATGCGCGCGCTCATCACGCTCATGCCGAGCCTCCAATCTCGATGACCAGGTTCCGGTGGTGATCGACGGCCGCCTCGTCGCCGGGCAGGAGGATCACCGTCGTCTCGCGCTCCTCGATCACCGCGGGGCCCGTCACGGTGACGCCGGGGGCGAGGCGATAGCGGTCGTGGACGGCGCAGTCGACGAAGCCGCCGCACTCCGGGAAGTACACGGGCCGCGGCTTCTTGGCGGCGCTCCTACCCTCGGCGGGCGCAGCTCCGGCCATGGCCATGGCGGGCACGCCGCAGCTGATCTCGAGCTTCCAGTTGGTCGCCTCGAGCGGCGTCCCCGGCGCCTCGGCATAGCCGTAGCGCGAGGCATAAACGACCGCGTGCGCCCGCTCGATAGCCGCGAGCGACTCCGGGCCGAGGCGCCCCGCGGGAATCTCCACGCTCAACTCATGCCCCTGCCCCGCGTAGCGCACCTCGGCGAGGCGGCGCGTGCGCCACTGCCCGCCCAGACCCGTGGCCGTGATCTGCGTGGCGCCGTCGGTCTCCATGGCCGCGTAGAGCGCGTTGATCTCCTCCCATGGGGCGGCGCCGAGCGCGGCCACGAAGGTGCGGGCGAGGTCGAAGCGGGCGTCCGCGGTGAGGAGGCCCATGGCCGAGGCGACGCCGGCGGCGAACGGCACGATGACGCGGGCCACGCCGAGGCTTCGCGCGAGCCGCGCCCCGTGGATGGGGCCGGCCCCGCCGAACGTGACGCAGGCGAGGTTGCGCGGATCCTTCCCGCGCCCGATCGAGACCACGCGGATGGCGCCTTCCATGTTGAGGGTGACGAGCTGGTGGATGCCCCACGCCGCCTCCACCACGCTCACGCCGAGGGGCTTGGCCACGTGCGTCTCGATGGCGGCGGTAGCCGCGGCCACGTCGAGCCGTCGCGCTCCGCCCAGGAAGAAGCCGGCGTCGAGGTAGCCCAGCACGAGATTGGCGTCGGTGACGGTGGGCTCGAGGCCGCCCAGGCCGTAGCAGGCGGGCCCGGGATCCGCGCCCGCGCTGTCGGGGCCCACGCGAAGGAGCCCTCGCTCGATGCGCGCCCGGCTCCCGCCTCCCGCGCCGACCTCGACCAGATCCACGCTGGGAACCTGGACGGGCAGGCCGCTGCCCTTGCGCATGCCGATCATGTCGACCTCGAACTGATCCGTGCTCGCGGGCACGCCGTTCTCGACGAGGGCGGCCTTGGCGGTGGTGCCGCCCATGTCGAAGGCGATTAGGTCCTGGTGCCCGGTAAGCCGGCCGATGTGGGCGGCGAGGATGGCCCCCGCGGCCGGGCCTGAGTCGAGCGAGCGCACGGGGAACGCGGCCGCGGTCTCCGCGGTGGCGATGCCGCCGTTGTTCTGCATCACGGAGAGCCGGCGGGCGAACCCACGCTCCTCGAGCCGGGCGCGCAGGGCGTGAAGGTACTGCGAGAAGCGCGGGGTGATGTAGGCGTTGACCACCGTGGTGTTGGTGCGCTCGTACTCGCGGTACTGGGGCGAGACGTCGGAGGAGAGGACCACGGGCAGGCCGGGCACGATCTCCACGGCCAGTCTGCCGATCGCCGCCTCGTGCGCCGCATTGGCGTAGGCCCGCACACGGAGAACTGGCTCGTCGTTGACAACTCGGAGGGCTCGGCGGAGGATGCGGTGACCGCCGTGGCCTGCGGCCTCGGGCTGGTCACGCGCCCGCGCTGAGGAGGACATCATGGCGAAGGTGCTGGTGCTCTACTACTCGAGCTACGGCCACATCGAGACGATGGCGGGCGCCGTCGCCCAGGGCGTGCGGGACGCCGGGGCCGAGGTGACGATCAAGCGGGTGCCCGAGCTGGTGCCGGAGGCCTCCGCTCGCCGTGCGGGCTTCAAGCTCGACCAGGCCGCGCCCATCGCCACCGTGCAGGAACTGCCCGACTACGACGGGATCATCTTCGGCACGCCCACTCGCTTCGGCAACATGTGCAGCCAGATGCGGAACTTCCTCGACCAGACGGGCAGCCTCTGGGTCGCGCACAAGCTCGTCGGCAAGGTGGGCAGCGTGTTCTGCTCGACGGGCACGCAGCACGGCGGGCAGGAGACGACCATCACGTCCTTCCACACAACGCTCTTCCATCTTGGCTTCGTGGTGATCGGCTTGCCCTACGCCTGCGAGGCGATCCTCGACATGACCGCCATCACCGGCGGCTCGCCGTATGGCGCCTCCACCCTGGCGGGAGCCGACGGCAAGAGCCGCGCTGTGTCGGCGAACGAGCTCGAGGCCGCCCGCTACCAAGGCCGCCACGTGGCCGAGATCACCCGGGCTCTCGTGGCGGGACGGACGGCGCTCCAGACGTAGAGCTAGCGCTTCTTCCGCTTCCACCCCCAGAGGCTCACTTCGGTCAAGCCTCCCCCAGGAGGAGCACCGGCCTCGGCTCGGGCACACGCCCTCTTCCCGTCTCGAAAATGGCGCCGCTGGTCGCACTACCAGGAGAGCGCGGGCGCCCGGCAGATCGGCGCGCGCGGCCAGGGGCACGTCCATGGCGTCGCGCGCGGCTCAGGCGAGGGCATCGCGGACGGCGTGGACCACGAGCTGCAGATCGTAGGGCTTGCCGATGATCTCGAGCGCGTCCGTCTCGCCCACCAGCTTGTCGAGAGCGGGCTTGTTGGTGGTGGTGAGCACGAAGCGGCAGCCCTGCACCGGCGCCAGGTTGCGCACGAGACGGAGGAACGTCCAGTTGGCCTCGTAGGGCGGCGAGATGTCGTACACGATGACGGCCGGCGCGTGATGCTCGATGAAGGCGACCAGATCGAGCTCGCCGCTCTTCACGTCCGGGATGTGCCCCACCACGGTATGGAGCCCCTCTGCCTCTAGCACCGTACGGAGGAGATCCACCGTGTCGTTGCTGGAGTTGAAGATCGCGATGATCTGCCGTCGCGTGCCGGGAGCCTGGGACGGGTCGGCACTGCTCTCACCCGGTGATCCCGCGTCCATGGTGCCCCGTCCTCTTTCGTCCGTCGGTGATTGGCCCATGCCGCCTCTCCCTACCCCGTGAACCGCGCGAGGCTCGCCACGATGGCCGTGAGCTTCGCGGGATCGACCGGCTTGGACACGTGCATGCTGAATCCGGCCGAGAGGCTCCGGATCCGGTCCTCCGTGCGATTGAGCGCGGTCAGCGCTATGACCGGAGTCCGCCCTCCCTGCTCCGGCGCGAGCGCGCGGACCGTGCGCACGAACGTGTAGCCGTCGTCGCCCGGCATCTCGATGTCCGACACGATCACGTCGGGGCGCCACGCGGCGAGCAGGGCCAGGGCGGCGCCGGCCGACTCGCATCCTCTCACATCCCCCCCCGCGTGGGCCAGCGCTTCCGCGACGGGGTGGATGGTCGACGGATCGTCATCCACGAGGAGGACCCGCACACCCTGAAGTGTGGCGGGGGCCGCCGGCGCCGTCCGCTCGAGGAGCATGGACCGCCCCGGCGCCGAGTCGCCGCCGAGCGACAGCTCGACCACGAACGTCGAGCCTCGACCGGGGCCTCCGCTCTCTGCGAACACGCTGCCTCCGTGCAGCTCGACGAGGTGCCTGACGAGGGCCAGGCCGACCCCCAGCCCGCGCGATGGTGAGCGCCCCGTTCCCTCCCCCGGCACGAGGCGATCGAATACGTGGGGCAGTCGATCCGCAGCGATGCCCTCGCCGGTGTCGCTGATCACGATCTCGGCACGTGATCCCTCCTGCCGCAGCGTCACCTCGATGGCGCCGCCCCGCGGAGTGAACTTGACCGCGTTGCCGAGGAGATTGCCCAGCACCTGCTGGAGCCGTCCCGGGTCGCCGCTCACCGGAGCCTCGAGCGGCGCGAGGGCGTCGTGGAGACGGATGTCCTTGGCCTCTACCACGGGGCGGACGTCGTCGAGGGCGGCTGCCACGAGCTGCCGGAGATCGACGGGCTGGCGAACGAGCTCGATCTTCCCGCTCTCGGCCACCGCGAGGTCGTAGAGGTCGTCGAGCAGACGGGTCTGCGCCGCGGTGTTGCGAAGGATGACCTGGACGGCCCGCCGGGCCTGCTCCGCGCCGAGCTGCCCGCCCTCGAGCAGGCGCGCCCATCCCGCCACCGCGTTGAGTGGATTGCGCAGCTCGTGCGAGAGGCGGGAGAGGAGCTCGTCCTTGGCCCGGCTCGCTGCTTCTGCGGCCGCGCGCGCCCTCTCCATCTCCCGCTGGACTCGCGCGCTCTCCAGGGCCACCACGAGCTGGCCCGCCACCAGCTCGGCGAGGCCGAGATCGGCGCGGCCGTAGCGTCGCGGCGATTCCGTGACGGCCAGGGTCATGGCGCCCAGCACCTCGCGGCGACCCAGCATCGGGATGACCATCCACGACTTGGGGCCGATCCGGCGCAGGAGGGCGAGCTGCTCGCCGCCGCGCGCCTCCGCCTCGAGGTGTGAGCGCGTCACCCGGGGAATGACAATGGACCGGTGCGTGCGCCGGGCCGCGGGCACGCCGTGCGGCGAATCGACGTTGAATCCATGCGCGGCGCGGACCTCGTTGACCAGCGGCTCCTTGTCCGCATCCACGTGAGCGTACGCCATGCGCACGATCACGTCCGGCTCGTGGAAGAAGTCGATGGCGCAGAGATCCCCGAGGGCGGGAATGATGAGATGGGCGAGTCGGAAGAGGAGATGCGTCTGCTCGAGGCCCGAGCCCATGAGCGCCGTGACCTCCGCGAGCAGGGAAGCGCGCGACTCGCGGGAGCCTCGCGAGTCCTTCACTCTCGCGCCCCCG
Organism: Candidatus Methylomirabilota bacterium; assembly: GCA_046723845.1. Lineage (GTDB taxonomy): Bacteria > Methylomirabilota > Methylomirabilia > Rokubacteriales > CSP1-6 > AR37. The sequence goes on along the minus strand of JBKOVG010000404.1, from coordinate 2,273 downwards.
TCGTCCATTGTCGGATCATGCGCTCCCCGGCTTGGAGGATCGTCTCAGACCTGAGCAACTCCGTCCGTCGAGGAGGCAAATGCGATGCCGGAGTTCGCGCCGCGGCTCGCCCTGCCCCATACCTCGTCATGTTAATCACGCCGACCCGCGCGAAACCTTCCAGTGGGAAGGCTCGACTGTGTAAAAACGTCCAAAGGAGACGCGATCACCCGTAACGGCTGCCGACGAGGAAAGAAGTCGGGAGCGCCGGGCTCGTGCGCCGAACGGCGGAGGGACAGCATGGCCGACGCGGCGCATCGGAATGATGCCCGAGTCCGTGCCGGACGACGGTTGCCCGCGCGGGCTCAGTCAGGGATGCGGCGGGAGCCGAAGGAGCTCGCGGGCGTTGTCGTGACGGAGGCGGCGGAGGGCGACCGCATCGAGGCTGAGCGGATCCAGCTCCGCCACCGGATCGTCGACTCCCAGCCGGAAGGGATAGTCGCTGCCCAGCACGACGCGCTCCGGGCCGAAGGTCTCCAGGGCGAAACGCAGCACGCGGGGCGAATGAGTCAGCGAGTCGATCCACACGCGCCGCGCGTAGTGGCTGGGCGGCTCGGGAATGGCCGCGTGCGCCGCGTCGGCAACGTGCCAGCCCTTGTCGAGACGCGGCAGGATGTAGGGGAAGGCGCCGCCGCCATGCGCGAAGCACCAGTGAATGGCCGGCCAGCGGTCGAGCACGCCGCCGAAGATCACGCGGGTCATGCAGAGCGCGGTCTCGAGCGGGAAGCCCGCGATCTGGGCCAGGTTGTTGCGGCGGAAGCGCGCGTCACCGAGGATGGGCGCCTGTGGATGCACGAGCACGGTCACGTCCAGCGAGGCCGCGGCCGTCCACACAGGAGCGAGGCTCGCGTCGTCGAGATCGCGGCCGTCGACGTTGGCGCCCACCTCCACCGCAGCGAAGCCGAGCGTGCTCACCGCGCGCTCCAGCTCCTTCACGGCCAGGTCCGGCGCCTGCAGCGGGAGACCGGCCGCGCCCCGGAAGCGCGCGGGATTTCGGCCCACCAACCCCGCGATGACGTCGTTCTGCATGCGGTGCCATTCCGCAGCCGCCACGGGCGGCGCCCAGTAGCAGAAGGTCGGGGGCGCGGGAGAGAGGAGCTGGACCGACACGCCCGTGCGGTCCATGTCCTCCACCCGCCGGGCGGGATCGAAGGCGTGCGGCGTCAGGCTTCGATTGAACGTCGTCCCGAGGAAGAGCTTGCAGCCCGTGGCGGGATCGCCCTCGAGGCGCGGCCAGCGGTCGCCGCCGAAGGCGGTCGCGAAGTCCGGCCATCCGGAGGCGAAGATGTGCGTGTTGACGTCGATCGCGTCGCTCACGAGACCTCGCGAGCCTACCGGAACGGCGACGCCGTCGAGCCGCCGGGATCGAACTCGACGGGCAGGAGCACGGAGGCGCCCTGGCGCGGCCGGTCGGCGATGAGCTTCAGGAGCAACGTCGCCGCCGTCGCCCCCACCTGCTCGAAGTCGACGATGACGGTGGCGAGGGCGGGCGCCGCGAGGCGCGGTCCGGGAAGGCCCGCGAGTCCCGCGATGGAGAGATCCGCGGGCACGCGGAGCCCGAGCTTCTGTGCCGCGGCGTGGGCCGCCTGCGCCATGACGTCGTTGCTGCAGAGGAGCGCGGTGGGACGCTCGGCCCGGCGGAGGAGGTCCAGCGCGCGCTCGTAGGCCTCGGCCGCGGTGAAGTTGGTCTCCGTCTCGAGGGAGGGGTCGGCGGGCACGCCCGCGGCGGCCAGCGCCCCGCGGAACGCGGCCAGCCGATCTCGATGTAGCGGCGAGCTCGGCACGCCGCCGATGAAGCCGATCCGCCGGTGGCCCAGGGCCAGGAGATGGCGCGTGGCCGCGTCGGTGCCCGCGGTGGCGTCGAAGGTGAGCGAGGTAACGCCGGGCAGCGAGGGATCGCCGGGGATGAGCACGGCGGGCACGCGATGCTTGGCGAGGGCGGAGATGCGGCGATCGCCGTGACGGAACATCAGCACGATCACGCCGCGGCAGAGCCCGCTCCGGTGCAGGGCGACGAAGTCGCGCTCCTCGAGGAAGGACAGCAGCATCAGGTGCGAGGCTTCCTGGAGCACGCGGCTGATGCCCTTGAGGGCGGCGAGATGGAAGGGGCTCGTGAAGGTGTATTCCGCGGTGCGCGGGATCACCACGGCGACGACGTCGGCCCCGCCCCCCGCGAGCCCGCGGGCCAGCGCGTTCGGCGCGTACCCGAGCCGGTGCGCCGCCCGCTCCACGCG
>JBKOVG010000279.1:0-31198 GCA_046723845.1 Candidatus Methylomirabilota bacterium | reverse complement strand
CACGGCCTGGCCCAACTGCTCCTGGGCCACGTAGACGAGGCCGGTGTAGTAGAGGGCCTCCACGTTCTTGGGATCCTGCGCCAGGGCCTCGCGGAGGAACCCCAGGGCTTCGTCGTAGTGCTTGTCCTCATACGCGAGGATGGCCTGGGCGACGAAGACGTCCGCTTCCGATTGCTGCGCGTGTGCGGGGAGCGAGGCCAGCACGAGCAGGAGAAGGAGCAGGACTGCGATGCTCTTTCGCGCAGCTGACCGTCGCATGGGCTCCGGGTGTTTGTCAGAAACGACGCAGGCTCGTCGGAACAGTCCGTCCAGGAACGAGTCTAGCAGGAGAGGTGGAGAAGCCGGGACACTTAGAACGTGCCGCCGCCTCCACCACCCAGGCCCCTGCCCGATGAGCCGCCCGGGAGGCCGCGATCGAAGCTCCACGAGCCGTCCCCGCGCCGCGAGGTGAGGAAGGCCCGCTCCACGGTCGAGGCGAAGCGGGAGAGGCTGCGGTCGAAGCTCCCGACATCAAAGCTCCCCTGCCCCGTGTACCAGGCAGGCTCGATCACCGTGAGGCCGTGGAAGGCGTGGATCCAGCGCTCGCTCACTCCCAGCGCGATGGCCCAGGCGAGCCACTTGTGCATGGTGTCGGGAGGGAGACGGCGCAGCTCGTCCGTGCTCGTGCGCTCGAGAAACTCGCGGAATCCCTTCACGCGCGCGAGCGCCTGCGCTCCGCGCAACGTCTTCCGCGGCATCAGCGGCGAGAGGACGGCGATGACGAGGCCCGCCACGCCGAGCCCCAGGCCGAGGCGCACGGGCGAGGACACCACGGAGCCCAAGCCTCCCGTGAGCACGAAGGCGGCGAACCCGATCACGACGAGCCCCGTCACGAGCCAGAGCGCACGGACGCGCTCGGGTGAGGAGGGAAAGAGCCCGTCCCGCACCATGGCGCGGTAGAGCTCGTCACGCAGCGCGGGGAAGACGGCGTCGTAGTCGCGCCTCACCTCGGAGAGGCGCCGCTCGGCCAGGCTTCCGTCGGCGCCGAAGAGGCGCGCGAGCAGCGCGCGCTCGAAGGGCCGCAGCAGCGGATCGTCGGAGAGGGGCTTGAGGCGATGGACGACAAAGTCGGGCTCGCCGAAGATCGCGGGCTGCTCCTCGATCCGCACGAAGCCGCGCACGGCGAGGTCGACGAGGGTGGCGACCATGTCACGCGGCACCGCGCGCTCCGAGACGAGAGCGCCGGCCGCCGCCGGCATCAAACCCTCGAGCGGTTTGTACTCCGGCCTGATGCTCGGCCGGCCACCCGGGTCGCGGCCGTAGAGGCGCCAGACAAGAAGCACGCCACCCAGGGCAAGGAAGGGCAGCACGAGCGGCCAGTTGTCGCCGAGGAACCACCGGGCGTTCCGCAGCACGCCGGGGCTGCGAATGGCGCCGGGCGGCCAACCCACCGCGATGGTCAATCCCTCCCGGGGGCGAAGCGGGCGAGTGGTGCGGAAGGTGAGGAAGGTATCGGCGCGATCCTCGGTGTAGTCGGAGGCCGAGGCACCGGGCGCCCCTGTGTAGGCGGCGGAGACGACGCGATCCAGCGGGATGCCCGGGGGCGAGGACACCACGACCTCCACTTGCTTGATGGGCACGTCCCAGTCCGTGCCCGTCACGTTCCAGTAGAGTTCCTCGCGGCCGTCCACGTCGATGAGGGCGCGGCGTACCCGATAGGTGATGATCACGGTCTTCGTCGCGTTCTCGGCGCCCGGGACCCAGGCCTGCACGCGGACGGCGCGGCCCACGCGCGACACCTCCGCACGCAGGGGCGCCACGTTCTCGTCGACGACGTGCACGTCGTCCACGCGCAGGGCGACGTCGAGGCCGCGCCGCTCGTAGCGGATGGGAATGGTGCGGAAGATGCCCTGGTGGCTCCCGCGGAAATCGAAGGTGATGCTCTCGCGGACGCGGAGGGCGGCGTCCGGCTCCACCTCGAGGGTGACGGCGAAGCGATCGATGGAGAACGAGCGCGGCTGGGCCGCCGCGGGGGCGGCCAGGGCCAGGAGAAGGACGGCGATGCGGAGGGCTGGCCTGATCGCCTAGCTCCGGAAGGACACCTTCGGGACCTGGAGTTCCCCTCGAACCTGGTGGCGGGCTTCTGCCAATTCCGGCCGCGCGCCTACTTCGAGCTGGACCGGCCGGCGGAGCGGCAGGATGGCGGTGTTGGGCACGAGATCCGTGCGCCGCTTGAGGTGCACGTCCACATCAGACCACGAGGCCTGCGAGCGCTGGGTGAGGGACACGAGGCGATTGTAGGTGACGATGGCGAAGACCACCATGGCGCCCACCGCGGCCAGGAAGACGAGGAACGGTATGCTCATGCGCGGCCTCCCCGATCATCATAGGGGTAGCCGGGGGCCTCGCCAAGGAAAGCCGTCTACCGCAGCAGCCTCCGTCCCAGGGACAGCGCGAGCCCGTTGACCAGGATCGCGCTCACCGAGGCCAGGGCGTAGGTGGCGCCGATGCCGAGACGCGTGAGGCCGAAGCCCACGATGAGGAAGAAGAGCGCGAAGGCGAAGGACCCCACGATACCGCCCATCATCACGCGAATGCTCGCGTCCGCGCCCTCCGCGCGCTGCGCGAAGATCGAGAGCACGAGGAGGAAGACGGGAATGGGCGAGAAGAGCCCGCTCAGGGTGGGGCCGAGATGGGTTGCCGCGGTGGTGAGGATGAGGACCACACTCGTGGCCACGATCATGCGCAGGGGCACGTCCCACGCCGGCGGCTTGACGCCAGGCGTGCCCGGCGAGGTCGCGGGCAAGCCGAGCCCGGCCACCACGAGGGTGGCGCACACGAGCACGAAGGCCCCTGCCAGGGAAAAGCTGATCCGGCTCAGGATGGCCAGCCCCGCCACGAAGGCGACGAGAGTGGCCGCGGTGCTGCCGATCCATCCCGTGTGGCGGGCCGCCCGCCCGTAGACGAGACAGGAGAAGCCCATGGCGGCGAGACCGAGCAGCGTGCCCACCGCGGCGCCCGCAGCGAAGACGGGCCCCTGCTCGAAGGCGAGGAACACGGAGACGGGCGCCGAGGTGAGCGGAAAGCCCGCCAGCCATCCGCCGACGCCCGGACCCCAGCGGCGCGTCACCACGGTGGCGATGGCGATGAGGAGCGGCGTCACGATGAGCTTGAGCCAGAACGCTCCCGCGGAAACCACGCCGCCACTCATCCGGCGGACGCTAGCACGCGCCTCGCGCGGGCGTCAAACGCCGGACGCGCGCGGGCGCCACGGGGTATGGTAGCGGCCATGCGCGACTGGGCCGCCTTCGATCGTGCGTTGACCGCGAAGCGCCAGAGCATCGTCGCCGGCTTCCTCGAGCTGCTGCGACGCAATACCGTGAGCCAGAATCCCGAAGGTGTGCGTGCGGGCAGCGAGTGGCTGGCTGCGCACATGCGGCGCCGCGGGCTCGAGGCGCGCGTGCTGGAGACGGGGGGCGGGCCCGCGGTCTTCGGGGAGCGCCGCGTGCCCGGCGCCGCCCGCACCGTGCTGATCTACTGCCACTACGACACCAAGCCCGCGCCCATCAAGGAGTGGTTCCAGCCCTCGCCGTTCGAGCCCGTCTTCCGGAAGGTAGGCGAAGCGGACGACGCGCCCGCCGTGTCCTTCGAGCGCCTCGGCGGCGAGGACCTGCTCGCCTGGCGCGTGTTCGCCCGCGGCGCCTCCGACGACAAGGGGCCGATCTGGTCGCACCTCGAGGCCCTCGCCCTCATGGACGAGGTCGGCCTGCCGCCGGCGGTCAACGTGAAGTTCATCTTCGACGGCGAGGAGGAGATCGGCAGTCCGCACTTCGGCCCCTTCACGGAAGCGCACCGCGAGCTGCTCGCTGCCGATCTCGTCCTCGTCACCGACGGCCCCAAGCACGGGAGCGGGCGTCCGACCATCGCCTTCGGAGCGCGCGGCGTGCTCAAGTTCGAGCTCACTCTGGAAGGCGCGCGGCGCGATCTTCACTCCGGCAACTTCGCCGTCCCCAATCCAAACTGGCGGCTGGCCGGCCTCCTCTCGAGCATGGCCGCGCCCGACGGCACCCCGCTCATCGAGGGCTTCGAGGAGGGCGTGCTCCCGCCCACGGCCGCGGAGCGGGAGCTCATGGCGCGCTTCCCCATCGACCTCCCCGCCCTCGAGCGCGAGCTCGGCGTGGCGCTGCCCGCGAACTATCTCGAGCGGATCATGTTCCACTCCACCCTCACCATCCGCGGACTGCAGAGCGGCTTCGTGGGCGCGGAGGCAAACACCATCATCCCGCACCGGACGACGGTGGCCATCGACATCCGCATGGTGAAGAACCAGAAGCTGGAGACGGTGTACCAGCGCGTGCTGGAGCACATCCGCGCCCAGGGCTTCGAGGTGGTCGAGGGCGCGGAGGCTCGCCTGCCCGAGGGGCGCCGTGAGCAGACGGTGCGCGTGGCAGACAAGGGCGGCTACGATTCCGCCAAGACGGCGGCCGACCTGCCCGTGTGCGCGGAGATCGTGGCGGCCATCGAGCGCGCGCACGGCGGGCAGCTCGCCGTGGTGATGCCAACGCTGGGAGGGAGCGTGCCCATCTGGGCCTTCACGGACATCCTGAAGCTGCCGACCATCCTCGTGCCCTACGCCAACGCGAACAACCGCCAGCACAGCCCCAACGAGCACCTGCGGCTCGATCACCTCTTCCAGGGCGTGCGGACGACTGCTCAGCTCCTCCGCGATCTGGGAACGTGATTGGCGTGACGTGCCGGCAGGCGCGGAGCGGGCGGGGGCGGCCGGCCCTCCCCAGACCACGCTGAGTCACTGTCCGCGGGGCCACTCTGGCCCGCCACGAGACATTGCGTGCTCGCTTCGACTACACCCAGAAGATACGGGTCTGGGGAGCGCCGGCCGCCCCCCCACTCCGCGTGGTTACGGCTCACGACAGCGGCGTCTCCAGGCGCAGCTGCCCGGCCAATCGGAGTGGCGATGATCTCCGGTCGTCAGGAGCGAGGCGGCAAGAGGGTGATCAGTGGGGGAGCCACCACTGGCGGCCGTCGCGCTGGATGAGCGCGTCGGCGGCCAGCGGGCCCCAGGCCCCCGCGGCGTAATTCGGGAAGTCACGGGCGGGCAGAGAGGCCCATACGTCGACCACGGGGGTGGCGATGCGCCAGGCCTCCTCGACCACGTCCGCGCGATGGAAGAGGGTGGAGTCGCCGACCATGCTGTCGTAGAGCAGCCGCTCGTAGCCCGTGGCCGCACTCGTCTCCCCGAACTGCCGGTAGCTGAAGTCGAGCTTGACGGTGTTGAGCTGCATGGACGGCCCCGGGTGCTTCGCCTTCATGCGGATCTCGATCCCCTCGTCCGGCTGGATGTGGAGGACCATGCGGTTGGGCTCGATCTGCTCCTCGCTCTCGTCGAAGAGGAGGAGCGGGGGCCGCCGGAACTGGATCATGATCTCGGTGTCGCGCCGGGGCAGCCGCTTGGCCGAGCGGAGGTAGAAGGGCACCCCGGCCCAGCGCCAGTTCTCCACCTGGATGCGCAGCGCGGCGTACGTCTCCGTGTTCGATTGCGGGTTGACCTTGGGCTCGCTCCGGTAACCCGGCACCGGCTGCCCGTCGATCTCCCCCGGGCCGTACTGCCCGCGGACGGCGCGCGCGAGCACGTCCTCCGGCTTCCACGTTCGGATGGCCTTCAGCACCTTGACGCGCTCGTCGCGCACGGCGTCGGCGTGGAAGGACGTGGGCGGCTCCATGGCCACGAGGGCGAGGAGCTGGAACATGTGGTTCTGCACCATGTCCCGCACCACGCCGGCCTTGTCGTAGTAGTTGCCGCGATCCTCCACCCCCACCGTCTCCGCCACCATGATCTGCACGTGATCCACGTAGCGGCGGTTCCAGATGGGCTCGAACATTCCGTTGGCGAAGCGGAAGACCATGATGTTCTGGACGGTCTCCTTGCCGAGATAGTGATCGATCCGGTAGATCTGCCTCTCCTCGAGGACCCGGCCGAGCTCGGCGTTGAGGGCACGCGCGGAGTCGAGATCACGCCCGAAGGGCTTCTCGATGACCACGCGACGCCAGGCCCCCTCCCCGCTCGCGACCAGCCCCGCCTCGCCCAGGCGCTTGACGATCTCCCCGAAGAACTCGGGCGGGGTGGCGAGGTAGAAGAGCACGTTGCCCATGGTGTGCTGGGAGTGCGCGACCTCATCGAGGAGGGCCTTGAGCTTGGTGTAGGTGGCGGAATCGGTGAACTCGCCGGACTCGTAGAAGAGGCCCGCGCGCAGCTCGGCCCACAGCGACTCGTCCATCTTCTGAGTGGCGAACTCGCGGATGTCCTTCGACTGCTCCTCGCGGAACTGCTCGTGGCTCTTCTGCTTGCGCGCGACGCCCACGATGGCGAGCTGGCGCGGGAGGAGGCCGGCGGCCTTCAGATTGTAGAGAGCCGGCAGGAGCTTGCGCTTGGTCAGGTCACCCGCCGCGCCGAAGATCACGAAGGCGCAGGGCGGCGCGGGCTTCAGTCCGGGCGCGCTCATGTCCCCTTCCCTCCCCGGCCGAGCTCGGCCAGAAGCAGGCTCCGCAGTCGCGTCTTCATCTCGTCGGGCATCTCGAGGCCCTCCGCTCGGCCGGTGAGCGCCATGGTTTTCCGGTAGGTCGCGAGATAGGCGCGGCAGGGCGCGCACTCCGCCAGATGCCGCTCGAACTCCGCGAGGGTCTCCGGATTCAAGCTCTGCTCGAGGAACTCCGCGATCAGGGCGATCGCTTCCCGGCAGTTCATCGAGTCGCCGTCCTCAACGAGATCTCCAGGATGTTCATGGGATGGTGTCGTCGCTCTCGACGTGTCCATTCGCAGTCTAGGAACGCCGCGCGCCGGGTGTCAAGCGAGCGCCCCGTGCTCACGACGTGCGCATCCGCGTGGCGACCCGCGCCGCGCCCCAGAGCGGCGCGCGCTCGTCGAGGGCCACCCGCACCGGTATCTCGGACAGGAGAGCATCGAGGCGCCCCTTGGCGAGGAAGGCCTGCATGAAGCGCCCCTCGGCCATCTTGCTCTGGATCTTGGGCGCGATACCGCCGCCCACGATGACGCCGCCCAGGGCCAACGATCCGAGGGCGAGATTGCCGGCCTGGGCGCCATAGAGCGTCACGAAGCGGTCGAGGGCTTCGACGCAGACGGGATCGCGTCCCTGCATGCCGACCTCGCCCACCACCGCGCTCGGATCCTCACGCTGCAGGCGCTGGCGCAGCCATTCCGGCGCGGCGTGTCCCGCGCGCATCTGAAGGAAGGTATAGATGCTGTGCAGGCCCGGACCCGACACCACCCGCTCCCAGCTCACGTGGCCGACCTCCGCGCGCAGGAAGCGCAGCAGATCCACGTCCACCTCGTCGTGCGGGCCGAAGTCGGCGTGGCCGCCCTCGGAGGCGACCACGCGGAAGTCCTGGCCCTCGGCGATGAGGAGCGCCTGGCCGAGGCCTGTGCCCGCCGCGATGAGGGCCATGTTCGCTCCGGGCTTGGGAACGCCCGCCTGCAAGGTGAGGAACTGTTCGGGGGCCAGGGTCAGCACGCCGTAGGCCGCGGCCTCGAGATCGTTGATGAGCCGCGTCGGGGCATGCGCGGCGGCGGCGAGCCGCCGCTCGTGGATTTCCCACGGGAGATTGGTCGTCACGACACGTCCGTCGACCACGGGGCCGGCGACGCCGACACAGGCGGCGCTGACGGAAAGCCGGGGCGCGCCGAGGAGAAAGGCCTCCACCGCGCTCTCGAGGCTGTCGATCTCGCGGCTGGGCAGGACCGTCTCGCGCACGATGGCCGCGCTCCCCGACGGACCGGCGCCGGGCTCGAGGGCGGCGAGCACGGTCTTGGTCCCTCCCACGTCGCCCGCGAGGATCACGTTACTCGCCGCTCTGCTGGAGAAGCTTGGCCACGAGCCCCGTCCAGCCCGTCTGGTGGCTGGCCCCGATGCCCGCCCCGTTGTCCCCGTGGAAGTACTCGTAGAAGAGGAGCAGGTCCTTCCAGTGGGGATCGCGATGGAAGACTTCCGTGCCTCCGAAGACGGCCCGCCGGCCGTCGGGTCCGGGCAGGAAGATGCGGGAGAGCCGCCGCGAGATATCCGTGCTCACCTGCCAGAGGTTCATGAGCTGGCTCGACCGCGTGGGACACGGAATCTTCAGATCGTCGCCGAAGAAGTGGTGGTACTTCTGCAGCGACTCCACCAGAAGATAGTTCACGGGGAACCACACGGGGCCTCGCCAGTTGGAGTTCCCGCCAAAGAGGCCGGTGGTCGACTCCGCGGGCTCGTAATCCACCCAGTGGTCCACCCCATGGACGTTGAGCACGTAGGGACGATCCTTGTGGTAGCGGGAGAGCGAGCGAATCCCGTGGGGCGAGAGGAACTCGTCCTCGTCCAGCATGTAGCGGAGGACTCGCTCCACCTGCCGGCAGGTGACGATGGAGAGGAGGAAGCGGCGCCCGGCTCCGGGCAGCGGCTTGATGGCCACGTGCTCGCGGAACTCGGGGTTGTTCTCCATGAACCAGCGGGCGCGACGATGGAAGCCGGGCAGACGCTCCGCGCCGTCCACGTCGTAGGTCTCCACCGCGAAGAGCGGGATGAGCCCGACCATGGAGCGGACCTTGAGCCGCTCGCGCCGGCCGTCGGGCAGGGCGAGCACGTCGTAGTAGAAGCCGTCCTCCTCGTCCCACAAGCTCATGTCCATCCCGCCCACGTGATGAGTGGCGTGGGCGATGTACACGAAGTGCTCGAAGAACTTGCTCGCCACGTCCTCGTAGGCGGGATCCTCGCGGGCCAGCTCGAGGGCCATCACGAGCAGGTTGAGACAGTACATCCCCATCCAGCTCGTGCCGTCGGACTGCTCGATGAAGCCGCCCGTGGGCAGCGGGGCGGAGCGATCGAACACCCCGACGTTGTCCATGCCGAGGAAGCCGCCCTGGAAGACGTTGCGTCCCGTGGGGTCCTTCCGGTTCACCCACCACGTGAAGTTGATCAGGTGCTTGTGGAACACCTTCTCCAGGAAGGCCCGATCGGCCACCCCGCGGATGCGGCGGTCGATCTTGTACACGCGCCAGGCCGCCCACGCCTGCACGGGCGGGTTGACGTCGCTGAACGCCCACTCGTAGGCGGGGATCTGGCCGTTGGTGTGCATGTACCACTCGCGCAGGAGGAGCACGAGCTGGCTCTTGGCGAACTCGGGGTCGACGAGGGCCATGGGGATCATGTGGAAGGCAAGGTCCCACGCCGCGTACCACGGGTACTCCCACTTGTCCGGCATCGAGATGACGTCCTCGTTGTAGAGGTGCGTCCACTCGGAGTTGCGCCCGTACTTGCGCTCGGGAGGCGGCGGGGGCTGGGTGGGATCGCCGTTGAGCCAGCGCCGGAGGTCGTAGTGGTAGAACTGCTTGCCCCACAGGAGCCCGCCGAGGGCCTGCCGCATCACGCGATGCCCCTCGCGCGAGAGCTTCGACGGCACCACGAGGTTGTAGAAGTCGTCGGCCTCGCGCAGGCGCAGGGCCATGGTGTCGTCGAAGTCCTTGCCGAACACGCCCCGCCGGCTGCTCGCGGCGGAGGAGGACAGCCGGAGCCGAAGCGTCACCGTCTCGCCGGGTGCGAGCGAGAACTGATAGTGCGCGGCGGCCTTGGTTCCCTCCCGGGCAGGGTTCACCGTATTCATCCGCCCGTTCACGACGTAGTCGTTGATGCCGTCCTTGGGGAAGGGCGTGATGGGCGCGGCCCGGAAGATGCGCGGGCAGTTCGTCATGTTCTCGACGAAGACGAGCGGAGGCGCGCCCTCGGCGGAGAGACGGTAGAAGCCCAGGGTGGGATGCTCGGCGGCGATGGCCACGCCGCCCGCCACCGCATCGGGCACGCTCAGTCGCGGCTTGACCGCTCCGTGATCCCAGTCCCACGTGTTGCGGAACCAGAGGGTGGGCAAGAGATGGAGGGTGGCCGCCTCCGGCCCGCGGTTGACCGCGCTGATGCGCACGAGGACGTCGTCGAAGCTCGCCTTGGCGTACTCGACCGTCACATCGAAGTAGCGGCTGCCGTCGAAGACGCCCGTGTCGATCAGCTCGAACTCCGGCTCTTCCCGCCCCCGCCGGGCGTTCTCCCCGGTCAGCTCCTCGTAGGGGAAGGCGGCCTGCGGGTACTTGTAGAGGAACTTCATGTAGGAATGGGTCGGGGTGGAGTCGAGGTAGAAGTAGTACTCCTTGACGTCCTCCCCGTGATTCCCTTCAGGGCCGCCGAGGCCGAAGAGCCGCTCCTTCAGGATGTGGTCCTGCCCGTTCCACAAGGCGAGGGCGAGGCAGAGCCGCTGGTGATTGTCACAGATACCGCCGATGCCGTCCTCGCCCCAGCGATAGGCACGCGAGCGGGCGTGATCGTGGGGGAAGTAGTCCCAGGCGGTGCCGAAGGGGCTGTAGTCCTCGCGCACCGTCCCCCACTGCCGCTCGGAGAGGTAGGGGCCCCACCGCCGCCAGTGGGCGGTGCGGGTCTCGGCTTCGAGGAGACGCTGCTGCTCCGGGATCATCGCCACTTAGACTCGCTGACCCGAGAGAGCGGTTCGTTCCATCGAGCGGAGCAGCCGCGTCTTCACCTGCCCCGGTGCTGGCGTCTCGGCCATGATGCACAGCGCGGGGCGCGCGGCCGGCCATTCCATGACGGAATCTTACCGCGATCGCCGCCCAGCGGCACCCCCCGCGAGCTCTGCCCAGGCGCGGAGCGTCTCGGCCACCGTCCAGGCCTGGAACGGACAGCCGCGCGGCGCGTGGGGCGCTTCCGCGTCGAAAATCTCCCCCAGGCTGCCGACGCCGTAGGCGCCGACGTGTCGGCCGAGCGGCTCGAGCAGGGCGAGCGCGGCCTCGCGATCGCCGTGAACCTTGAAGTGCGCGAGCGAGAAGGGGCCGAGCAGCCAGCCCCACACCGTGCCCTGGTGATAGGCGGCGTCTCGCGGAGCAGCTCGTAACCGCGGTACCACTCGTTCTGCATCTCGGCAGTGGCGCCCGCCGCGACCAAGGTGAGCGGTCTCGCCCCGTCGAAGGCGTGGATCACGAGGCCCGCGGGCGCCGCCTCCACCCGTATCCTCCATCCCTCCGCGCGGGTCGTCGCGTGGTAGTCGCGGTAGTTTACTAGCGCCTTCACCTCGAGCTGGACCGGCCCCGTGGCCCTCACCACGCGATAGGACGCGTACGTGGTGTTGGCGCCCTGCTCCATCCACACACGCTTCTCGAGCAGCGCGTCCGCGCAGGCGTAGCCCCAGACCGGCACGCCGTTCTCGAGACGGAAGCCCTCGAGGAAGCGCTGGCCGGCTGGCGCCACCGTGCCGCCCGACCAGCGATTGGCGCCGAGCTCCCAACGCCGGCCGTCGTACGACACGATCTCTTCGAGCTTGGCCACCATGAGCACGCGCCCGAGGGGCGGAGAGATCGCGGCCACGAGGAGTCCATGATAGCGGCGGGCCAGCGAGCCCGCCACCGTGCCCATGGCGAAGCCGCCGATGCCGTTGGCGCAGAGCCACTCACGCGATTCGGAGAGGTCGAGGTCGCCGGTGATGTCCCGGCCGAGCTCGGGCAACTCAGCCCTTCAGCACTTCTTGTCGGCGTCGGCGCAGGCGGGGCGATCGGCGGCCGCCGTGGTGGCCGGCGGCTGCTGCGGGTTCTCCAGGTTCCACCCTCCCCCGAGGGCCTTGTAGAGCTGGACGTAGGCGAGGAGGCGGTTCAGGCGGATCTGCGCCTCGGTGTACTGGGCGGGATAGAGACGCTGCTGCGCCTCGAGGATCTCGAAGTAGCTGGAGAGGCCGTAGAGATAGCGGTCGTTGGAGATCTGCACGGACTTCTCGAGGGCCTTCACGCCGCGCGCCTGCTCCACCTCCGATCCGGCGAGCTTCTCGAGGGCGGCGAGGCTGGTGGAGACTTCCTGGAAGGCTTGGATCACCGCCTGCTCGTACTGCCACTTCGCTTCCTCGGCCAGCGCCTCGCTCGCCTTGTAGTTCTGGTAGATCTTGCCACCCTGGAAGATCGGACCGGTGAGCTGGCCGCCCGCCTGCCACACGGTGGCGGCACCCCCCGTCAGGGCGGAGAGCTCGGGGCTGGCCTTGCCGAGGAAGCCCGTGAGGGTCAGCTGCGGGAAGAAGAGTGACTTGGCCACCCCGATCCGGGCGTTGGCGGCCACCAGCTCCTGCTCGACGCGACGCAGGTCCGGGCGTCGCTCCAGCAGGGCGGAGGGCAGGCCCGCAGGGACCGTGGGCGTCACAGCCTGGTCGAACAGCGGCCGGCCACGCGGCACGGGACCGGGATTGCGCGCGAGCAGGATGCTGATCTGATTCTCCTTGGCGGCGATCTGGCTCTCGATCTCCGGGATGGACGCGGCGGCCTGGGCGAGATTGCCCTCGGCCCGCGAGGTCTGGAGCTGCGAGGCGATCCCGAACTGCACCCGATCCTGGAAGAGTTTGAAGGTGTCCTGATAGGCCGCGGTCGATCGGCGCGCGATGGACAGTCTCGTGTCCAGCTCGAGCAGCTCGAAATAGGCCTGGGCCACGTCGCTTACCAGGCTCAGCAGCACCGCCCGGCGCGCCTCCTCGGAGGCGAGGAACTGCGCGGTCGCGGCCTCGCTCGATCTCCTGATCTTGCCCCAGAGATCGATCTCCCAGCTCATGGTGGCGACCCCGAGGTAGAGGGTCGACACTGTGTCGGTGCTGCTGCTGTTCCCGAGCCCGAGGAAATTCTGGAGTCCCTTCGACTGCGCGGCGGCGGCGTTGTAGCCGAGCTGAGGGAAGAAGGGCGACCGGGCCACCGCCGCCTGCGCGCGCGCCTGCTGCACCCGGGCCGCGGCGATGCGGACGTTGTAGTTGCTGCCCAGCGCTTCCTGGATCAGGTTCCGGAGTACCGGATCCCCGAACGCCTCCCACCAAGGCTGGTCCGCGAGAGAGGTAGTCTCGCCCGGCGTCAGCTGGCTGCGAAAGGCCTCAGGCGGCGTGACGGGCGGCCGCTTGTAGTCGGGGCCGATCGCGCATCCCGACGCGAGCGTGACGCCAAGGAAGCCGACCGCCGCCCATCGCCCTCGCCGAGAGCTCATCGAGGCTCATCCTCGTCGCGGCGCTCGCCGTTGGCGCCACCATGGATGGGCGCCGGCGTCACCCCCACGGGCGGGGCGGGCGCGGTCTTCGGCTTGGGCTTGGGCCCGAACCGCTCCGCCACGTAGAAGGTCACCGGAATGATGAAGATGGCGATGAGGGTTGCCGTCAGCATCCCGCCCATGACGGTGGATCCGAGGATGCGCCGCGAGTTGGCGCCGGCGCCGGTGGCACGGACGAGGGGCAACACACCGAAGATGAAGGCGAAGGCGGTCATGAGGATGGGGCGCAGTCGGACTCGCGCCCCCGACAGGGCTGCGTCGTAGAGGGATTTCCCCTTCTCGTAGTCTTCCTTGCAGAACTCCACGATGAGGATGGCGTTCTTCGCGGCGAGCCCGATGACCATGACGAGGCCGATCTGGGAGAACACGTCCATCTGGAAGCCGAACAGCCAGAGCGCCCCCACCGAGCCGAACATGGCGATGGGTGTGCCGAGAAGCACGCCGAAGGGCAAGGTCCAGCTCTCGTACTGGGCGGCCAGGAGCAGGAAGACCACGAGCACGGAGAAGCCGAAGACCGCCTCGGGAGGAACGCCCTGGGCGGCGACCTTCTCCTGGAAGGACATGCCCATGTAGTTGTAGCCCATCTCACGCGGCATGCTCTGGGCGAAGACTTCCTCGAGGGCTTTCATCCCCTGCTGGGTGCTGTAGCCCGGCGCCAGCGTGCCGTTGATCTGGGCCGAGCGGTACTCATTGAAGCGGATGGTGAATTCCGGCCCGTTGACCTCCTTCATGGTGACGAGCGTCGAGAGCGGCACCGGCTGGCCCGTAACGTTTCGGACGTAGAACTGCCCCACGTTGTCGGCCTTCGTCCTGAACTCGCCCTCCGCCTGCACGTAGACCTGCCACACTCGTCCGAAGCGGTTGAAGTAGTTCACGAAGGCGCCGCCCATGAAGGCCTGCAGCGTCTGGTACACGGAGGCGAGGTTGATCCCTTGCCGCAAGACCTTGTCTCGATCTACGTCGGCGAAGAGCTGCGGCACGCTCGGAAGCAGCGTGGTGAAGAGCAGGCTGAACTCTGGCCGCTTCCGAGCCTCGGCGAGGAACTTCGCCGTCTGCTCGCCGAGGAAGGCGGGATCCTTGCCCACGCGATCCTGGAGCACGAAGGTCACGCCGCCCGAGGTGCCAACGCCGGGGATGGCGGGGGGTGCGAAGCCGAAGGCCACGGCGTCGGGAAATGTCGCGAGCCGCTTGTTCAGATCCCGAATGATCACATCGGCGGTGAGCCCCTTCTTGTCACGGTCGTGCCACGGCTCGAGGGTGACGAAGTAGAACGAGCTGTAGGTCGTGTTCACGCTGCTGAGCAGGCTGAAGCCGGCGATCCCCGTGTAGTACTTGATGCCCGGCGTTGCCTTGAAGATGGCATCCAGCTTGTCGTTGACGGCCGAGGTCCGCTGCAGCGACGCGGCAAGGGGAAGCTGCACGTTGAGGTAGAAGTAGCCCTGATCCTCGCTGGGGACGAAGCCGCCGGGCAGCCGTGAGCTCATGAGGGCGGTGAGGACGGTGAACCCGAGGAGCAGGAGCAGGGAGAAGCCCATCTTGTGGATGAGATGGCCGCAGGTCTTGACGTAGCCGTCGGTGGCGCGCGCGAACACTCGATTGAACCAGCGGAAGAACGCTCCGAGCGGTCCGCGGGCCTCGCGCTTGGGCCGCAGGAGGAGCGCGGAGAGGGCCGGGCTCAAGGTGAGCGCGTTGAAGGCCGAGATGAGCACGGAGACGGCGATCGTCACCGCGAACTGCTGGTACATCCGCCCCGTGATGCCCGGGATGAAGGCGGTGGGGATGAACACCGCGGACAGGATGAGGGCGATGGCCATCACGGGGCCCGACACCTCTTCCATGGCCTTGATGGCGGCGTCGTGCGGCGACAGCCCCTCCTCCATGTGGTGCTCGACGGCCTCCACCACCACGATGGCGTCGTCCACCACGAGGCCGATGGCCAGCACGAGGCCGAAGAGGGACAGCGTGTTCACGGAGAAGCCGAGCAGCGGGAAGATCATGAACGTGCCCACCAGCGAGACGGGCACGGCGAGGAGCGGGATGAGGGTCGACCGGAACCCCTGGAGGAAGACGAACACCACGATGACGACGAGGACGAGGGCCTCGAAGAGCGTCTTGACGATCTCCCGGATGCCCTCGCTCACGGCCAGCGTAGTGTCGAGCGCGGTCACATAGTCGAGGTCGTTCGGGAACCGTGTCTTGGCCTCCTCCATCAGCTTGGTGGCGGCCTTCACGGTGTCGATGGCGTTGGAGCCGGGCAGCTGGTAGATGGCGATGATGGTGCCGGGGCGGCCGTTGAGTCGCCCCTGGAAGGTGTAGTTCTGGGCGCCGAGCTCGACCCGCGCGACGTCCCGCACCCGGATGATGGAGCCGTCGGCCGCCGCCCTGACCACGACGTTCTCGAAGTCCTCCACGGTCTGCAGCCGTCCCTGGGCGCGGACGGTGTAGGTGAACTCCTGGCCCGGCGGCACGGGAGCCCCGCCCACCTGGCCGGCGGGATTGACGGTGTTCTGAGCCTGCAGCGCGTTGATGACCTCGCTGGTCGTGATGTCGAGCTTGGCGAGGGTGTCGGGCCGCACCCAGAGGCGGACGGCGTACTGGGCCGCGCCGAAGATGATCACCTGCCCCACCCCGGGGACGCGGGTCATGGGATCGTTGAGGTTGACGTAGGCGTAGTTGCTGAGGAAGAGCTGGTCGTAGGTGCCCTTGGGCGAGGTGAGCACGAACAGCGCCAGCGGGCTCGTGGTGGACTTCTTCACCGTCACCCCCTGCGAGACGACCTCGGGGGGGAGCTGGGAGGCAGCCTGCGAGTAGCGCAGGTTGGTCAGCACCTGGTCCGTGCTCGGATCCGTGGTGACGTCGAAGTCGACGCGGAGCTGCGTCTGGCTGCCGCTCGACATGTTCGTCGAGTACATGTAGATCATGTTGTCCACGCCGCTCATCTGCTGCTCGATGGGCGTGGCCACGGACTGCTCGAGCGTGAGGGCGTCGGCGCCCGGATAGATGGCGGTGAGGAGGATCTCGGGCGGGGCGATCTCCGGATAGAGCGCGATGGGGAGCTGGACCACGGCCACGGCCCCGATGATGACCATGAGGATAGAGATGACCATCGCCACGATCGGCCGGTTGATGAAGAACTTGGCCATGGGCGGGGGCTGCCGACTACTTCGGCTGGCTGCGGGCGGCGGGGGCGCTCTTCTCCCCCGCGGGCGCCGCCGGCGCGGGAGTGGCGGGTGGGGACACGGGCTGGGTCCCGAAAGTGGTCGCGGGTTCCGGGTCTGCCGGCAGAGGCTTGACCTTCTCGCCCTGCCGGACCTTGTCGAGACCTTCGACGATGATCCGGTCGCCGGGCTTGAGCCCCTGCGTCACGATCCAGAGGGGGCCGACACGCTCGGCGAGCTCGACCTTTCGGACATCGGCGGTGTCGTCGGCACCGACCACCCCCACCTCGTGCTGGCCCTGCACGTCACGCACGGCACGCTGGGGAATCAGCAACGCGCCCTTCTTCAGGTCCACCATGGCCCGCACCTTGGCGAACTGACCTGGGCGCAGGAGCTGCTCCGGGTTGGGGAAGACACCCCGCACGCTGATGGTGCCGGTAGTGACCCCGACCTGTCGGTCCACGATCTCGGTGGTGCCGCGGTGAGGATAGACCGATCCATCGGACAGGATGATCTGGAGATCGGACTTCCTGTCGACCTCCTCCTGCGTGCGTGGCCGCTGCCTCCACTTGAGGTAGTCCTGCTCGGCGAGGCCAACCTGGACGTACAGCGGATCGACCTGGGAGACCGAGGTCAACACCGTGCTGGTGGCGATGAGGTCGCCGATGTCCGCGTTCTTGATTCCCGCGATGCCGGTGATGAGCGAGGTGACTTTCGTCCAGGAGAGGTTCAGCAGCGCTTCGTCCAGGGAAGCCTGGGCCCGCGCGATCTCGGCCTGTGCCTTGGCCACCGCCGCCTTGGCGTTTGCGACGCTGGCCCGCGCGCCCTCGACCTGGGCGATGCTCGCATCGTTGTTCTGGATGGAATCGTCGAGCTCCTTCTGGCTCACCGACCCGAGGCCCGCCAGGGGACGGTAGCGCTCGACGTCCAGCGCCGTCTTCTTCTGATTCGCCTCGGCCCTGGTGACATCGGCCTCGGTCTGGGCCACCGCGGCCTTGGCCTGCTCGAGCTGCGACTCCGCGGCGCGGAGCTGCGCCCGGGACTGGTTCACCGAGTTCTGATATTGACGGGGATCGATCTGGAAGAGGAGGTCACCCTTCTTGACGGCGGTCCCTTCCTTGTAATTCTGGCTGATGAGATAGCCCGGGACGTGGGCACGGATCTGCGCGGTGACGTAGCCCACCGTGGTGCCGACCCACTCGCCGTAGATCGGCACGTCACGCTGAACCACCGGCGCGACCTTGACGGGCTCGGGCGGGCGGACGGCGGCCTTCGGAGCCTCCTTGCACCCTGCGGCCGAAGCCACCACAGCGAAGATGAAGAGTGCACGTACGCCAAGTCTCGAAGCGCGCATGCTGCGGGGAGTGTACCCCACCGTTGGCGAGCCGAAAAGTCAAAAATGCCCTGTGCGGCGATCGGCGGGTGCCCCGCTCGGCGCGCCGTCTTCAACGGTTCTCTCGATGGGTCATGACGCGAGCCTCTATGGCACCGCGCGATCGCCGTCGATGCAAAGGCGACCGAGGGCCGCCGTGAAGTGACGCCCCGCGACACGCTCCCCCGGCGACGTTACTCGATCACGATGCGCTTGCCGCGCCGCCGGGTAAGAAGATTCCACACCCAGTCGCGCAGGGTAAGACTTTTCTCGACTCCGCCCGCGAGGAGCCCGAGGTGGACAAAGAGCCAGGACAGCCAGGCCACGAAGCCGGTCAGGGTCATTCCCCACGGTAGCTCGACGACCGCTGCTCCCCGCCCGACCGTCGCCATGGTGCCGCGGTCGAGGTAGCGGAACGGCCGCGAGGGTTGGCCGGCGACCAGGCTCGCGATGTTCCGGCCGGCCGCGCGTCCCGCCTGCTTCGCCACCGAGCCGAGCTGCGGGAGCGGCTGCCCGCTCTTGGCGTCCATGGCCACCGCGGCGTCGCCAACCACGAACACCTTCGGATGGCCGGCCAGGCTCAGGTCCGCTCCGACGGGAAGGCGGCCGTGGACGAGCGGAATGCCGAGCGAGCCGGTGAGAGGATTGGGCTGGAGCCCTGCCCCCCAGACCAGGGTGTGGGCCTTGACCACGCCACCCGACTTCAAGTGCACGCGGGTCGCGTCGATCTCCACCACCCCTTCCCCCAGGCACACGCGCACCCCGAGCTTCTCGAGGGCCCGCTTGGCATAGGCGCGGAGCTTGGGCTTGAAGGGTTTCAGGAGCTCGTGGCCCATCTCGTACAGCACGACGTCGGCCTTCTCCATGGGCAGGCCCGGATAGTCGTCCTTCAGCTCGTAGCGGATGAGCTCGGCGAGCGCGCCCGCCACCTCCACGCCGGTGGCGCCCCCGCCCACCACGCACACGGTCAGCGCGCCGTCGTCGGCGCGTGACGGATCCTTGTCAGCCGCCTCGAAGGCCTTGAGCACGTGCGCCTTGAGCCGGACGGCATCGCGCAGGGTGTAGAGCGGGTAGGCGTGCTCCGCCGCACCCTTGATGCCGAAGAAGTTGACCACCGCGCCCAGGGCCAGCACTAGGTAATCGTAGGTGAGAGGCGGCAGGCCCTCGACCGTCACGCTCTTCTTCTCGAGGTCGATGGCGGTGACGGCGGCGCGGTGAAAGGCCCAGCGCGGATGTCCGCGAAGCAGGTTGCGCAGGGGAAAGCCGACCTCGTCGATCGACAGCTCGTCGGTGGCTACCTGGTAGAGGAGCGGCTGGAACGTCTGGTAGCCGTTACGATCGATGAGGCTGACCCGAACCGGTGCCTTCTTGAGCGCCTTGAGCGCGGCCACCCCGCCGAAGCCGCCTCCGAGGATGAGCACGTGCGGCTCGGCGATCGTGCTTCGGGGATCCATGCCCGGTCTCCTTTCGTTACGTTACCGTCTCGGCGACGGACGTCGATGGTCAGGCAAGTTTGTAACAGATCCCAAATCGGCGCGAGCCCTTCGTTGACTTGCTCTCCCAGGCGGGGCTATAGTCCCCGCGTGCTTCGTCGAATCGCGCTGCTGTGCGGATTCGCCGTCGCCCTGCCCGCCCTCGCGGCAGCCATCGACGGAACGGCGCCGACGCCCAATATCTTCGCGCCGGTGTCTACCCCGGCCTCCGCCATCCGCGAGATCGCCTTCTTCGTCCTCGGCATCACCGGCGTCATCTTCCTCATCGTGGCGGGCTTCGCTCTCTACACCATCGTGCGCTATCGCCGGCGACGCACCGACGGCCCCAGCGAGCCGCCGCAGATCTACGGCAGTCACCGGATCGAGCTGGCCTGGACGGTGGTGCCCTTCCTCATCGTCGTCGTCCTCTTCCTCGTCACCGCCCGTTACATCTGGAGCATCGAGCGGCGACCGCAGCCGCCCGGAGCCGTGGAAGTGACCATCATCGGCAACCAGTGGTGGTGGGAGATCCGCTATCCCAAGCTCGGCGTGGTCACCGCCAACGAGCTCCACGTGCCGGTGAGCGACGCCAGCCAGCCCACGCCGACCTTCATCACCCTCGAGTCCGTCGACGTCATCCATAGCTTCTGGGTTCCCCAGCTCGCGGGCAAGATGGACGTGATTCCGAACAAGACCAACCACGTGTGGGTCGAGCCCACCCGCGCCGGCACCTATGTCGGCCAGTGCGCGGAGTACTGTGGCATCCAGCACGGCCTCATGCTGCTCGTGGTCGTGGTGCACCCGAAGGACGAGTTCGAGCGCTGGGTCGCCGCCCAGCGGACCTCCGCGCGTGACGACGCGGCGGCGAGGCGCGGGCGGGAGCTCTTCGCCTCGCTGGCCTGCATCAACTGCCACACCGTGCGCGGCACGCCGGCCAACGGCGTGTTCGGGCCCGACTTGACCCACCTCATGTCCCGCTGGACCATCGGGGCGGGGGCGGCCCGGAACACGCGCGAGAATCTCCACGCCTGGGTGAAGGATCCCGCCGCGCTGAAGCAGGGGGCGCACATGCCCGCCATGCAGGTCTCGCAGGAGCAGCTCGAGGCCCTCACCTCCTACCTCGTCACTCTCCAGTGAGGTGCGCAGCATGAGCGTGATCTCGAGGTCGATGACGAAACCGGAGGCGTCCGAGGCGCCCCGCACGCTGCTCGATCAGCTCCACGATTGGGTGGTCACGGTGGACCACAAGCGCCTCGGGATCATGTACGTGGTGACGGGCCTGCTCTTCCTCGTCATCGCGGGCTCGGAAGCGACCATCATGCGGCTGCAACTCGCCTGGCCGGGACTGCACATCGTGCCCCCCGAGACCTTCAATCGCCTCTTCACCATGCACGGCACCACCATGGTGTTCCTGGTCGGCATCCCCATCGTGTTCGGCTTCGGCAACTATCTCGTGCCCCTCATGATCGGCGCCCGCGACCTCGCCTTCCCGCGCCTCAACGCCTTCGGCTTCTGGATCCTGCTCTTCGGCGGCCTCCTCCTCCACTTCAGCGTCATCGGAGGCGACGGGCTCTACGGCGCGGGGACCGCGCCCGCCGTCGGCTGGTTCGCCTACGCCCCCCTCACCGGCCGCGCCTTCAGTCGCGGCAACGCCACCGACTACTGGAACCTCGCCATCTTCGTGACGGGCATCGGCACCATCGCCACCGCGCTCAATCTCGTGACCACGACCTTGACCATGCGCGGGCCCGGCATGACCTTCGGCCGCCTGCCCATCTTCGTGTGGGTCATGCTCACCGTCTCCGCCATGACGCTCCTCATCCTGCCCCCGCTCTCCGCCGCCCAGATCATGCTGCTCCTCGACCGGTACCTGGGCGCCCACTTCTTCGACACCCAGGCGGGCGGCTCCGCCGTGATGTGGCAGCACTTCTTCTGGTTCTTCGGCCATCCCGAGGTCTACGTCCTCATGCTACCCGGCTTCGGCTTCGTCTCCGAGATCATCCCCGTCTTCTCGCGCAAGGTGATCTTCGGCTACGCCACCATCGTGGCGGCCACGGTGTCCATCGGGGCGGTGTCGCTCAGCGTGTGGGCGCACCATATGTTCGTGGTGGGGATGGGCGGCCCCCTCAACACATTCTTCGCGCTGTCCACCATGCTCATCGCGGTGCCCACGGGCATCAAGATCTTCAACTGGCTCGGCACCATGTACGGCGGCAAGCTCCACTTCCGGACGCCCATGCTCTTCTGCTGCGCCTTCCTCTTCCAGTTCCTGTGCGCCGGACTCACCGGCGTCATGCTCTCGGTGGCGCCCTTCGACTGGCAGCTGAGCGATTCCTACTTCGTGGTCGCCCACTTCCACTTCGTGCTCGTCGGCTCCCTCCTCTTCACCATCTTCGGCGCCATCTACTACTGGTTCCCCAAGGTCACGGGGCGCATGCTCTCGGAGCGCCTGGGGCGCTGGCACTTCTGGTTCCTCGTGGTGGGGTTCAACCTCACCTTCATCACCATGCACGTGCAGGGCTTGCTCGGCATGCCTCGCCGGATCTATACCTACCAGCCCGACCGCGGATGGGAGATCTGGAACCTCATCACCACCCTCGGGGTGCCCATCCAGATCATCGGCGTGCTCCTCTTCGTGGTGAACGTGATCGTTTCGCTCCGAAGGGGCGAGCCGGCGGGGGCGGATCCCTGGGATGCCTGGACCCTCGAGTGGGCGACCACCTCCCCGCCCCCGCCCTACAACTTCGAGGTGGTGCCCGTGACCACGAGTCGCCGTCCCCTGTGGGACCTCAAGCACCCCGACGATCCGGACGGGCCCCACGAATGAACGCGGCGGCCATGGTCACCGTCCCGCTCACCGCCGTGCCGAACGCCTGGCGGGGTCGCATCGGCATCCTGAGCCTGATCCTCGCCGAGATCTCCCTCTTCGGCGTGTTCGTGGTCGCCTACCTCTTCTACATCGGCAAGAGCCTGAACGGTCCCTATCCCAAGGACGTGCTCGACGTCCCGATCGTCGCCACCATCTGCCTGCTCTCGAGCAGCATCTCCGTCGTCCTCGGCGAGAAGGCCCTCCACCGCGGCGAGGTGCGACGCTCCGGGCTCTGGCTCCTCGTCACCGTGGTCCTGGGCGGCATCTTCCTGGCCTTCACCGCGCGGGAGTGGTATCGGCTCATCTACCGCGAGGGCCTGACCATCGGCACCAATCTCTTCGGCACCACGTACTATCCCCTCGTCGGATTGCACGCCTCCCACGTCGTCATCGGCCTCGTCATGCTGAGCCTCTGCTGCGTCCTCGCGTGGACGGGATCCCTCCGCCAGACGCACGCCGGGCGCGTGGAAATCGTGTCCTGGTACTGGCACTTCGTCGACGCGGTGTGGGTCGTGGTCTTCACCGTGGTCTACGTGATCGGGCGCTGATGGCTGCCGACGCGTCCCCGCACACCTCCGCGAGGCCCGCCGGATCCGGTCCGGAGCTGCTCGAGCTTCCCGCGCCGACCGCCTGGCCCATGGTCCTGGCCTTCGGCGTCACCCTCGTCCTCGGTGGTCTCGTCACCAACGGGGCGGTCAGCCTCGTGGGCGTCGTGCTGAGTCTCGCGGGCGCCCTCGGCTGGTGGCGGCAGGTGCTGCCCTTGGAGCAGATCGAGGAGATCCCGCTGCCGCCCATGACCGAGCGGCTGCGGCCGATCGCGCCCTCCACGGCACCCGTCGAGCGCTTCAGGCTCGGCAAGGCCGGTCATCGGGTGCGCTACCCGATCGAAGTGCACCCGCTTTCCGCCGGCGTCAGGGGCGGGATCGTGGGCGGCGTGGCCATGGCCGTGGTCGCCCTGCTCTACGGAGCCGTTTTCCAGCGCAGCATCTGGTACCCCATCAACCTTCTCTCCGCCGTGGCCATGCCCAGCATGGCCAGCGCCGACCTCGCCCAACTCCGCGCGTTCAGCGGCACGGCATTGATCCTCGGCGTCATCGCTCACGGCATCATCTCGATGCTCGCCGGCCTGCTCTACGCCGTGATCCTGCCGATGCTGCCGCGTCGTCACATGCTGTGGGGTGGCCTCATCGCGCCGCTCCTGTGGACGGGCTTCCTCTGGGCCCTCCTCGGCTTCATCAACCCCGCTCTCAACGCGCGGGTGGACTGGGGCTGGTTCATCGCCTCCCAGATCGCCTTCGGTCTCACTACGGGCTACGTGGTGTCGCGGTCGCATCGCGTCGCGACCATGCAGACCTGGCCGCTCGCGGCCCGCGCGGGCGTGCAGGCGGCCGGGCCGGGCCCGGAGGAGGAGGGCAAGCCGTGAGGGCGCGCGCCGCCGTCGCCGCGTTCGCAATGGGGCTCGGCGTGGCCGCGGGGGGCTGCGACGGACTGCCGGGTAAGCCCAAGCCGGCCGACCAGGCACCGTTGCCCTCGCAGGTCATGGCCTTCGGTGCGCTCTATGCAAGCAACTGCGCGGGCTGCCACGGTACCGACGGGAGGCTCGGCGGCTCTCTCCCGCTCAACGATCCCGTGTACCTCGCCCTCGTACCGCGCGAGCGGGTGCGGCGCGTGATCGCCGACGGCGTGCCCGGCACGCTGCAGCCCGCCTTCGGGAGCAGCGCCGGCGGCACCCTGACCGATGCGCAGATAGACGCGCTGGTAGGTGGTGTCTTCGACAAGTGGGGCAAGTCTGCGAAGAGCGACGTCGCTGGCCTGCCTCCGTACGCCTCCGCCGCCGGCAATGCCGCGCGCGGGCAAGCCGTGTATGCGACGGCGTGCGCCGCCTGCCACGGCCCGGACGGAAGGGGCGGCCCCAAGGGCGGCGCGGTGGCTGATCCGTCGTACCTCGCCCTGGTGAGCGATCAGTATCTTCGGACGACAGTGATCGCCGGGCGCACCGATCTCGGCATGCCGGACTGGCGGGGCTACACGCCGGGCCAGCCGCTCAGCGGGGAGCAGGTCTCCGACGTCGTGGCCTGGCTCGTCGCCCAGCGTCGACCGGTGCCCGGACGCATCCTGCCGATGAAAGGGAGCTGAGGCCATGTGCCCCAATCACGAACGTCTGCCCGACCACGGCTCCTCGAGACGCGGCTTCCTCTTCAAGCTCGGCCTGGCCCTCAACGCCCTCGGCGCCGTGCTCGTGGGCATCCCCGTGGTCGGCTACATCCTCGCTCCCGCGCGCCGGCTCGGCGGCCAGGCCTGGATCAAGCTGGGCGGGGTGGACAACTTCCCCGTGGGACAGACGCGGTTCGCCCACTACGAGAATCCCTTTCGTGTGCAGTGGGACGGCGACTCGGCCAAGGTCGCGTGCTGGGTGCGGCGCATCGACGGGCAGCGCTTCCAGGTCTTCGCCGTCAACTGCGCGCACCTCGGCTGTCCCGTGCGCTGGTTCCCGCAGTCCAAGCTCTTCATGTGTCCCTGTCACGGCGGCGTCTACTACGAGGACGGCTCGCGCGCGTCCGGGCCGCCGCCGCGTGGACTCTACGAATACGAGTACCAGATCCGCGAGGGTCAGCTCTGGGTCCGCGGCGGCCAGCTCCCTACCCTCGCCGGGCAGGTGTGAGGCGCGCGTGTCCCTGATCCGATCGGTGGGTCAATGGCTGGAGGAGCGAGCGGGGCTCGGCGCCGCCGTGCGGCCCGTGCTCGAGCACCAGGTGCCGCGCAGCAGCGCGTCCTGGTGGTACGTGTTCGGGAGCGCGACCCTCACGCTCTTCATGATGCAGATCGCCACGGGCATCTGCCTCGCCCTCGTGTACCTCCCCTCCGCGGACAAGGCCTATGACAGCCTTCTCTATCTGAACTACGTCGCCCCCCTCGGCTGGTTCCTCCGCGCCGTCCACTTCTGGGGCTCCAACGCCATGGTGGCGGTGATGACGCTCCACCTGATCCAGGTCTTCCTCTTCGGCGCCCACAAGTATCCGCGGGAGATGACCTGGGTCGTCGGCGTCGTTCTCTTCCTGTGCACGCTCGGCATGGCGTTCACGGGACAGGTGCTGCGCTGGGATCAGGACGCCTACTGGGGGCTGGGGATCGCCGCCGCCATCGCCGGTCGCACGCCCGTCATCGGCGAGTCCGTCGTCCACATACTCCTGGGAGGCCCCATCATCGCGGGCCGCACGCTGACGCGCTTCTTCGCCGTGCACGTCTTCCTCGTGCCCGGCATCCTCATCGCGCTGGTGGGCCTCCATCTCTTCCTCGTCCTGCGCCTCGGCATCAACGAGTGGCCGATGCCCGGACGCCTGGTGGACCGCCGCACCTACCGCCAGCGCTACGAGGAGGACGTGCACAAGGACGGCGTGCCCTTCTTCCCCGATGCGGCGCGGAAAGACATGGTGGCGGCGGGCGTGGTCATCCTCGTGGTCGTCCTCTGCGCCGTCGTGTTCGGGCCCTACGGCCCCGGCGGCGTGCCCGATCCCACCATCATCGACACCGCGCCCACGCCGGACTTCTATTTCCTCGCCCTCTTCGCCGTCTTCGCCCTCCTGCCGCCCTGGACGGAGACCACGCTCCTGCTCGTGGGCCCGCCCCTCGCGATCCTCGTGCTCTTCCTGGTGCCCTTCATCGCGGGCACGGGCGAGAAGAGCTGGAAGCGCCGGCCCGTGGCGGTGCTCTCCGTGATCCTGATCGTGCTGATCGTCACCACCCTCGCCGGTCTCGGAGTCATCGTCCCGTGGTCGCCGAGGATGGAGGCGTGGAGCGGCGTGCCCACGCCCGTGCAGTACCTGCGCGGGCGGACGCCCTTGCAACTCCAGGGAGCGCTGGTGATCCAGGAGAAGCAGTGCCGCAACTGCCACAGCCTCGGCGGGGAAGGCGGCAAGCGCGGCCCCGCCCTCGACGGCGTGGCGACGCGGCTCACGTCAGATCAGCTCGTGCGTCAGGTGCTCCAGGGCGGCGGCAACATGCCCGCCTACGGCAAGAACCTCACGCCGGCCGAGGTGAACGCCCTCGTCGCCTTCATGGAGACGCTGCGCCCCGCGGGCGAGGCGCCCGCGCGTCCTGCTGTGAACGCGCCGCCGGCCGGCCGCTAGGCCGACCTCCTACCGGCAGAGTGATCGGATGAGTCATCCGATCGCATCGGTGAGCGAGGCGCAGGCGGCGGTGGGGCTGCTCGCCTGGAGCTTCGAGCCTGCGGTGATGATCCCCGTCGTGGCGGCGGCCATCGTCTACGGCTGCGGATGGGCGACCATCCGCCATCGTCTCCCCGAGCGCTTCGGAGCGCAGCGGCCGGCGGCCTTCGCGGCGGGACTCGGCGCCATCGCCCTCGCCCTCTGCTCGCCGATCGACGCCGCGGGAGCGCATCTCCTGCGGGCGCACATGGTGCAGCACATGCTGCTCATGCTCGTCGCCCCGCCGCTCCTGTGGGCGGGCGCGCCGCTGGCTCCTCTGCTCCTCGGCCTGCCGCGCCCCGTGCGCCGAGCGGTGGCGGCCGTCCTCGGCGCTCCGCTCGTGCGGCACCTCCTCGGCATCCTGACCCATCCGACGACGAGCTGGATCGCCTTCGCCGCCGCCTTCTGGATCTGGCACCTGCCCGCCGCCTACGAGCTGGCCCTCGCCTCGGACGGGTGGCACCATGTCGAGCACCTCTGCTTCTTCGTCTCCGCCATGCTCTTCTGGCGCTCCGTCATCCTCGCCTGGCCCGCGCGATCGCCGTGGCCCCGGTGGGCGATGATTCCCTATCTCCTCCTCGCGGAGCTCCAGAACACCATCCTCGCGGCCATCCTCACCTTCGCGGACCGGGTGATCTACCCGACGTACGCCGCCGTACCGCCCACAGGCCCCCTGTCCGCCCTCGAAGATCAATCGCTGGCCGGCATCATCATGTGGGTACCCGGCTCGATCGCGTTCCTCGTGCCGCTGCTCTGGCTGGTGCTCACCACCATCGCCGCTCCCCGGGCGGAGCAACGGCTCGAGGCTCAGCCCGCCTTGCGGAGGAGATAGATCGCGGTGTGACGGATGGACGCCACCGGACGCGTGCCGTTGGCGACCAGGAGCAGGTCGGCTTCCACGAACTCGTGCCCCTTCTTCTCGAAGAGGCGCTGCACGCGCCCACGCACGGCGAGCTGATCCCCCACGCGGGCCACGCTCCAGTGCTGCCCCTGGCTGCCCACGTGGATCCACGGGCTCATGCGCATGTTGCGGTTCAGCGCGCGGTTGGCGAGATCGAGATGGCCGCCGGGATGCCCGGGGGCGCCCGCGCCGCCGTAGAGACCGAGGGTCTCGCCGAATCGCGTCACCCATCCCGCGGCGGCCGTCGTGTCCAGATCGAGCTCGGGCGTGCCGAGGACCTTGAGGCCTTCGAGGTGCGCGCGCGTCACCTGCGGCCGCTCCTCGGGCAGGGGCGCCACCGCGTAGTCACCCACCGCTGGCGGGGAGGCCGCGAGCCTCCGATCGAGAGACATGGTGGCGGTGCCGCAGAGCTCGCCCGCGGCGTTGTGCGCGCCGACCTCGATGGTCACCGCGGTGTCCGTGCGCGCGGTGACGCGGGCGCGGATGGTCGCCGGCTCCTCGTAGTAGATGGGCTTGGCGAAGCGCGTCTCGAAGGCGCCGCGCTCGAGCCACTCCTCGCCGAGGGCCTCCGCCACGGGATGCGTCATCCACGCATACATGATGACGCCGGGGACGAGACCGCCCTTGAAGCCGTACTGCCGCGCGAGATCATCCTCGTGGATCTTATTCTCGTGCGGCTCCAGGGGGGTGGCCGCGCTCACGTGGAACTCGGGCAGCGCGGCGCCGAGGCGGTCGAGGCTCATGGCGTCTCTCCTAGGTCCCCTGCACCGAGCCGGAGACGAGGCCGTGGGTGAGGTAGCGGCGGAACACGTAGTAGAAGAGCACGGGGGGAATCGCATAGATGACGGAGAGCGCCATGAGGAGATTCCACGGCGCGTCGTCGGTGGTGAGGAAGTTTCCCATGCCGACGGGCAGGGTAATGGTCTTCTCGCCCTGGAGCAGGAGCACGGCGTACAGGTACTCGTTCCAGGCGTAGAAGAAGGCATAGGTGCCGATGGCGATGAGCGATGGTGTGATCAGGGGCAGGTAGATGCGGAAGAAGAGGGACACGAGGCCCGCGCCGTCCATGGCCGCCGACTCGTCGATCTCCTGGGGAATGGTCTTGGCGTAGTCCCACAGCACCCAGAGGGCGTAGGGCGCGGCGAAGGTCGTCATGGCGAAGATGAGCGCCCAGTACGTGTCGAGGAGATCGTAGTCGCCCATGATCTTGAAAAAAGGGATGGAGAGAAACGACGCGGGGATGATGTAGGTGAACAGAGTGACCCCCGATACCCACCGCCCGAGCCCGAAGCGGAGGCGCCCCAGCGCGAAGCTACCCATGGCCGCCACCACGAGCACGGCCCCCATGGTCACCGCGGACACCCACAGGCTGTTGGCGAGCCAGCGCCAGAAGAACTTCACGAACGGGCTCTCCTGGAAGATCACGAACTTGAAGTTGTCGAGGGTCGGGTGGGCCACCCAGTAGACGGGCCGGAAGAGGTCCTGCCACGGAGTGACGGCAAGGGAGACGATGTAGTAGATGGGGAAGAGCGTCCAGAGGGTGATCACGGCCAGCACCGCCGCGCGCGCCGCGTTGATCCCCAGGCCGCGTCCCTTCACGTCAGCGGATCTTCTTGATGAGAACGAAGATGAAGAGCAGGGTCACGGGCAGGGCGGTGGCGAACACGCCCATGCCCCAGTCGATCTTGCCCATGCGGAAGGTGTAGCGGTAGGCGAGGGTGGCGAGCACGTGGGTCGAGTCGCCGGGGCCACCCCCCGTCATGAGCTGGACATT
The DNA here is from genome assembly GCA_046723845.1 of Candidatus Methylomirabilota bacterium. Taxonomy (GTDB): domain Bacteria; phylum Methylomirabilota; class Methylomirabilia; order Rokubacteriales; family CSP1-6; genus AR37. Next base: position 2,341 of record JBKOVG010000279.1, on the reverse strand, counting down.
GGTGAAATCGCCCAGGGTGAAGACCATGGACAAGAGGGTGCAGATGAGGTAGATGCCGCCGAGCATCGGCAACGAGATGAAGCGGAACGCCTGGAATGCCCCCGCCCCGTCGATGGACGCCGCCTCGTAGAGCTGACGCGGGATGCCCCGGCGGGCGGAGAGGAAGATCACGGTCCAGAAGGGCAGGTACTTCCAGATGTGGAAGAGGATGATGGCGCCGATGGCCGTCCAGCGCGAGGCAAGCCAGGTATGGGTGCCCAGGCCCAGGTCCTCGCTGAGGAGGTTCAGGATGCCCCACTGCGACGACATCATCCATCTGACGGAGAGGATGCCGGGCAGCACGGGGATGGCCCACGGGAGGAGGAAGATGGCGGAGAGGAAGCGCGTCGTCTTCCCCTCTGAATCGAGCACGCCCGAGAGCAAGAGGGCGAGGAAGAGCTTCACGTTGACGGCCACGCCCACGTACACGATGGTGTTGACGATGGTCTGCACGTAGACGGGATCGCTGAAGAGCACCTCGTAGGTGTAGCGGTCGAAGATGCGGGTGACCACGAAGAAGAGCGGATAGACGACGAAGCAGGCGAACAGCACCAGCAGGGGCAGCGAGAAGAGCAGCCCCGGCAGGTTGCGCGACCGCGGCGACAGCAGCCCGGACGCCGCGGCCGTCGATCGTGCGACGAGAGTGCCTACCGCCACTGGGCGACGATGGTCTTCACGCGGCCGATGGCCTCGTCGGCCGCCTTCTCGGGCGACCACTTGTCCACGTTGATCCTCGTCATGGCCTTGCCCCACACGTTCTCCGCGTAGACCTGAGAGTTGGCCGGGGTCTTCCAGTGATCGAAGACCCGCGTGTTCCGCTCCAGGTAGATCTTGGTCACGGTGGGGAGATGGGGGTCCTTCTCCCCGCCCTTGCCCACCTGGCCCCGGGCGAAGAAGGGATCGGAGGCCACGTCCTTGAAGGCGGGGAACCACCGCCCGTTGGCGCCCTTGACGTACTCCGTGAAGCGCTTCGGGTCGACCACGAACTTGACGAACTCCTTGCCGAGCTCGGGGTTCTTGTTGGCGGAGTCCTTGGGGAAGAGCACGGTCTTGACCGCGATCATGTAGGTCGGCTTGCGTCCGTCGGGGCCATCCGGCCACTCGATCGTCGCGCTCTTGTTGAAGTAGTTGTCGGGCGCGTTGAAGTAGTGGTGGGCGGGGATGCTCACGGACGGGTTGGGGGTCATGACGATGGACTTGGAGTGGAAGTTGGCGTTGTTGTCGCCGTCGGACCAGTTGAGGGTGTCCGGGGGCACGTAGCCGGCGGCGAAGATGTCCCCGAAGAACTTGAGGGCCTTGACGATCGCTTCCCGGTTCTTGGGCTCGTCGGCCACCACCTTGCCGTCATTCGAGAACACCTGCCCGTTGTAGGAGAGCAGCGCCATCTCGAAATTGTAGATGGTGTCCGACGCGCTCGACGACTCCGTCATGCCGATGCCGTAGACTTTGGCGTACTTGGCGGGGTCCTTCTTGCGCAGGTTGTCCTGCACCTTCTTCCAGAAGGCCCAGTACTCGTCCCACTTCATGGGGATCTTGGCGGGGTCGTCGGGCAGGCCCGCCTCCTTGACCAGATCCCTCCAGTAGTGGATGTGCATGGTCTGGGCCTCGATCGGCACGCCGTAGTACGCACGCTTCTTGGCCTTGGCGTCATAGCAGTAGGCGACCTCGAGAAACTTCTCGATGTAGCGCGGCTTGAGCTCGTTGATGGTGTCGGTGGTCTCGATGAGCTGGCCTTCCCACGCGTACTTGGGCATGATCTCCCAGTCGTTGTAGAAGCAGAAGGCCACGTCGGGGGCGCGCCGCGCCGTCAGCGCGCTGATGATCTTGTTGCGGAGATCCTCCTGGATGGTGAAGGAGATGTCGAGGTCGACGTTCTTCGCCTTGCGGAACTCCTCGGCGATCTTCAGCATCGCCTCGTCCTCTTCCTTGTAGTAGCCGCGATTCCACCACACGACGAGCTTCTTGGTCTGGCCGCGCGACACCATGGGGAACGCGAGGGTGCTCGCGGCGGCCCCGGCTCCCACCGCGGTGGACGTGAGAAACTGCCGGCGGGTCTGACTCATGCACTCGTCTCCTTTGAAAAGGCGATGGGAAGCGACGTGCGCCCTCGCGGGGGCGCTGGCGCGGCGAGTATACCGCGGGGGCTTCGGTGATGTACAGTCGGGGACGGTCTGAAGCTAAGTGCGCGACACCGCGGACAACTTCATGATGGGCACGGGTTCTTGTGTAGTCCTTGTGCTTGACGGGATCGGGGAGCCGGTGATGCCGTCCATCATGGCTATCTGGGCGCGGAGGTGCGTCG
>JBKOVG010000148.1:0-21328 GCA_046723845.1 Candidatus Methylomirabilota bacterium | reverse complement strand
GGCGCTCCGCCACGATCAGCGGGGCCTGATCCGTGGGAGCGCCCGTGACGTCGCTGCCCGGCGGGCGCACCTGCGGCGGCGCGCCCGGCACCGGAGGCGGCGGGGGCGCCACCGGGAGCCCGAGGGCCGCCGCCGCGGTGCGGAGTCGGCCCGTGGAGAACATCTGGTTGAGGAGCGTGGCCAGCTCCTGGGCATCGGCATTCCGGATGGGAATGATCTGAAGCTCGTCGACGGAGACCTTCACGTCGGCGAGCTTGAGGATATCGAGGAGCCGCCGGATGTTCGCCGACGTGTCGGTGATCATGATGAGGTTGGTCTCGCGGTGCAGGTTCACCGCGCCCTGGCCCGCCACGAAGGGACGCAGGAGGTTCACCGCGTCCTGCGCGCTGATGTACTTGAGGCTCACGATCTGGGTGACGAACTCGTCGCCGGGCCGCGAGGGGTCGACCTCGGTGCCCACCACGGTGCGGATCGACGTCTGAGGCGCGCCCTCGCGCGGGATGATGCGATACACGTTGCCCGACTTCACCGCGGTGAGACCGTTCACGTCCAGGATGGTGAGGAGGACGTTGAACACGTCGTCCTTGGCGATGCGTCCGATGGTCTGCACGGTGACCTTGCGGCCGCGCGCGGCGGGCGCGAGCACGTAGTTGAAGCCCACGATCTCCGCGGCAGCCTGGATCACCACCTCGACGTCGGCATTGTCGAAGTTGAACACGATACTCGGCGTCGCCCCCGGACCGGAAGGGGCCGGCGGCGGAGGCAGGGGCGCCTGCGGTAGCGGCGGTGCGGGCGGCTCCGATGGTCGCACCGGTCCCACGGAGAGCGGGGGCGACGGGGGCGGCGGAGGTGGCGGCGTCAGCGGCGGCGGAGCGGGAGGCGGCGGAGTCGCGGGCTCCGCCTGCACCTCGACGCGCGGGGGCGGCGGATTGGGCGGAGTGACGCGGCCCGACGGGCCCGAGGCGCAGGCCGACAGCGTGAGCGTCGTCGCGAGGAGCAGCGCGAGGAGGCGCCGGCTAGTCATTGCCCTGGCCCGACGGCGGGCGGCGCCGGTTCTGGGAGGGAATCGCTGGCTGCTGGGCGGGCGGCGCGCCCGGTGGAGGCGGCGGCGCGACCTGTACGGGCGCCGATGGCGGAGCCTGTACGAGCGGGGCGGGCTGTACGGGCACCGGGGCGGCCTGGCCGGGGGCGGGGAACGGTTGCCCTGGCACGGGCTGTCCCGGCACCGGCTGTCCCGGGACAGTCACCGCGGGACCGGCCGATGCAACCGGACGCGGCTTGCTTGGATCCTGGAGCAGGACCTCGACCATGCCTTCGGGCCGCGCGATCACCACGCGATCGTCGGCGATCTTTTGGATCCTGCCGCCGCCCACCGAATCTCCGACCGAGTAGCCGCCGATGCGCCTGACCGAGGGATCTTCCAGGAAGGCGCGGCTCTTTGCTCCCTCGATCACGATGCCGTGGAGGATCGGCTTCACCACGGCCACGCTGGCGGCCGTCGCCGACGCCGTCTCGCTGCGGCCGGGATTGAAAAGGTTCTGCGCGGCGATCGCCGCGTACGCCTCGGCGCTGGCGGCGCCGGCCGCCGCTGTCACCATGGGCGGTGCGGGTGCCACGGCCCGCGGCGTCGTCGGCCTGGGCAAGGGATGCTTGACGAGGAGCGTCCGCACAATGCCGACGGCGAAGAACAGGCACATCAGCCCCAGAGCCACGTTGAGTACGAGGAGGCGGCGCGGCATCAGTTGCTCCCCCCGGTGGGTAGGAGGTAGCCCGCGACCACGAGCGTGGTCATGAGCTCACGCGGCTGGCCGACGGCGACCACCCGCACCTTGAGGTCCTTCACGGTGAGGAGCCGGGTCGTCCGCTCGATGCGGAAGAGCAGGTCGACGGTGTCGCGGATGCTTCCCGCCACCGTGAGCTCGATGGGCACCTGTTGTAGCCCGGCGAGCTCGGAGGGCGGAAGGACGCGCTCGCTCCGCACGTCCACGTTCGCAGCGCCCGCCACCTCCTTCACCACGCGCTGGAGCTCGGACGCGGCCAGCGGCGCGGTGGCTCCCGGGAGGAGGCGATCCGTCTGCTTCTCGAGCGTGGTGTTCACCTCCGCCAGCTCCTCGATGAGGCGGGGACGCTGGGCGATCAGACGGCGCCGCGCGTCCAGGGTGGCCTCGCGCGCCGGCGTGAGCTCGCCCAGCTCCCGATAGCGGCCGAGGAGCGGCTCGACCACGAAGAAGTAGAGGGCGACGAGCAGGGCCGACCCCGCGGCGGCCACGATGATGGTGCGCTCACGCCGGCTCAGGCTCGGCAGCATTTAGTGCCGCTCCCAGGCGCCGTGGATGCGGAATTGCTCCTTGCCCTGGCCCTTGGTCACCGGCGAGGTGAACTCGACGTGATCGAGCCACGGCGAGGCCTCGAGGGCGGGAATGAGCGCGCTCGCCGTGCCCGCCTGCCCGATCAGCTCCACGCCCTGCGGATCCAAGTTGAGCGCCTGGAGCCAGGCGTCCTGGGGCACGAGCGAGGTCAGGTCGCGCAGGAAGGGCAGCGAGCGCAGGCCCTGGACCTCCACGCTCTGGAGGGTGGCGAGGAGCTGCTTCTTCTTCGTCACCACGGCGGAGAGCCGCTCGACGGACTTGGCCTCCGAGTCGAGCCGCTGGATCTCCAGCGAGAGCTGTCGCACGTAGCGCTCGCGCTGCCAGACCTGCGCGCCCAGGTAGCCGAGCCCGAGCAGCAGGGTGAGACAGAGCATGAGTCCGGTGACGAGCTGCGCGCGCGAGGCCCGCAGGGGGCGAAGGCCCACAGGGAGGAGATTGACGCGCGGCCGGCGCGAGCCCACGGCCACGGCGAGGGCGAGCATGGCCGCTCCCCGCCGCTGGTCGGGCAGGGAGTCGATGAGGGCCTGGCCCACCTCGCCGAAAGGCGGCTCGGAGATCGCGGTATGGAGCTCCGAGAGCACCGGCGCGGAGATGAAGCGATCCGTCTCGTCGCCGGAGATCCAGAGGGCCGCGCAGTCTCGCCACCCGAGGAGGCCGAGGCTGCGCTGGATCTCGCGCACCAGCTCCTGCGGCGTCTCCGCGGGGATGACGCGGCTCAGGCGCACGGTGCCGCGGCCGAGGAAGACCAGATCGGTCCGCCCGTCGTGGCGGTGGGCCCACACCACGCGCATGGGAACGATCGTGCGCGGGAGGAGCGAGCGGAGATCGTGACAGGCCACGGAGACGGCGAGCGGCCGCCGGCGCGCCTCGCTCACGAGCCGGAGCGCCTGATCGAGGCGGCGCGGCTCGCAGGCCGCCACGAGCACGCGCAGAGGGCCGCCCGTGCGCCCGGGATTCGAGCTCCAGTCGCAGGCGATGTCGTCCGGCGGGAAGGGCACGTGCCGCTCCAGTTCGAAGCGGACCATCTGCGAGAGGTCCGCCGACTCCGAGCGCGGCAGCTCGAGGATCTTGACCACGGCGAGGGAGCGATCGAGCCCCACGCGGAGGCGGCGCCGCTTGAAGCCGCGCCGCTCCAGCTCGGTGGCGATGAGGGCCCCCGGGTTGTCGTCGGCGTCGAAGCTCAGGCACTCCACCGGTCCGCGCCCGGACACGAGGGCGAGGGTCACCGTCGTCTCTTCGACCAGGAGCCCCGCGCGCATCTTCATGGCTCTCCCGGCCGCCAGGAGAGCACGGCGGTCTTGAAGCTGCTGCCGCCGGTGACGGCGAGCTGCGACTGGCGCTGCACGATGGCGACGAGACGGGCGCGCGGCTCGCCACCGATGCGGCCCTCCGCCTCGATGCGGAAGGTCGCGCTGCCCACGCCGAGCCCCTTGCCGGCGAAGCGGGCGGGCACCGCGGCGTAGGGGGCGCGGGCGCGCGCCGAGACGATCTCGCTGATCTCGGCGGCGGAGAGGCCGAGCGCGGTGAGCACGGCGGGCGCCGCCGTGTTCATGTTCACGGTGTCGCGGCCCACCACGGTGACCAGGTCGGCCAGGCCGGGGCGTCCATCCGCGCCCGTGTAGATCTCTCGGGTGACGCCGCGTATCTGGAGGAGCTCGGCAGTGTCCTGCAAGGCGCCGTTCCTCGCTCGATAGGGCACGGGCAGCTTCAGGTAGTAGTCCTCGCTCTCCGCACCGTTGGGACGATGGAGATCGTCGGGATCCTTCCAGTCCTGGAGGGAGTCGCCCACCACGTCGCGCGCCTGCTTGTCGAGACCCACCGACCTCAGGAGGCTCTCGATCCGAGCGGGGCTGGCGGTGTTGACGTTGATCCGCGCCTCTTCATCGGTGATGCGGTAGGAGAACTCGCCCGCGCCGAGGGGGACCCTCTGGCGCGGGAGCCGGCTCACCTTGACGGGCACCGCCGCCGGATCGGTGGCGCGGTAGAACGTCAGGGAGCCGTCCTCATCGATGGCGACCAGCGTGCCCGGACCCAGGATCTCCCGGAGCGCCTGCTGCACGCCCGCCTCGGCGAGGTGAGTGGCGAGGACGCCGTCGCGGTAGGAGCGGATCATGGATCCCTCGAGGCGCGTGGACATCGCGAACTCCGTCACCACCACCGCGAGAAGCGCTAGCACGAGCATCACGGAGACCAGGGCGAAGCCGCGCTCGCTGCGCATCAGCTGGCCACCGGCACGGAGACGATGAGGGGTGGCTGCTCCACCGCGTGCCCCGCTTGCACGATGGTCAGGGTCACCTCGATGGACACGGGCAGGACCTTTTCGCTCGCCGCGTCCCACCGGTCGGTCCACTCGCCGTTGGCTTCCTTGAGATACCGGAAGCGGATGCGGGTGACGGCGCCGTCCACGAACACGGGACGGAGCTCGGCATCGAAGGGCTTCTCGTTGGGCAGCACCTTCTGCGTCAGAGCGAGCCCGCCACCCGCGCCCGTCGTCACGGCGAGGGTCACCGCGGTGAAGGCTACGGGATCGGCGGAAGGGAAGGGCGCTACCGTGGTAGCGAAGGCGACACGCTCGGGCTCGCCCTCGAAGAGCAGGCGGGCGGGCTCTCGGCCGGTGGCCGCCGCCTGGTATGGATAGGCGCCGGCGAGGGCGCGCGTGACGACCTGGTTCACGCTGCGCGCCCGCTCCAGGGCCTGGGAGCGCTCGTCGCCGCGCTGCCACGCCGCGAGGCCCACGCGCAGCCCGGCGAAGAGCACGACGAGGAGGGTGGCCACGATGGTGAGCGCGATCACCACTTCCACGAGGGTGAAGCCGCGCTCTTCGCGGGTCATGGGGTGGCCGTGGCGCGGGCCAGACGCAGGGTGGCAACCTCCACGGAGCGGCCGCCCCACTTCACGGCCACCGACAAGGAGAGCAGGCGCGGCGCATCGCTGCCGATCGCCCCGAGGTCGGGGGGCATGGTCACGAGTTTGGTGCGCCTCTCCCAGTCGAAGGCGCCCTCGTGGCCCGTCTCCACGCCCTCGCGGCTCGTGTCGGCGGCGCGGGCGAGGCGATTCGCCAGCATCACCGCCTCTTGGTGCTCGCCCGACACCCGCAGGAGCCGCAGCCCCTGCGAGGCGAGCTGGATGAAGGTGATCACGGCCACGCTGAGGACGACCATGGCCACCAGCACCTCGAGCAGCGTGAAGCCGCTCTGGGCGCGCGCTCTCACGCGTCCACCCGCGTGGTGGCGACGCGCCCGGTGAGGGGATCCACGGTGACGAGATAGACACGCCTGCCGAGCTCGACACGGAGCCGCGCGCCGCTTGACAGCCCCTGAGGCAGGAAGGTGATGGCGCGGGCCGGCGGATCGACGGTGACGCGCACTCCGGTGGCGAGCTTCCGCGTGGCGGGTACGGTGTTGCCCGTCCTGAGCTCAATGATGCCTTCCTCGCTCTTCACCCGGACTTCATAGGCGCGTTGGTGAGTCACCGCCTGCTCGCGGGCGCCACGCAGGAACGTGGCGAGTCCCGCCGCCTCCGTCCGTGCCTTCAGCGTCTCGACTCCATTCACCACCGAGGGCGCCACCACCGTGGCGGCCAGGGTGAGGACGAACAGCGTGACGACGAGCTCGATGAGGGTGAAACCGCCGGATCGCCCCCCGGTCATTTCGCGGCGGTCCAAGAGGAGACGTCCGCGTTCTCACCCTCGCCGCCGGGCGCGCCGTCGGCTCCGAGCGTCCAGATATCGTAGTCACCGTGGTCCCCAGGGCAGCACTTATATTGATACGGCTTGCCCCAAGGATCGACCGGCACGAGGTTTTTCTTGAGATAGGGCCCGTTCCAGTTCGGCACGCCGGGGTTCTTCACCAGCGCCTCCATCCCGACCCCAGACGGAGGGTAGGACCCGACGTCCAGGCGATACTGGTCCAGGGCGGCGCCGAAGAGCTCGATCTGGGCCCGGGCGGCCGCCTGCTTGGACTGGCCGACCCGGCCGAACAGCCGCGGCCCGACCAGGCCGGCGAGGAGGCCCAGGATGATAATGACGACCAGCAGCTCGATGAGGGAAAAGCCGCGGGAATCGAGGACAAATCGTGTGCGGGACCGCAGGGCTGGCCCCATACGGATCGGGTGGCTCATGCGCTTCGATTATTGCCTTTGAGGCGCCTCGGCGTCAACGAATGCAGCGCGTCAAATCGGGATATCCGTGATGGACAGGATGGCCAGGAGCATGGCGACCACGATGAAGCCCACCACGAGGCCCATGACGAGGATGATGGCCGGCTCGACCAGGGCGATGAGCCGCTTCAGGGATTTCCGGGTGTCGCTCTCGAAGGTGGCCCCGACTTTGAGGAGCATCTCGTCGAGGCGCCCCGTCTCCTCGCCGACCTTGACCATGTGGATGGCCAGCACGGGGAAGATGCGCGAATCCGCCATGGGCTTGGAGAGCCCCGCCCCGCCCCGCACACCTTCGCTGAGGCTGTCCACGGCATGGGCGAGGACCTGGTTGGCCATCATCTCCTTCACCACGGCGAGGGCACCCAGCATGGGCACGCCGCTCTTGAGGAGGGTGCCCGTGATGCGGGAGAAGCGCGCGACCTCGGTCTGCACCGTGAGCGGACCTAGCACGGGCAGCGACAGGAGAAGGCGATCGGCCTGCAGTCGCCCGTGCGGCGCGGCGACCCACACCCGAACGGCGAGGGCCACCGCGAGGGCGGCCCCCGCGATGGCCCACCAGTAAGTGCGAATCCAGGCGCTGATGACGAGGAGGACCTGGGTGGGTAGAGGAATCGCGCTCCCGAGATCGCGGAAGATGTCGGCGAAGCGCGGGATCACGAAGGTCATGAGGAAGATGACGGCGGCCCCGCCGACCGCAGCGAGAAGGGTCGGGTAGATGAGGGCGGAGAGGAGCGCGTCGCGGAACTCCTGCGCCTCCTCGAGGAACTCGGCGAGACGGCGGAGGGTCTGCTCGAGCACGCCACCCTTCTCTCCGGCCCGCACCATGTTGACGTACAGGCGCGAGAAGGGGCGGGGATGATGTTTGGCGAGCGCTTCGCCGAGGGAGGTCCCGCCGCGGACGCTCTTCCGCACGTCCTCGGTGATGGCGCGAAGGCGGGAATTCGCGGTGAGACCTTCCTGGATGCCGAGGGCACGATCGAGGGGCAGACCGGCCTCGAGGAGGGTGGCGAACTGGTGGGTGAAGGCCACGAGCTCGCGCCCGCGGACGCCGCGGGGCCGGAGTCCCGTGCGCGCGAGGCCAGCCAAGTTGAGGCGCTCGCGCTGGGGGGCAACCTCGATGGGGAAGTAGGCATCGCGCTGAAGCTGCTCGACGACGCTGCGCGCGTCGGCGGCCTCCATCACGCCGTCCACGGTCTGGCCCCGCCGGTCAGATGCCTTGTACGCGAAGAACGGCACGCCACCGCCTTTCCGAGGGAGCGAAGCGAGCGAGGGGCTCCCTCCGCTCATGATCGATAGTGCGCCGGGCCGCTCCGGCCCGTCAAGATTTGCGCGCGCGGTGGCGAGTGCGAGCGCAGGACGTTCAGCAAATCCTGCTGCTGCGACGAGTTGAGCGCGTTTCGATGACTTGGTTGGCCTCCGAGCCCGGATAGACCCGGTTGGCGCCGCTGCGATGGGGGAGGATCGCCCTCGGAGGCGTGGAGGTGGGCGGCCTCAACTGCAGGAGGAGGCGTGAAGCACCCCGTCAGCGAGCTTACAGATGGGGCAGGGGCCTAGTCCTCTTCCTGGGTGACGCGGAGGATCTCCTCGACGGTAGTGATGCCGGCGCGCGCCTTGGCCCAGCCGTCGTCGCGCAGGGTGACCATGCCGCGCTCGATGGCGTGACGGCGGATCTCCCCGGACGGCCGCTTGGAGAGGATGAGACCTCGTGCCTCCTCGCCGATCAGGAAGAGCTCGTAGATGCCGATGCGACCACGATAGCCCGTGCCGCGGCACTCGTCGCACCCCTTGCCCCGGAACAGCTCGACCCCCGTGGCGTCGGCGACGCCGATGGCGAGGAGATCGCGGGCCTCCGGCTCGTGGGGTGCGCGGCAGGTCGCGCACACGCGGCGGACGAGGCGCTGGGCCAGCACCCCGTTGAGCACGGAGGCGACCAGGTACGACTCCGCCCCCATGTCCTGGAGCCGCGCGATGGCGCTCGGCGCATCGTTGGTGTGGAGGGTGGAGAGGACGAGGTGACCGGTGAGGGCGGCCTGGATGGCGATCTCCGCCGTCTCGAGGTCGCGGATCTCGCCGACCATGATCACGTCGGGATCCTGGCGCACGATATGTCGCAGCCCCGACGCGAAGGAGAGCCCGATGTTGGGGCGGACGGGGATCTGGTTGATGCCCCCCAGCTGATACTCGACGGGATCCTCGATGGTGATGATCTTCTTGTCGGGGGAGTTGATCTTGTCCAGCGCGGCGTAGAGCGTGGTCGTCTTGCCGGAGCCCGTGGGTCCCGTCACGAGGAGAATGCCGTGCGGGCGCCGGATGAGCGCCTCATAGCTCTCCGCCACCGGTGGAGAGAAGCCGAGACGATGGAAGGGCAGGAAGACGGAGGAGCGATCGAGCAATCGCATGACCAGGGACTCGCCGTGCACGGTGGGCACGGTGGACACGCGGATGTCCACGCGCCGGCCGCCCGCCGTCACGCGGATGCGGCCGTCCTGGGGCAGGCGGCGCTCGGCGATGTTCATCTCCGCCATGAGCTTGATGCGCGAGGTCAGCGCGGCCTGCAGCTTGCGCGGCGGCGACTCCCGATCGTAGAGGATGCCGTCCATGCGGTAGCGGACCCGCAGGCGATCCTCGAAGGGCTCCACGTGGATGTCCGACGCTTCGGAGGCGACCGCCTCCTCGATGAGGAGATTCACCAGGCGAACCACGGGCGCCTCGAAGGCCATGTCGCGCAGGTGATTGACGTCTTCCTCCCCCTCCGCCGCCTCCCCGGGCGCGATACCTTCGACGATCTTCTGCAGCGGCGTCGAGGCGCCGTACGCGCGCTCGATCGCCTCCAGGATCGCCGGACCCGGCGCGACACACAGCGCGACCTTGGCGCCGAGCATCTGTCGCAGGTCGTCGATCAGCACGGGATTGGCGGGATCGGCGGTGGCCACCGTCACCGAGGCGCCGTCCACGGCGATGGGGCAGGACACATACTGGCGCAAGTACTTCGGGGAGAGGTTCTTGACCACGGGCGGCGCGCTCGGAAGCTCCTCGGCGGCCACGAAGGGCACCCCGTTCTGGACGGCCAGCGCCCTCAGCACCTCCTCGGGGGAGGCCGCCCCCATGGAAATGAGCGTTTCCCCAAGCTTCTCGCGGTTTTGCCTGGCCCGGAGGAGGGCGTCACGCAGGACATCCTGGGTCAGCACGCGCGCCTTGAGCAGGATTTGCCCCAGGCGCTGGACCATGCTTGCCGCGCTGGGCGTGGTTGCCACGATGAGGAGAGTATGAGCCGACAGCGGCGCCGTCGTCAAATCAGATCGTGCAGGGATTTCGCGGGCTCCCGCCCACGGCCTCGCTCGAAACGTGTAACTTCTACGCGACGGAGGCTCAGCGCGGCTCCGGCGCGCCTTCCAGTCTGGCCAGCGGCGACACGATGGTGAGGCCGCCGTCCAGCACGATGGTCTGGCCGGTGAGGAAGCCCGAGCGATCCGAGGCGAGCCAGGCGACACACTCCGCCACGTCCTCCACGGTGCCGATCCGGCGCACGGGGGTGATGGCGGCGACCTCCGCCATGGCCTGGGCATGATCGCGGCGCAACCCCGTCTCGATGTACCGGCGCGAGGAGTCCGTGGCGATCATCCCGGGATTCACGCCGTTGACGGTGATGCCCTCCGGTCCCAGCTCAAAGGCGAAGGCGCGCACCAGGCTCTCCGCAGCGGCCTTGGCCCCGCCGAGGAGCCCGTGGCCCGGCATGGCGTGAAAGGAATCGATGCCGGACACGATCACGATGCGTCCCGGCCGGCCGCGCATGAGAGGGACCGCCCCCTGGACGGCCGCGATGAAGGAATCGACGGTGATCGTGAAGGTGCGGCGGACGTTGTGCTCCTTCTGATCGGCGAGCGGACGGAAGGAGGTGGCCGCGGCATTAGCGATGAGGACGTCTACCCGCCCGAAGGTCTCGCCGATGCGCTCGAACACCGCGGAAACCTGCGCCGGCTCGGCCAGCTCGAGGGGCAGGGCGAGGGCCTTGACGCCCTCGCGTTCCAGCTCCCGTACGACGCCCGCGGCCCCGTCCGCGCCGCGACGGTAGGTGATGACGCAGTGGGCCCCGTCGCGCGCAAACCGCAGCGCGATGCCGCGGCCGATGCCGCGCGCCCCGCCGGTGATCACGGCCACGCGGCCCTGGAATGGTCTCGTCATCCTCGCGGCCTCAGCCGAGGAAGTCGCGGCAGAGGGCTTCCCACATGGTGGCGGACAGGCGGAGGCTCTCCGTGTCTACCCGCTCGTTGTTGCCGTGGAACATCAGGGGGTACTCGGTGTACGGGATGCGGCGGGAGTGCAACCCGAAGCCGTAGGCGGGCACGTTCTTCCAGCGGAAGTAGCGCGCGTCGGTGGCGCCGCCGGTGAGCCGCGGGATGATCTTGCTCCCCGGCACGAGGGCCTGGGTCACGCGTCGCAGCGCCTCCACGAGCGGCGTGTCCATGGAGGTGCGCGAGCCTTCCTGCCCGCGCGGCGCCTCGATCTCCACCCGCGAGGCGAGATCGCCCACCGCTTCCTTGAGCATGGCGTCGACGTCGAGGGGGCTCACCCCGGGCAGCGCGCGCACGTCCACGTCGACGGCGATGCGATCGGGAATCACGTTGATCTTCGAGCCGCCGTGCACGACGTTCGGCGAGAAGGTGGTGTGGGTGCAGGCATGGGCGAGGCGCGCCAGCCCCAGGGGCTCGAGGTGGTTCACCGCCTCCAGCACCCGATCGGGATCCGTGAGGGCGGCCTCCAGCTCGGGGGCGAGCTCCAGCTCCGCCACGTAGCGGCGCCACTCGTCGAGGATGCGCGCCTTGGGCTGATACACGGAGAGGCGGCGCACCACCTCCGCGGCGGTGACGAGGGCATTGTCGGTGCGGAAGGGCATGGAGCCGTGGCCCGGCGTGCCCTTGATGACAAGCCGCCGCCAGTTGACGCCCTTCTCGCCTACGGTGACGGGGAGCTTGAGCCCCGAGCGCGCGGGAATCGGCACGCCTCCGCTCTCCGTGATCACGTAGTCCGCCTTGACCGCGTCGAACTTCTCGCGCGTCAGGTAGCTCGCTCCGTACACGCTGCCCGCCTCCTCATCGGCCACGCCGAGGTAGATGAGGGTGCCGCGCGGCGTGAAGCCGCTGGTGGCGAGGCGGCGCGTGGCCACCGCCATGGTGGCGGTGATGTTGAGCATGTCCGTGGCGCCCCGACCCCACACGATGCCGTCCACGAGATCGGCGCCGAAGGGATCGCGCTCCCAGCCCGCGGCGTTGGCGGGCACCACGTCCGTGTGTCCCATGAGGAGGAGGGTGGGAGCCTTGGGATCGCGACCCGGGATGCGCGTGATGAGGCTCACGCGGCCGGGCGCGGCCGTGTAGCGCTCGCAGGTCAGCCCCGATCCCGCGAAGTAGGCTTCGAGGGCGTCGGCGTTGCGCTCCTCGTGGCCCGAGGTGGGGGTGCCGTCGTTGACGCAGGCATTCCTGATGAGGGTGCGCAGCAGCTCCGTGGCTTCCGTCTCGACGCTCTGGCTCTCGGTCACGTCCTCTCCTCTGCGGGTGCGCTACGTGATGACCACGTCGTCACGCGCGCCGACCCATCTGCGCGAGGACGCCCTGATCGGTCTGATCGCGCACGCGACGGATCTCCTCGCGGAGATGCTGGGGCGAGCCGTGGGCCGCCGCGATGACGCCGAGGCCGCCCGCCGCGGAGACGGCGGCGGCGAGGGAGGAGCGGGCGACCCAGCCCATGCCGGCCTGGCAGATCGGGTAGCGGATCCCCAGCAGATCGCAGAGCGGGGTGCGCAGGGCCTCGTGGACGGCGCGGGCCATGCTCAGGCGCCCCTCGTGAGCGACGAGCCCGGATGGCCGAAGAAGATGTGCCAGACCCGCTCCCGTCCGATCACGCGGACGAGCTCGCGCGTGGCGCAGTAGACGAAGATCAGCACGATCAGCCAGAGCTGGATGGCCCAGAAATGCGGCCACACGATCTCCTCCAGCAGCCGATCGTTGGCGGCCAGGAAGCTGCCCAGGCGCCACCACAGGGGAGTGAGACGCTCGAGGTAGTGGAGGAGGAGCGAGGCGAGCACGTAGACAGCCGTCTTCCAGACCACGTTGTACATGAGCGGCTTCTCGGGGAAGCGATTGATGAAAGGCAGCTTGTCGGCGATCAGGACGACCTTGGCCACGAGGAGCGCCATCACGGTCGCCCCCGCTTCCGACGAGAGCTGGAGACCGTACTGCCGCGCCATCAGGGCCCGGTCGAGGAGGACGATGTTGAAGGAGATCAGGAAGAAGATGGTGGGAGGCAGCACCTCGAAGAACTCGTGCTTGATTCTCCTCCAGACCTTGCTCACGTGAGCCTCCCGCGCTCGAGGTGGCCGTTGCGCCCCCGCATTCTACGCCTGTCCGAGCCGCCCCCGCGCCCCCGTACGTGAAGGTATGATCGGCCCATGGAAACCACGGAGCCGGCGGGACCACTACTGAAGGCGGTGGAGTTTCTCGAGAAGGGCGAGTGGCGGTCCGCGCACGAGATCGTACAGGGGGAGAAGTCGAACCTGGCCGCCTGGCTGCACGGCATCGTGCACACGCTGGAGGGCGATCTCGACAACGCTCGCTACTGGTACCGGCGGGCGGGCCGCGACTTTCCCGGCGTGGAGGGAGTCCAGCGAGAAATCGCGTCCGCCCGCCGGCGCGTTACACGGTAACCGGCCGGTAGACGGGCGTGCGCCACTCCGGGAAACGCTTGTCCACGCCCCGCACCACGGCCATGTAGGCGTTGTACAGGCGCTGGGTCACGGGGCCGATCTTGCCGTCGCCCAGGGGGAAGCGGTCGATGGACACGATCGGCGTGATCTCGTAGCCGCTGCCGCAGAAGAAAGCCTCGTCCGCCACGTAGAGCTCCGTCCGCGCGATGTCGCGCTCCACGACCTCCATCCCGAGAGCGGGGCAGAGCGACTCGATGAGGGTGGAGCGTGTGATGGATTCCAGGATGTCGCTCGTCACGGGCGGGGTGACCAGCTTGCCCTTGCGCACCATGAAGAACGTGGCGCCCGTCCCCTCCGCCACCGTCCCGTGCCGGTTGAGGAAGATGGGCGAGTCGTAGCCGTCGGCCTTGGCCTGCAGGCCGGCGAGGCGCCCGTTCTGATAGTTCGCCCCGCACTTGAGGCGGATGGGGATCGCGTTGTCGTTGGTGCGCTGCCACGAGGAGACGCAGGCCTTGAGGCCGTTACCATCGCCGATGCGCGGACGCCGCCGCGGGTTGATGTAGAGGCCGGTGGGCGAGGTCGCCTCGAGGCCCACCCCCGCCACGTAGCCCACGAGGTGCATGTGGATGTCCTCGCGCGCCTCGTTGCCGCTCAGCACCGCCCGGACCGCGTCGTAGAGATCGAGGTCCTGGTAGGGAATGGTGAAGCGCATCATCTTCATCGACTCGCGGAAGCGCGCGAAGTGCTCGGCCAGGCGGAAGGCGTAGAGCTCGCCGTCCTGCTCGTTCCAGTAGGCGCGAATGCCCTCGAAGACGTTGCTGGCGTAGAAGACGGCGGCGCTGTTCACGGGCAGGACCGCCTCCGCCTGGGAGACCAGCTTGCCGTTCATCCAGATCTTGAAGTCTTTCATCGCGCGTGTGACCTCCGCTGAGGGTGCTCTGCGTGTACCAACCCGATCCGGGGAGATTAGCAGGAATCCCGGCGGCCCGGAAGGCTGTTCGTCAGGTACGCCACCGCCCGTCGGTGACTCTCGAGGAGGCCCGCAACCCGCCCAGGGTCGCCCCGACCCCAACCGCACTCGGTGGCGACGCCGAAGGATGGGACCACGGCGCGGGCCGTGTCGATCCGCCGATGGTCCCCCGCCTCGTCGCCGTAGTGGAGGAGGCCCAAGTAGAGCCGGGTCCGTTCCGGCACGGCGAGGCCGGCGAGCAGCGCGACATAGGCGGGATCGTCACGGTCCTGGGGCACGGGCAGGTGGAGGAAATCGAGCATGGTCCGCTGCCAGTAGATCCAGCGCCGACGCTCGCCCGTCTCGCCGTCCGGCACGCGGCTAAGGCACGAGCCGAGAGCGCCCAGCACCGTCGTGAAGACGGACTCGGCGCTCGAGAGGCACGCTCCCGATCAGGTGCGCGAGACCGGCGCTCCCCGCCGACGCCACGGCGTCAGCGCGGGGCGGGCGCGTACTTTCCCGTGAGCTGGGGGGTGGTGCCCTCCAGACCCTTCTTCTGGCGATCGAGGCGCGTCTCGCGGTCCCAGGTGCGCTTGAGGTCGTCCTTGACGTTGAAGCGCAGGCGCCCGAGGCGGTCGGTCTCGATCTCGATGGTGTCCCCGTCCTGGAACCCGCTGAGCCCGCGGTGGTTGGTGCCGGTGGCGAGGATGTCGCCCGGCTCCAAGGCGTGGATGGAGGTGACCCACTCGATGCAGCGGGCGATCTTGTGCGCCATGTCGCTCGTGTTGAAGTTCTGCTTCAGCTCGCCGTTGACCCAGAGCCGCACCTGGAGATTGAGGGGGTCGGGCACCTCGTCCGTGGTCACGATGTACGGCCCGATGGGCGCGAAGGTGTCGCGCGACTTCATCTGATAGAAGGTGTTGCCGGCGGGGGGAAGGCCGCGGGCAGAGCCGTCGATGAAGTTGGTGTAGCCGAACACGTAGCTCATGGCTTCCTCGGCCTTCACGTTGAAGGCGCGCTTGCCCATGACGAGAGCGATCTCGGCTTCGCCCTCGAAGATGGTGGCGGGGACGTCGGGCAGGACCATGGTGTCGCCGTTGCCGATCACCGCGGTCGGCGACTTGAGGAAGGCGTTGATGGGCGCGGGCTCCGACCGGGTGCCGTCCTCCATGTAGTTCACGGCCATGCACACGATGTTGGTGGGACGGGGCAGGGGCGCGCGAATGCGCACGCGACTCAACGACGTGCCGCCGGACTTGGTGGCGGCCTCCTCCAGGCGCGTGCGGTGCTGGCCGAAGCGCGCGATGAGCTCGCTGATGAGATCGTGCGGGCCGGTGCGCGGGATGTCCTGCACGAGCGGAGTCACGTCGAACACGGAATCGCCCTTGAGCACGCCCAGCTTGAAATCGTCGAAGAAGAGCAGCTTCACTGGTCCCTCCCGGTGGTGTGTTGGATGGCGAGAAGATGCCGCGAGCGGCGCCTCTCGTCAAGCGGTGGCTTGACAGGCGTGGTCCCAGGGTAAAGGATGCGCAGGACAAACCATCCACAGGAGGCCTCCGTGACGGCAAAGCCGCAGGTGCTGGAGTTCGGGATGGGCGTGGACGTGCATGGCCGGGACGCGACCAAGGCGGCCTGCCGGGCGGTGTCGGACGCCATCCGGCACTCGAGCCTGCCCCTTTTCACGGAGGTGCGCGAGCGCGGCGGCACCATGCTGGTGGACGTGACGGTGGCCGTGCCCGACCCCGCCGCGGTGGACGTGGCGGTGGTGAAGCGGGAGCTGCCCCATGGCGAGGTGACGGTGCACGCGGTGGCGGGCGGCCTCCGGGTGCCCGGCGCCGACACCATCATCGCCTGCGCCGCCATCACGGTGAGCGTGGACGTGCCGGGCGGGGCACGGTGAGCGCCCCGGGTATCGGCCTCAAGCGGCTCCAGCACCTCGTGCTCTGGGTGTCGGACGTGGAGCGCAGCGTGCATTTCTACTGCGAGCTCCTCGGCTTCGAGGTGACGAAGCGCTATCCGAACGCGGCCTTCCTGAAGATTCCCGGCACGCCCGACGACCATCACCTGGGCCTCTTCGAGCAGCCGGGCATGGGACGGCCCCACGAGCACGTGGCGCGCATGTATCACTCCGCGTGGGAGGTCGGCGAGATCACCGACCTCGGCCGCGCGCGCCAGCGGCTCCTCGACGCGGGCTCGCTCGTCGGCCAATCCGATCACGGGGTCAGCCTCTCCCTTTACGCCAAGGACCCCGACGGGCTCGAGTTCGAGATCTTCTGGACGGTGCCGGGGGGCACGCCGGTAGGGATGACGCGGCCCCTCGATCTCGACGCGGAGATCGCCCGCTGGGCTCCGCGCCGCGTCTGATCAAACCTCTGACCAACCCCAAGGAGACGGCATGCTGGCCATCTGGGTGAAGGTGCGCATCAAGCCGGGAGAGCGGCAGCGGTTCCTCAAGGCCATCGAGGTGGACGCCATCGGCTCCGAGGGCGACGAGCCCGGCTGCCTCCGCTTCAACGTGCTCCAAGACGCCAAGGACGAGAACATCTACTACTTCTACGAGGTCTACAAGGACGAGGCGGCGCTGGAGGCGCACCGGACCATGCCGCATTACGCGGTGTGGCGGGGCGTGGCCGACGTGCTGGATGGGCCCACGGAGCCCACGCGCTGCACCACCGTGTTCCCAGCCGAGCGCGGCTACTGGGGCAAGATGTAGTGATGGGCAGCCTCGTCTACGCCGCCGCCATGTCCCACGTCCTCTACCCCGACTACTACGGCAAGAACGTGGGGCCGTACGGGGCGCGTCGATCTCGCCGCGGTGGGGTGGAAGGTCGCGTGAGCCGCTACGAGGTCAACGCGCTCCTCTACCGCCTCAAGAAGGATCCGGCGTACCGTCGCCGCTTCCGTGACGACGCCCGCGCCGCGCTGGCGGGCGCCGAGATCACCGACGAGGAGCGCGAGGCCTTCGTGCGCTGGGACGCCCGCCGGCTCAACGAGCTGGGAGGCTCGCTCCACCTCCTCATCTCCATCCCCGGCCTCGGCGGACACTGACCCGTCAACTAGCCCTTCAGGAGCTCCTCGGCCACTCGCTTCACCTCGGTGGCCTCGACTTGTCCCTTGTGGGTCTTCATGACGTCGCCGACCAGGCGGCCCACCTGCTTGGCGTCGGCAATCCCCAGAGCGCGGATGCGCTCCTGGACGAGCGCGCGCACCGCCGCCTCGTCGAGCCCCTTGGGGAGATAGCCCTCGCAGAACGCCATCTCGAAGCGGAGCTTGGCGGCCTGCTCGGCCCCGCGCTCGCCCGCCTTCTCGTACTCCCCGATGGCCTTCTGGAGGAGCTTGCGGTAGGCGCCGATCACGTCGAGGACGAGGGCGTCGTCTACCGTGCCCGAGAAGTCTTTGGCGGTGCGCCGCTCCTGGAGGCGTGTCTTGAGCATGCGGACGACGTCGGCAGTGGCGGTGTCCTTGGCCTTGATCGCCTGGGTCAGCCGGTCGTTCAGCTCCTGTTCGAGGCTCATGAGAGGAGGAGCGCGCTCACACCGCGGGCGCCGTCTCCATCATCCGCCGCACCCGGAACGAGGAGATGATGATCACGATGCCGGCCACGATGACGAGGATGCCCAGAGTGGGGACGTAGGCGAGCATGCCCACCAGAGGATGCGTGACGAGGAAGATGCCGAGGATGATCTGAGCCAGCCCGAGAAGCGACACGCCCCATGACAGCGTCTTCTGGAAGCCGCCCACCAGGTTGATGATTCCCGTCACGATGGCCGCGAAGGCGAGGAGGTAGAAGCCGAAGGCCACGGTGACGAGGGTGCCCGCGATGGGATGGATCATGATGATGATCCCGGCCACGATGCCGAGGATGCCGCTCAGCACGCGCCAGCCGCGTCCGGGTTGCTCGCGGTGCGTGAGGCCGTTCATGAGATCCAGCACGCCGCCCACCACCCAGAACACCGCCATGATCTGGACGAGGACGATGGCGGTCATCCCGGGCTGGAAGAGGAGGAAGAAGCCCAGGATCACCCACGAGAGACCCCAGAGCAGGAGCAGCGCCCATCCGTGATGTGAGGCGTGGGTCGTCGTCGCCATGACCTTCCTCCTCGTGCGAAGGACGTCAGTGGAAGGACGCGAGTCGGCGGGAGTATAGCACGCGGTCTCCGAGCCCAAGCTATACTGGGCGGCCATGAGCCGCGAACTGATCGGCTACGTATGCGCTGGACACCAACGACATCCGCTTCTGGCGCGGGTCGCTCCAGGTCGCGGACGATTTCGCCGCCTATCTCTGCGACGCCTTCGACCAGCTCTGGGAGGAGGGGGCGACCCGTCCGAACATGATGTCGGTGGGTCTGCACTGTCGGATTGCCGGCCGCCCCGGGCGGGCGCGTGGGCTCGCGCGCTTCGTCGAGCACGCCCAGCGCCGCGGGCGTGTGTGGTTCGCCACGCGCGGCGACATCGCCCGGCACTGGCGCGCGGAGCATCCGCCCGCGCGTCCTTGACAGCCGCCGTCGCGCCGGAGTTAGATAGCGCGGGCGAGGCGGCCATTCTCTGCGGTTCAGCAAAGGAGAGCGACGTGCGGAAGAACACGGTGCGGGAGATCTGGGCGCGCGGCGAGGCGGTGGTGAACGGGTGGCTGTCCATTCCCTCCGGCTTCTCCGCGGAGGTGATGGCGCATCAGGGCTTCGACTCCCTGACAGTGGACATGCAGCACGGCGTGGTCGACTACCAGACAGGCGTCGCCATGCTGCAGGGCATCTCGACGACCGGGGTGATTCCCTTCGCGCGCGTGCCGTGGAACGATCCCGCGCGGCTCATGAAGATCCTCGACGCGGGGGCCTACGGCGTGATCTGTCCCATGATCAACACACGGGAGCAGGCGGAGGCGCTCGTACAGGCGTGCAAGTATCCGCCGCGCGGCTTCCGCTCGTGGGGACCGGTGCGAGCGAGCCTGTACATGGGCACGGACTACGGAGACCATGCCAACGACGATGTCATCGTGATGCCGATGATCGAGACGGCGGAGGCTCTCAAGAACCTGGACGACATCCTGAGCGTGCCCGGGGTCGATGCGATCTACGTCGGTCCCTCCGACCTCTCCCTCGCCCTCGGCTGCAAGCCCCGGCTCGACCAGACCGACGCGCCGGTGGTGGAGGCGCAGCAGATGATCGTCAAGGCGTGTAAGAAGCACGGGGTGGTGGCGGGTATCCACAACGCCACCGCGGCCTACTCCATCAAGATGATTGCCGAGGGCTACCAGTTCGTCACCCTGGCCAGCGACAGCCGCCACATGGCCATGAAGGCCGCGGAAGAGGTGGGCGCGGTGCGGAAGACGGGGACGGCGGGAGGCAAGCTGCCCGCGTACTAGTCGTGCGCTTCGACGAGGCGCTGCTCGCCCGAGCGCGCCGGAACCTCGCCACCTTCGAGCGGCAAGCCATCGAGGTCGACGGACGAAAGTCGGCCGCGGTGGCGCTGGTGCTGCTCCCCGATGAGGAAGGGCGCGGCTGCTTCCTCCTCACCAAGCGCGCGCCTACCCTGCGCGCCCACACCGGCCAGTGGGCGCTCCCGGGCGGCCGCATCGACGCGGGAGAGAGCGCGCGCTCGGCGGCGCTGCGCGAGCTCCACGAGGAGGTAGGGCTTCACCTCGGCGAGGAGTCGGCCATCGGCGTCCTCGACGACTATCCGACGCGCTCCGGCTTCGTCATCACGCCCGTCGTCTTCTGGGCGGAGGCCCCCGGCCTCCTCGCCCCGAACCCCGCGGAGGTCGCGCGCGTGCACCTCGTCCCCCTCGAGGCTCTGGACGCGCCGGACGTGCCTCGCTTCATCAGCATCCCCGAGAGCGAGCGGCCGGTGATCCAGCTCCCCATCCTGGGCGCCCTGATTCACGCTCCCACCGCCGCCGTCATCTACCAGATGCGCGAGGTGGTGAGCCACGGCCGCTCCACGCGCGTGGACCATCTCGAACAGCCCGTATGGGCATGGAGATAGGAGGCGTATGGCAAAGCTCGCCGGACAGGTTGCGATCGTGACGGGAGCAGGGACGGGCATCGGCCGCTCGACGGCCCACCTGCTCGCCGCGGAGGGCGCGCACGTGGTGCTGTCCGGCCGCCGGCGGCCGCCCCTCGACGTGGTGGCCACCGAGATCGTGAAGGCGGGCGGCAAGGCGGTGGCGCGCGAGAGCGACGTCTCGCGACCGGAGCAGGGGCGCGCCCTCGTGGAGTGGGCGATCACGACCCTCGGGCGCGTGGATATCTTGATCAACAACGCCGGGCACTCCAGCAAGGCGCGCAACGTCCGCTGGGTCGGCCAGGAAGAGTGGGACGCCGTGATCAATGTGAACCTCACCGGCGTCTACGCGCTGATCCAGGCCGTGCTCCCGGGCATGATCGAGCGCGGCGGGGGGACCATCGTCACCGTGGGCTCGGTGGCCGCCATGCGCCCCGGGCTCATCGGGGGGGCGCCCTACGGCGCGGCCAAGGCGGGCGTACTCAACCTCATGGGACACGTGCACACCGTGCTGCGCGACAAGGGCATCCGCGCCACCACCGTGATGCCGGCCGAGGTGGACACGCCCATCCTCGACAACCGTCCCTTGCCTCCCGACGCGGCGGCGCGCGCCACCATGATGCAGCCCGAGGACGTGGCCGCAGCCATCCTGATGTGCGTCACCCTGCCCGCGCGCACGGTGGTCGAGGAGATCGTGCTGAGCCCCACGCGCACGCGAGACCAGAGCCGCGACATCGAGATCTCGCGCAACCTGGGCGCTCCTCCCGGCGTCGCCTAGCGCCCCGCGCCCTCCGCGACGTCTCTCGGCTCCACCTCCGGACTCCGGCCGGCTCGAGGCCGCCCGCGCCGCCGTCTCGTCGCCACCGGATCAGTGGCCCGCGATCATCTTCCGCTCGAGCCGGGCCACCATGCGGGTGAGGGGCCACAGCAGGGCGAAATACATGAGGGCCGCGGCCGTGAGCGGCGTGGGGTTGTAGGTACTCTCCTGAGCGACGCGGGCCGAGCGCAAGAGCTCGGGGAGCGCCACAACTGTGGCGATGGACGTTGTATTGCTCAGCTCGAGCGTGTTGCCGGCCAAGGGGGCGACGACGTTGCGGACCGCCTGCGGCAGCACCACCGAGAACGCCGTCTGCCACGCGCTCAGCCCCGTGG
>JBKOVG010000081.1:0-8544 GCA_046723845.1 Candidatus Methylomirabilota bacterium | reverse complement strand
GCGAGCCACAGGATGGGGATCTGATGCGCGTCGGCGCCGAGGTACTCGTAGATGGCGCTCATGTTGGCCATCTGCAGCGCCCAGCCGAACTGGATGCCCAGGAAGCCGAAGCTCATGTTCCAGATCTGCCAGAAGCTCAGGTGCGGTCGCGGGCCCTCTCCGGTCATCTCGGATCCTCCCCGGGACTACTTGATGAGCAGGACCTGCCCCTCGTGTGGACCGAGCGCGAGCGGCAGCCGCCCCCCCGGGCCCAGCTTGCCGAGCGTCTTCTCCGCCAGGAGGTCGGCGACCGCACCGCCCGGCGGGGCGGTCTTGAGCGTCACGGCCTCCCGGACGGCCTCGCGACCGAAGTTGACGGCGGTGACCTGGGTGCCCGCGCCGTCGGGAAGTCGGTGGACCATGACGACCAGACCCCGGGCCTGCACGGCCGGCAGCTCGACCTGCTCGCTCTCGTTGATGCGGTATTGCGTGCGCACGCGCAGCATCTTGCGGAGCTCGGAGGCGAACGAGTCCGCACGCTTGAGCTGCTCGGGGAGCGGACCGTAGAGGGCCAGGGCCCGCGGCAGATCACTGTTCGACTTCGCCACGCCGGAGTGCTTGCCCAGCAGGTCGTACGCGCCCCGATTGATCCAGCGCGTGTCGCCGTCGGCGATCAATGGTTTCACGGACTCGCCCGGCAGCGTCAGGGCGCCCACCAGATCCCAGCCGGAGAGGGCGAAGACGCCCGGTTGCATGGCGTTGTACAGGGCCAGGAGCAGATGCGCGCGCTGGATGTCCCGCCGCTGCGCCTCGGTGAGATGCTCGATGTCGCGGATGCCGAGGGCGGCGGCGGCCACGGTGGCGGTGGTGCAGGAGACGCCGTTGGCAGCTTTGAGGTTGTAGGGGGCCGCGGGGCCTAGCAGCCGGCCGTGCATCTCGTCCCGGATGGTCTCGCGCAGCGTGCTGCCCTTCACCGGCTTGCCGCGGAAGGTGAACGTGGTGTCCTTGTGCCGGGTCCAGAAATGCACCAGCTCGAGCGTGAGCTCGTCATGGTTCTGGAGCGCGTGGATGAGGGCGGCCGGGTCGACCTGGTAGGCTCGCTGCAGGCCGAGCATGAGACGTAGGAACTCGGCGTCGCCGGTGACGAGGGCGTGCTGGTAGGCCGGGCGGGTGATGAAATCATAGGAGAGATCCGCGCCCTCATGGGACATCGCCTGGATGTCCTCCAGCGTGAGGTTGAGCTCCTGGAAAGTAAAGCCGCCGAGCTTGCGCACCAGGCCGGCGATGAGCTGGTTGGCGGTGACCGAGAGCGGATGGCCCTCGGACCAGGCGCGGCCGGCGCTCGGGCCGACCTCGATGCCGAGGAAGCCGTTGGCGTCCAGGCGCAGGATGCGCTCGCCCAGGGTGGCCAGCGAATGGATGGCGTCCCCCGCCACCAGCCGCGGCGCTGCGAAGGTGGGATCGAGCCAGTTGAAGCTGGGCTGCCCTTCCTTGAAGTAGTGCAGGTACACCCAGCGGCGGCTCTTGCCGTCGGCGCCGATGACGACGTCGGTGGCCGACCAGTCCGTCTCCTTGACGCCCGGCTCGTAGAAGATGGTCCGCGGCAGCTGCCCGACGATGTAGCCGCCCGCCTTGAGGGCGTCCACCGCCGCGGGCCCGAGATTGATCGAGTCCTTGCCGGTCGGCACCACGGGGAGCAGGCTCCAGTCCGCCGGCCGGATCTCCACCAGGTGGTAGAGGCCCGGGTAGTCACCGTAGTCCCGCTCGGCGAGACGAAAGTCGGCGCCCTTGCCGCTGTGGCCGGGGATGATGTCGCCGATGAGCACGGCGCCGTAGTCGCGCGCGTGCCGGACCATGGCCTGGTACTGCGCCTCGGTCCCGAAGCCGGGGTCGATCTCGCTGCTGATGCGGTCGAAGTTGCCGTCCACGGTGGGCGTGTACTCGCGCCCGCGGATGCCGCCGGCGCGCTTCATGGGACCGGTGTGCATGCCGGCGATGCCGATGTCGTGGAAGACGCGCCAGAGGTCAGGGTCGCCCAGGCTCTCCAGTACCGACTCGGCCGACCCCGTGATCTGAGACGGCGGGTACGCGGTGAACCACACTGAGGCCAGCGCCGAGGCGGCGCGCGGCTGCGGCGTGGCGTAGGGATGCTGCCACATCTGTCCCTGGCCCGAGTAGCGCCTCGCGGCCAGCTCCGCCTGGTGGAGCATCGCGCGCTCCACGAGCCAGAGGATGTAGGCCTCGTCGGAGACGACTTTCGGCGCCGGCACCGACGGAGACGACGGCACCGAGGGAGCGGGCGCGGCGCTGGGGGCCGGGGCGGGCCCGGGTGTGGGCAGCGGCTGGCAGGCGGACCCGAGCGCTCCGAGGAGCGTAGCCAGGACGAGGAGGACGCCGCGCAGGCGGGTCGTGGCTGCGGCTGCCATCATCGAGCACGAGAACAGAAGCGGCCCCATCGGTCAAGGGCGGGCCTCTGAGCGGCGCGCGCTCTCCAGGACCTCTCCGGAGACAGGCGATGATCCCCTCATAACCCAAAGGTCGCTGGCTCAAACGACGCCTTCAAGCTAGGAGGGGCTAGCCCGAGGTCGCCGCTCGCCGAGACCCTGGGGCGGGAGTATATTTCGTTCGCGGCTTCGAGACAGGGCAGCTCGGTACCGGGTGAGCGGCGGCAAGGAGGACTCAACATGCCTCACTATGAGTTCTACTGCGAGCGGTGCAAGAAGGAAGTGACCCTGATCCTGTCCATCGGCGAGCGAGAACGTGGGGACTACACGTGCCCCGGCTGCGGGGGCAAGAAGCTAGAGCCTCGGATGGGCACATTCTTCTCCCAGACGTCCCGAAAGGCATGAGGAGAGGCCGATGAACTTGAAGGGCAAGCGGATCGCGATCCTGGCCGAAAACCTATACCAGGAAGTGGAGCTATGGGTGCCGTACTACCGCATGAAGGAGGAGGGCGCGGAGGTCAAGGTGGTAGGCGCCGGAGATCATTACGATGGACGATGAGCCCGAACCGTGCCACGTAATGCGAATTGACTCCTTCGATGTGACTGGGCACGGCCTCCACCGACGGCACTCCAGCAGGCCTTCGCGTATGAGAACCGGGCGCTCCCGATCGGTGAAGGCCAGACGATTTCGCAGCCCTTCCTTGTTGCGCTGATGACAGATCTGCTTGATCCGAAGCCGGGGATACCGTGCTGGAAGTGGGCACCGGCTCGGGATATCAGGCGGCAATCCTTGCCGAACTCGTGGCGAAGGTCTACACGATCGAAATCGTAGAGCCGCTCGGCAGGCGGACGATGCAGGTCCTCGATGAGCTCGGTTACCGTAATGTCGAGGCGCGCATCGGCGACGGCTACAATGGCTGGCCCGAAGCAGCGAGGGTCAGGTTGGTGACGACGCCGGCGTACCGGAAGTGCCCATTGGGCCCGGGGCTATCAATCGATCGCCCAGACGGCCACCGCACCATCGCGGTGGAGCAGGACGGCGTCGTCCACTGATTCCAGCGCTGCCTGCTGCGTCGGCCACTCTGGCGAGCGGCCGGGATGCGGCAGGTGGATGACGACCACGATCTCGATCCCGGACGCGCGCAGGTTCGCCCGGAAGGCGGCCGGGTCGACGGTGAGCGGTCCCGGCGCCATCGCATCAACGATGGGCCCGGTGGCGATCCGGCCATTGCCGTCGAGCCGGACGGGCCGGAGATGGTGCCGGACACCAAAGGTGGGATAGACCCACTGGTCGCCGAACACCGCCACGCGGGCGCCGGCGGGCTGCCGATCGAGCACCGCAGCCGCGCGACCGAACAGGGGCTCCTGGTGGAAAGCCGTCGCGGTCGCCGTCGCCTTGGCGCCGTGCACGCCGGCCACGAGCGCGGCGACGACAAGGGCGCCCACCGCGAACCCCGCGGCTGGGCTGCGCATTCGGTCCCACTGCCCTATCGGGGCGAGTGGCCACACTCGCGCCATGAGCGCGGCGGCGATCGCCAGAGCCGTGAGCGCGGCGGGCGCCACCAGCCCGGTGGTGGAGGCCAGGGGGGCGGCGATCGCGACGCCGACGGCACTGATTGTTCTCCACGCAGAAGCGCCGGGGCCGGCATCGATCAGGAAGCCGAGTGCCGCCCAGCCCAGCATGGGAAGCAGCGCGATGTACCGCATGCTGTCCCAGTGGATGAAGCCCGACCGGAACGTCATCGCATTGCCGGCCGAATAGGGCGCAATCGGCAGGAGCGCCAGGGTGGCGGCCGCCAACGTTAGCGCCCCCCACGCGAAATACCGGCGTGATCGCGTCAGGGGCCGGCGATGCAGCGGCAGCCAGGCCGCCAGCCCGATGAGCCCGCCGATGGCGAGGACGGCGTGCAGGCGTGGCCAGTCCAGGTAGACGGTCAGGGCGTCGTCGAGCGCTCGCCGGAGGCCGTACTGCCGTCCGTACTCGAGCAGGGTCGTCTCCGGAAAGGTCGTCCCCTTCCAGCCGAAGAAGGCCGCGGGATTGACGGGGTTCCCGGTGTGCACGACGTTGCGGGCATACCAGTAGCCGGCGGTAACCGTCCATCCCGCCGCCACGACGAGCCCGATCCCGAGCACGGCTCGCACGCGGGCCCGGACGCCGGGTGACGACCCCGCCGCGCGCAGGGCCAGCATGGCGGCGATGATGAGCGCCTGAGTCGCGGCGCTCACCTTCACGCCGAGGGCCATCCCCGTGAGCAATCCGGCGAGTACACAGTCGATCGCGATCTCGCGTCCGCGCTCGCTCTCGGCGCGGGGAAGGGCGACCACCAGCGCCGCGAAGAGCGTGGCCGCCACCGCCAGGTCGGCGTCGGAGAAGCTCGAGGCCATGATCGCGATGCGCGTGGATGTCGCGAGCAGCACGATGGAAACGGCCCACGCGTAGCGACCGCACTCGAGCCGTCGGAGCAGCTCGGCGCAGGCGGCCGCCACGATGCCGCCGTAGAGCACTCCCGTGAGGCTGACCCAGGCCAGCGCATCGCCGCGCGACTCCGGAAACGGGAGCATGAACCACGTGGCGACGACGCTGGCCGAAAGGGGATACCAGGCCTGCATGGTGAAGGCCTGGGCCGGCGCGACGGCGGCGATGGCGTGATGGCGCAGCCACAGCGCCGGGTAGACCATGTGATACGTGTAGTCGTCCCAGATCCAGAGCCGCGTGGCCTGGAAGAGATGCGGCCACGCCCACACGACGCCACCAGCGAGCGCCACCAGCGGCGGAAAGAGCGCCGCGGCGGTGACGTAATCGGGGGCGGAGCCGAGGGCCACGCACGCGCGATC
This sequence comes from Candidatus Methylomirabilota bacterium, assembly GCA_046723845.1. Classification (GTDB taxonomy): domain Bacteria; phylum Methylomirabilota; class Methylomirabilia; order Rokubacteriales; family CSP1-6; genus AR37. Next base: position 3,286 of record JBKOVG010000081.1, on the reverse strand, counting down.
GCTCAGGCCTGCGGCCGTATTGGCCCCGCCGTCCCCGTCCCGCGCGGTGGCCCAGATCCTCGGCAGCGCTCGACCGCGCCGAGCGCGGTGAGTGAGCCAGAGCGCGCCGGCGAGGGCAATGGCCAGCAGCATGCCGACGCCGCCGACGCAGAGATAGCCCTCCAGTCCAGCCAGCAGGACCACCGAGTGCACGACGATGAGATAGCCGCCGAGCGTGCCGAGCACGAGCGGGCCCGTTCCTCCGCCGAGGCGCGCGCTGCGGGCGGCGATGACCGCCACCGCCACGGCGGCGGCGTTGAGGGCGATCAGCGATAGCGTTGGTGGGTCCTCATGCGTTGGCACCATACACCATCGCGCGTTTGGAGTACCATGCGCTCACCTCGGCTCGTCTCGCCGCGCGGAGGTCACGAAGAGAAGAGCATGCGGGCCCGCAGTGCACAGGCGTACGTCGAATCGCTGAAGAAACACCGGCCCTGTGTCTACCTGGATGGGCGGCGCGTGGCCGATGTCACCACCAAACCGATCTTCCGGGCGCCGATCGGCGCCATCGCCGAGCGGTACGACATGCAGCTCCATCCGACCTGCCGCGACGTCAAGGAGGACGCATGCCGTTGTTCATTCCCGAAGACGAGGGGACGCCCTCTACGATCGCCCCCGCGCGGGCGCCGAGTCGCTCGTTCATCACAGTGACCGTGGCAGTACCTGTCGATCCGGTACACTGAGCGCTTGGCCGAAGCGGGGATCGAACCGGTCCGCATACCAGTCGCTGAAGGTGGCGCCTAGCAGCGACCACATGCTCCGTCCCTCGCTGCCGTAGGTAGTGTCGTGGGCATCAGCCGGCGGGGCGCAGTTCGCCGGGCTTGCGCATCATTTTCTCGACTTCAGCGATGTGCTGTTCCTCAAGCTGGATCTGCTCGCGAGCGTACTCCTCAAGCCACACGCTCTTGTGCATTACGAGCTCGAGCAGGTTGTAGTACTCGCGAAGCGTGGCACGCTTGTGGTCCAGACGGCGCGGCCCTCGGATGCTTGACCCCCCGCCGCCTCCAGATTAATCTCACAGCACCCATCTGACCTGCCTGGCCTGCGGGGGGCTCCGACATGCGATGTCCTCGTTGCCATTCCGAAGATCGTGCAGGACGCCAGCGTTCTTGCGATGGCTGAACGACCAGTGAGCACCGATCGCTTCGTCGCCATCCACGGCCACTTCTACCAACCGCCCCGCGAGAACCCGTGGCTGGAAGCGGTCGAAATCCAGGACTCGGCGGCCCCCTATCACGACTGGAACGAGCGTGTCACCGCAGAGTGCTACGCGCCCAATACGGCCGCCCGGCGAGTCGCCCAGGACAACCGCATCCTAGACATCGTCAACAACTTCGAGAAAATCTCGTTCAATGTCGGTCCGACTCTCCTTGCCTGGCTCGAGCGTCACATGCCCGACACCTACGACAACATCCTTCAGGCCGACAGCCAGAGCAGAAAAGTGCACGACGGGCACGGCAACGCGATCGCCCAGGCCTACAATCACGTAATCCTGCCGCTCGCCACTCGGCGCGACAAGATCACCCAGGTTCGGTGGGGACAAAAGGATTTCCAGGAACGGTTCGGGCGGGAGCCCGAGGGCATGTGGCTGCCGGAGACCGCCGTCGACAACGAGTCGCTCGAGATCCTCGCTGAGGCCGGGATGAGATTCACGATTCTGGCTCCCCACCAGGCCTGGCGGATCCGCAAGATCGGCACTGAGCCTTGGGAAGAGGTCAACGACCGTGTCGACCCCAGCCGGCCTTATCTCTGGCGCGGCTCGGGAGGGCGAACGCTCACGCTGTTCTTCTATGACGGACCGATCTCCAGAGCCATCGCCTTCGAGAACGCCCTCGATCGTGGCGAGAGTCTCGTAGCCCGCCTGATAGCCGGCTTCACCGCGGATCGCGAGGGCGCCCAACTCGTCCACTGCGCGACCGACGGCGAATCCTACGGCCACCATAAGAAATTCGGCGACATGGCACTGGCGGCCGCCCTCACGGAGATGGAGGGTGGAGCGGTCGCCGCGCTGACTAACTACGGCGCATTCTTGGCCAAGCACCCGCCAGCCTTCGAAGTGCAGATTCGGGAGGGGACGTCATGGAGCTGCCCCCACGGCATCGAGCGGTGGCGAAGTGACTGCGGGTGCAGGACGCGCCCGGACTGGCAGCAGCGCTGGCGGGAACCGCTGCGGGAAGCGCTCGACTGGCTTCGAGACCAGATCGACGTTTTCTACGAGGCACGGGCATCGGCCTTACTCAAGGATCCGTGGGAGGCGCGGGACGCCTACATCGAGGTCATCCTCGATCGCAGCCAGGAGGGGCTCGCCACTTGGCTGGCGCGCCACCGGCGGACCCTACTGGACACGATTGCCCAGGTAGAGACACGGCGGCTGCTCGAGATGGAGCGGAATCGCTTGCTCATGTACACGTCTTGCGGGTGGTTCTTCGACGAAATCTCGGCGCTCGAGCCCACCCAGATCCTGAAGTACGCGGCCATGGCTCTGCAGCACCTGCGCGACCTCGGCGGCGGCCAGCTGGAGGGCGAGTTCGTCCGCCGGCTGGAGGCGGCGCCCAGCAATGTATCCGCCTTCGCGGACGGTGGCCAGGTCTATCGCAGCTTGATCAGCCCGGCGGTCGTCGACCTGCGCCGCGTGGTCGCCCACTACGCGATCAGTGGTCTCTTCGAAGAGTATCCGGACGATGCACCCATCTATGCCTGGCGGGTGCAGCGCCTCGACGACACCGGCGACGCCTACGACGGCACGAGGGTCCGCATCGGGCACGTCCGGGTCACCTCCGAGATCACCGGGGAGGCCGGGAGCCTCCAGTACGCCGTGCTGCACTTTGGCGGTCACGATTTTTCCTGCGGGATCCGGATCTACGAGGACGAGGACAGTTACAACACCCTCAAGACCGATCTGCTGCGGCGATACGCCCAGCGCAGCATCACCGATATGGTGCGTGGCCTGGATGAATACTTCAGGCAGGACTTGTTCTCGCTGACCCACCTCTTCCTGGAGCAGCGCCGCCGCGTGCTGGCCAACGTCATCCAGGCCGTCCTTGACAAGCACGAGCAGACGTACCATCGGGTCTGGGAGGAGAGCCGCAAGCTGGTCCGGTATTTCCGCCAGTCCGACGCGCCGATTCCCGAGGTGCTCCGCATCACCGCCAAGCACGTGCTCGAGGAGGAGCTGGTGGCCGAGTTGAGGCGGGCCGCCGCCGCGCCCACGGTCCCCGAGCGCGTCTTCGAGCTGGTCGAGGAGGCA